>PWFC01000013.1 GCA_003554025.1 Mollicutes bacterium
AACAAGGTTGTTGCCAAACTCAAGGAACTTACCGACAAAGACATCATCCTTAACGTCGCCGAAATCAAAAAACCCGAATTGGACGCCAAGCTCGTCGCCGACACCGTCGCGCGCCAGCTTGAAAACCGCGCATCATTCCGCCGCGTTCAAAAAATGGCCATCCAACGCGCCATGCGTTCAGGAGCCAAAGGGTGCCGTACCTTGGTCTCAGGCCGCTTAGGCGGTGCTGAAATGGCACGTAGCGAAGGCTACAACGAGGGGAACGTTCCCCTGCACACCTTGCGTGCCGACATCGATTACGCCATGACCGAAGCGTACACGACGTATGGAAAAATCGGTGTAAAGGTATGGATCTACAAAGGTGAAATACTACCTAAGAAAAAGGGGGCTAATTAGTTATGCTAATTCCCAAAAGAACCAAATACAGACGCCCTCACCGTGTATCGTACGAAGGAACAGCCAAAGGCGGAACCAGCGTAAGCTTTGGTGATTACGGCCTTCAATCTCTTGAAGGAGCCTGGATCACCGCCCGCCAGATTGAATCCGCAAGGATCGCGGTGAACCGCTATATGAAACGCCAGGGGAAACTATGGATCCGCATCTTCCCGCACATGGCGAAAACTGCGAAACCCCTTGAAGTCCGCATGGGTTCCGGTAAAGGAACGCCGGAAAGTTTCGTGGCCGTTGTCAAAAAAGGCACCATCATGCTCGAGGTTGCCGGTGTCAACGAAGAAGTCGCCAACGAAGCGCTTCGCCTAGCCGCGCACAAACTGCCGGTCCGGACGAAAGTGGTTAAGAAAGAAAGTGGTGATTTCAGTGAAAACTAACGAAATCCGTGAATGGGACACTGAAAAAATCAACAAAGAAATTGTTGCACACAAAAAAGAACTCTTTGACCTCCGCTTCCAACAAGCCACAGGTCAGCTCGAGAATACCGCTCGAATCAAAAACGTTAAAAAGGCGATTGCGCGCATGAAGACCGTTCTCAACGAGCGCAACGCCAAATAAGACGGGAGGAATAGTGTATGGAACGAAACAACCGTAGAATCCTTACTGGAACCGTCGTATCCGACAAGCCGGATAAGACGATTTCGGTCGAGGTTGAACGATACATCCAGCATCCGAAATACAAAAAGCGCATCAAACGTTCCCGCAATTTTTCAGCGCACGATGAAAACAACGAAGCGAAGATGGGCGACAAGGTCAAGATTATGGAGACCCGTCCTCTGTCCAAGTCGAAAAAATTTCGCTTGCTTGAAATCGTTGAGAGAAAAGAACAGATTTAGGACAGATTATAAGGCTTAAAAGGAGGTTCTTAGGATGATTCAACAGGAATCGAAGCTAAAAGTCGCCGACAATTCCGGCGCAAAAGTGATAGAAGCCATCAAGATTCTTGGTGGGACGGGTGCCAAGTACGCAAACATCGGCGACATCGTCACGGCCACCGTCAAACAGGCAATCCCGGGCGGCATGGTCAAAAAAGGCGATCTCGTCAAGGCTGTAATCGTCCGTACGGCTCGCGAGACCCGTCGCAGCGACGGATCATACATCCGTTTCGACGACAACGCCGCCGTAATCGTTGCCGACGACAAATCGCCCCGGGGAACCCGGATTTTCGGTCCGGTGGCGCGCGAGTTACGTGAAGAGGGTTTCACAAAAATTCTTTCACTGGCTCCCGAAGTATTATAAAGAGTAGGAGGAAAACGTATGAAGATTAAAAAAGGTGATAAAGTACGTGTCATGGCCGGGGAATTCAAAGGCAAAGAAGGCAATGTCATGAAGACGTTCCCCAAATCCAATCGTGTACTTATCGAAGGCATAAACGTCATCAAAAAACACGCGAAACCTACTCAGGCCAACCCTGACGGGGGCATCTTGGAATACGAAGCGCCCATCCACGCATCAAACGTGATGCTGGTGGACAAAGAAGGCGCAACCCGAGTAGGATACAAAACCGTTACGGAAACCTCGAAGAAAAAAACACTCACCAAAAAGGTTCGTGTCTCGAAAAAAACCGGTGAGGTCTTAGACTAATGAGAGAGGAGGCATGAGTGGATGAATCGCTTAAAAGAACGCTACATAGAAGATATCCGCCCTTCACTGGTTGAGAAGTTCGATTATTCCACAGTGATGCAGGCGCCAAAAATTACAAAAATCGTATTAAATATGGGTGTCGGTGACGCCGTTGAAAACACCAAAGTACTCGACGACGCCGTTGCAGAATTGACACAAATCGCCGGTCAAAAACCCGTTGTGACCCGTGCGCGGAAATCCATCGCCGGATTCAAACTGCGTGAAGGCATGGCAATAGGATGCAAAGTGACTCTCCGCGGCCAGAGAATGTACGAATTTCTGGACAAACTCATCAGCATCGCCCTTCCGCGAGTACGAGACTTTCAAGGCGTAAGTCCGAAAGCCTTTGACGGAAGAGGAAATTATACGCTCGGTGTCAAGGAACAACTCATTTTCCCCGAGATTGATTACGACAAGGTGAACCGCGTTCGTGGATTGGACATTGTCATCGTTACGACCGCCGAAACCGACGTCGAGGCAAAAGAGCTGCTTTCGCAGTTCGGTATGCCGTTCAGAAGAAATTAAGGAGGCTATTTATGGCTAAGAAATCAATGATCGCGAAACAAAAACGCCCACAAAAGTTCAAAGTCCGCCAATACACACGTTGTGAACGTTGCGGACGGCCGCATTCCGTCATTCGCAAGTTTAAACTGTGCCGTATCTGTTTCCGCGAACTGGCATACAAAGGACAAATTCCGGGCGTCAAAAAAGCAAGTTGGTAAAAATTATTCCTAGTGATTGGGAGGAGGCAATTTTATGACAATGACAGATCCTATTGCTGATATGCTGACAAGAATCCGCAACGCAAATCAGATGAAAAACGAAACCGTCGATATTCCGGCTTCAAAGGTAAAAAAACAAGTCTTGGAGCTGTTACGCGATGAAGGATATATTGCAAAAATCGATGTAATCAAAGCCAAACCCGTCGACAAGTTGCGCGTCACGTTGAAGTACATGCAAAACGAACGCGTCGTCAAGGGATTGAAACGCATTTCCAAACCGGGCCTCAGAGTCTACGCCAAGAGCGGAGAAATCCCCAAGGTATTGAACGGCCTCGGTATCGCCGTCGTTTCAACGTCGAAAGGTATTCTTTCCGACCGTGAAGCGCGCAAGCAAAACATCGGCGGCGAAATTTTAGCGTACGTATGGTAATCAAACAAAGGAGGTACTAACATGAGTCGTATAGGGGATAAACCCATTGCCCTGCCAGAGGGCGTCAGCGCCAGTTTGAACGGCCGATCGCTCGAAGTGAAAGGCCCAAAAGGCACTCTTACTCTCGAGATGCACGAAGATATGGCCTTAGACCTTGACGAACAATCGATTACGATTAACCGTCCAAGCGATGCCAAACCGCATCGCATGCTCCATGGAACGTATCGTGCCCATATCGCCAATCTCGTCGAAGGCGTCAGCAAAGGCTACAGCAAAAAACTGAAAATGGTTGGCGTCGGTTATCGCGCGCAAAAACAAGGCAACAAACTGACCATCAACGCCGGGTATTCACAACCCGTCGAACTCGATATTCCCGAAGGGATTGAAGTGGCTGTCGACAAAAACACTTTAATCACCGTTAGCGGCATCGACAAACAAAGAGTTGGCGAATTCGCCGCCAATGTTCGTGCCGTCCGGAAGCCCGAACCTTACCTAGGCAAAGGCATCCGCTACGTCGACGAGCATGTACGTCGCAAAGAAGGAAAAACTGCTACGTAGTAGTTAGGAGTGACCAATTATGAGTAAGAAAATAACCCGAAATTTCATGCGCAAAAAAAGACATAAACGTGCACGAAGAACCCTTATCGGTACCGCTGTGCGCCCCCGTTTGAGCGTTTACCGCTCAAACAAAAACATTTTCGCTCAACTCATCGACGACGTCAATGGCGAAACGCTCGCCAGCGCTTCAACGCTTGAAGAAGATTCCGTCAAGGAAACTCGAGGAAACAAAGAAGGCGCCAAAGCCGTCGGTGAAGTTTTGGCCAAACGAGCTCAAGAAAAAGACATCAAGAAAGTCGTTTTCGACCGTAGCGGCTATCGCTTCCACGGTCGTATCAAAGCCCTGGCCGAAGCCGCACGCGAAGCCGGACTGGAATTCTAAGAAGGAGGTAACCCATGCAAAAAAATCGTAGAAAGCGCAGAAAAAAAGAAGAAAATATTTACGAAGAACGCGTTGTAAATATCAGCCGTGTCGCCAAAGTCGTCAAAGGCGGCCGTCGCTTTCGCTTTAGCGCCCTCGTCGTCGTAGGCGACAAAAAGGGCAAAGTAGGCTTTGGGACCGGGAAGGCTCAAGAAGTTCCCGACGCCATTAAAAAAGCCATTGAAGAAGCGAAACGCAGTTTTGTCAAAGTACCAATGTATGGTACCACCATTCCTCATGAAATCACCGGACGTCACGGAGGCGGAAAAGTCTATCTGAAACCCGCCGTTGAAGGTACCGGTGTCATCGCGGGCGGACCTGTCCGCGCCGTATTGGAAGCAGCGGGCGTTTCCGACATCCTAAGCAAATCTTTGGGCTCTGATTCACCAATCAACATCGTACGTGCAACCATGCACGCCATCGACAATCTGCGTACGGCGGATCAAGTCGCACGCACACGCGGCAAGACTCCAAAGGAGATTCTCAGTTAAATGAAGAACCTTGAAATCACTTTGGTGAGAAGCCTGATTGCCATCAAGCCCAAACATCGCAAGACCGCCCACGCTCTCGGACTGCGTAAGCCCAACCAAAAAGTCGTCCGCAAAGATACCGAAACCATTCGAGGGATGGTTCGCAGTATCGCACATTTAGTCCACGTTGTTGAAAAATAGGAGGTAGCCCAATGAAATTACATGAATTGAAACCCACCCCCGGCGCCAAGCGTAAAAGAAAACGCGTTGGCCGTGGCATGTCAAGCGGCAACGGTAAGACTGCCGGCCGCGGACACAAAGGACAGTCTCAACGTTCAGGGTTCAGCCTACCGATAGACTTTGAAGGTGGTCAAACACCTACTTATAAACGCTTTCGCAAAGTCGGCTTCAAAAGCCCCCATCGCAAAACATATGCGACGGTGAACGTCGAACGCTTGAATCGTTACGAAGACGGCACCACCATTACCCCGGAGATGCTCAAAGACGACCGTGTCATCTCTAAGGTGAACGACGGTGTCAAAATCTTAGGAAAAGGAACACTTGAGAAAAAACTGACTGTCAAGGCACACAAATTCACGGCTTCCGCCGAAGAAAAAATCAAGTCTGCCGGTGGAACCATCGAGGTGGTTTGATGGATACAATCAAAGCGGTATTCAAAAACAAGAGCCTCATGAAGAAAATTCTCTTCACTTTAGCGGTTTTCTTGATTTATCGTGCCGCTACGTTTATCACCATGCCCCTAATCGACCCCGCTGAAATCCGGGCGTTCTTTGAACAGCAAACCGGATTCTTAGGCATTATGGATGCCTTTACCGGCCAAGCGCTCAGCAACTACTCCATCATCGCGCTCGGCATCGCACCCTACATCACCGCATCGATCATCATGCAGCTGTTGCAGATGGATATTGTGCCCATCTTCAAAGAATGGTCGCAAGAGGGCGAAACCGGAAAACGCAAGCTTAATCAGACAACACGCTATTTGGCACTTGGCCTCGCCTTTATGCAAGCTTTGGGTATGACTTTCGGCTTTTCGATGACTCAAGACGCCATTTTCCGTCCTGGCATCGACGCCAATTTCTTGACTTATACCTATCTTGCGCTCGTTATGACCGCAGGTACGGCATTTTTGCTTTGGCTTGCCGATCAAATCACCATGAAAGGCGTCGGGAACGGCACATCGATGATCATCGTTGCCGGCATCATCGCCGGTCTGCCCGGAATGTTCACCCAACTCGGAAGAGAGTATCTGATCGAGGGCGACGGGTTTGACGCGTATTCAATCTTTGGCGTTGTTGTTATTCTCTACATACTGATTCTCATAGGCATCACCTACATGCAATCGGCGAATCGAAAGATTCCCGTACAATATTCCAATCGACCCAGCAGTTCTCGGTTCAAAGGAAAATCCGGCTCCAACATCCCCATCAAGATCAACTCCGCCGGCGTTATTCCCGTAATCTTCGCGGTTACGATTTTATCGTTGCCGCAAACTTTGCTGAATTTCTTGCCGGAGTTCGCACAAACGACTCCCGGGTTTTGGATTAACGAATTGTTCAATTACCAAAGGCCTCTTGGCTACGTTGTTTACGCCATTTTGATTGTGGTGTTCACCTTTTTCTATTCCTTTGTGCAAATCAATCCGGAAAAAATATCCAACAACCTGCAGAAGCAAAACGCTTTTGTACCCGGCGTACGCCCAGGTGTAGAAACCGAGAACTACATCTCCAAACTGCTCTTTAAAATCACGACCATTGGCGCAATATACTTGCTTGTTGTTGCTTCGCTCCCCATATTCACATCCATCATCTTCGGCTTGCCACAATACGTCCAAGTCGGCGGCACTTCACTTCTGATTGTTGTCGGGGTAGCGATTGAAACGACCAAACAAATCAAAACCGACGTGCAAGGCAAAAGCTACAGCGGCTTCATCCGCTAGGAGGCGTTAGCGTGAAACTACTTGTCATGGGACCTCCCGGTGCGGGCAAAGGAAGCCAGTCCAAAAAACTTGTCGAGGAATACGATTTGACAAGCATATCCACCGGTGAGATGTTCCGCGAAGCTTACAAACGCGGTGAGAAACTCGGCATAGAAGCCATGGAGTACATCAAGGAGGGCAACCTTGTTGACGACGATATCACCAACGAAATCGTGTACCAGCGTTTGAAGAAAAAAGGCCCCGACAGCCGTTTTTTGCTGGATGGTTACCCACGAACCGTAAAGCAGGCGGAAGCGCTAGACAAAATGCTTGCGGACATCGGTTCCCGACTGACCGCCGTTATCAACATCGTGGTGGACTACGACGCCATCTTAGAACGCATGGTGGGACGGCGCGTCTGCAAATCATGTTCGGAAACCTACCATACCATGTTCCGTCCCCCGAACGTCGAAGGCGTTTGCGATGTGTGTAGCGGCGAACTGTACCAACGCGAGGACGACAAACCCGCATCGGTCAAGAACCGCTTGAACATCTACGAGTCGAAGACGAGACCCATCATCGATTATTACAAGGGCCGAGGCGTCCTCGTCAACATCAACGGCATGCAGTCCTTTGAAGCGGTGTATTCGGACATTAAACGCGCTTTGCGTGAGTTGCGGCATGATTAGCCGAAAATCCGACCGTGAAATTGCGCTCATGCGCGAGGCCGGACGCATTGTCGCCCTTGCCCATCAAGAAGTGAAAAAAGCCGTCCGCCCGGGCGTCACGACCCAAGAGATCGACGTCCTCGTCGAAGACATCATCCGTTCGTACGACGCCACTCCTTCTTTTAAGGGATACGGCGGGTTTCCCGGCAGCGCTTGCACATCCATCAACGACGAAGTGGTGCACGGCATCCCTTCGAAACAACGAAAACTCAAACAGGGAGATATTTTGAAAGTCGACATTGGCGCCTATTACAAAGGGTACCATGGCGATTCCGCTTGGACCTATCCGGTCGGGGAAATCTCCGAAGAAGCGAAGAATCTCTTGAAAGCGACGGAAGAAGCGCTTTTCAAAGGTCTTGAACACGCAAAAAGCGGCGCCCGTCTTTCCGACATATCCTCCGCCATTCAAATCCACGCCGAAAACAAAGGATTCAGCGTAGTGCGCGATTTTGTCGGCCACGGCATTGGCAAAAATCTCCATGAAGCCCCGCAAATCCCCAATTACGGCCCTCCGGGAAAAGGACCGGTGTTAAAACCGGGTATGACGCTGGCGATTGAACCAATGATCAACAGCGGCAAGAAAGAAGTAAGAGTGAAAAGCGATCAGTGGACCGCCGTCACCGTTGATGGTTCGCTCAGCGCACACTTTGAACATACCGTACTGATTACCGATGAGGATTACGAGCTTTTAACCGCTCTTGAAGGAGGAAGGCATAGTGGCTAAAGAAGAAAAAATTGAAGTTGAGGGCAAAATTCTCGAATCTTTGCCCAACGCCGAATTCTTGGTCGAATTGGACAACGGCCATACGATTAAAGCCCACGTTTCAGGTAAAATCCGTATGTATCACATACGCATCTTACCTGGAGACAAAGTCACGGTGGAACTCTCCCCTTACGACTTAACACGTGGCCGCATCACGTATCGACACAAATAAACAAAGGATTCCAAAGGAGGAAATTGGAATGAAAGTTAGACCGTCCGTTAAAAGAATTTGCGACAAATGCAAAATCATCAAACGCAAGGGGAAAGTCATGGTAATTTGCGACAACCCCAAACACAAACAAAGACAAGGTTAATAGGAGGTGCACTATGGCACGTATATCAGGCGTTGACATTCCCAGAGACAAACGAATCGTTGTTTCCCTTACATACATTTACGGTATCGGCAAAAGCCTTTCCGAAGACATCGTGGCAAAGGCGCAAGTATCTCCCGATACCCGCGTAAAAGACTTGAAAGATGAAGAACTTGTTCGCATCCGCGAAGCCGTCGATCATTTTAAAACCGAAGGCGACTTGCGCCGCGAAGTGCGCTTGAACATCAAGCGTCTTCAAGAAACCGGCTCATACCGCGGCATGCGTCATCGTAGAAACCTACCCACCCGCGGACAAAAGACCCGCAACAACGCGCGCACGCGCAAAGGACCGCGCAAAACGGTCGCGAAGAAGAAGAAATAGGAGGAGAGAATTATGGCACGTAAAAAAGCTAGAACGAAAAAACGTCGCGTTAGAAAGAATATTCCTTCCGGAGTCGCACACATCCATTCGACTTTCAACAATACCATCATCACAATCTCCGACCCCAGCGGCAACGCGATCGCCTGGGCCTCTGCGGGAGCGCTCGGCTTTAAAGGAAGCCGCAAATCGACCCCTTATGCCGCCCAGATTTCAAGCGAAGCATGCGCGAAAGCCGCTATGGAACACGGCGTTCAGAAAGTGGAAGTGTCGGTCAAAGGGCCGGGTCCCGGTCGTGAAGCCGCCATTCGTTCCCTGCAAAGCGCCGGATTGGAAATCACCGCGATTAAGGATGAAACCCCGATTCCCCATAACGGTTGTCGTCCCCCGAAAAGACCTCGCGGCTAATATTATATAATTAAGGGAGGTTGTACTTTTGAAAGACTTAAAGTTTGTGAAACCGGAAACAAGAATTCTTCACGATGGTGAAACCAAAGGCGAATTTGAGATCAGACCGCTAGAACGCGGCTATGGAACCACCCTGGGCAACGCCCTGCGCCGTATTCTACTCTCGAGTCTCCCCGGCGCATCCATCGTGAACTGCAATATAGACGGCGTTCAACACGAATTTTCATCCATGGAAGGCATCGTTGAAGACGTGACCACCATCGTGTTGAACCTAAAAGACGTCGTACTCACCATCGACGACAACGACCCCGGCGCTGAAAAACCTTTGATTATCGAGGTTGACGGCCCCGGCGAAGTGACGGCCGCCGACATCAAAAAGGTCATGAAAGCCGACGACATGGAAGACGACGTCAACGTCGTCAACCCCGAACAACATATAGCGACCATCACACAGGAACGCAGTTTGCGCATTGAAATGACCGCCGCTCAAGGAGTCGGTTACGTCAGCGCCGAGCAAAACAAGGAATACGACCGCAGCGTCGGCGTGATTCCCATCGACTGTATCTACACGCCGGTCACCCGTGTTCAATACGACGTTGAGAAGACGCGCGAAAAAGATCGCGCGGATTTGGACAAGCTCTATATCGAAATTGAAACCAACGGCAGCATTACCCCGAAGGAAGCTTTGGGCGTTGCCGCAAAAATGATGATCAACCATCTCGAGATGGTGGTCGAACTGTCCGAAAAAGCGCAAGAAGAAGATTACATGGTCGAAAGAGAGTCCGAACAGAATTCGCAAATTCTCGAAATGCAAATCGAAGATTTGGATCTTTCGGTCCGCAGTTACAACTGTTTGAAACGCGCCGGCATCAACACCGTTGAAGAACTCACCAAAAAGACCGAAGAAGACATGATGAAGGTGCGCAATCTCGGCAAAAAATCCTTAAAAGAAGTCAAACAAAAACTTGAAGATCTCGGCCTTTCACTCGCCAGACATTCCTAGGAGGTATACCAATGGCTACTTACCGTAAACTAAACCGCAGAAGCGATCAGCGCAAAGCCATGTTGCGTGATTTGGTGACACAGCTCATCATGCACGAACGGATTGAAACCACGGAGAAAAAAGCAAAAGAGCTTAGCCGTTTGATGGATAAAATGATCACACTGGGCAAGAAAAATACCCTTGAATCCCGCAAACGCGCCGCACAGACCGTGCGTTTTATCGACACCGAAGAAGAACAAAACGCTTTGCAAAAACTTTTCGAGACCATTGCCCCGCGCTATAAAGACCGCAACGGAGGCTACACACGTATTTTTAAAAAAGGCCCCCGGCGTGGCGACAGCACCGAGATGGCAATCATCGAATTGGTTGAATAATTCCGCTGAAAATGCGAGTTGAGGCTCGCATTTTTTGTTTGTTTCATCCCTTTGCTTCGCTTTTCAATTGCAAATTTGATATAATGAATACGACTTTGAGGTGATTGTATGAGCGTAATCGAAATCGAAAACGTCTCCTTTACCTATCATGGAGACAAGCGTGCTTTAGACAATGTTTCCTTGTCCATTGAAAAAGGTGAATGGGTCAGCATCCTTGGCCACAACGGCAGCGGCAAGAGCACGCTGTCCAAGCTTATTGTTGGCCTTTTAAAGCCGCAAAGCGGAACCATTCGCGTCGATGGCATCACGTTGAGCGCCTCGACGGTGCGCGACATCCGCAAAAGAGTCGGAATCGTTTTCCAAAATCCCGACAACCAATTCGTTGGTGTCACGGTGCGCGACGACATCGCTTTCGGGTTGGAAAACCTACAAATTGAACGCCCGGAAATGATTGAGAGAATCGAACACTACGCCAAAAAAGTCGATATGTATCCATACCTCAACAAAGAACCTCACGCCTTAAGCGGTGGCCAAAAACAACGCGTTGCGATTGCCGGAATTCTCGCCATGAAGACCGATGTAATCATTTTTGACGAAGCCACCGCGATGCTCGACCCCGAGGGGCGCGAGCGGGTCATGGAGTTCATGCGCACGTTGAACCGCGAAGGCACAACCATCATCCCCATCACCCATGAGATGAAAGAAGCCGTCATGAGCGACCGCATTGTCGTCTTGAAGGACGGGAAAGTCTTGAAAGCGGACAAAAGCGAGAACATACTCAAAGACAAAGAAACGCTTGAACGCTCCAATTTGGAACTTTTACTCCCCCTTGAAATCATGCATTACATGAACGAAAACGGGATTGACAACCCCTCGCTCAAGGAGTTTTTATGGCAATTAAGTTTGAACGGGTAGGCTACGAATATCAAGACATTGACGGAAAAGGCTATCTGGCTTTGGCCGATATCACGCTCAACATCAACAAAACGGGGGAGTTTATCACGTTGATAGGCGAGACGGGCAGCGGCAAAAGCACGCTGGCGCAACACATGAACGCATTGCTCACACCCACCGAGGGACGCGTTCATATTTTTGGAGTGAAAATATCACGTGAGGGCAAAAAAGACAAAAACCTAAAACTAAATCCCATCCGTCAAAAAGTTGGTTTGGTTTTTCAGTTCCCCGAATACCAACTTTTTGAAGAGACTGTTGGGAACGATATCGCGTTTGGACCGAAGAATTTCGGAGTATCTGAAAAAGAAGCCGAGGAACGCGCTAAGAAGATGATTAACATTGTCGGGCTTGACGAAAGCTATCTCTCTCGCAGCCCATTCAACTTGAGTGGCGGTGAGAAGAAACGCGTGAGCATAGCGGGGATTTTGGCGATGGAACCGGATATACTTGTTTTAGACGAACCGACAAGCGGACTCGATCCTTTGGGACGAAACGCTTTGTTGAAGGTCTTCTATGAAATCCATCAAAAGCTTGACAAGACGGTGGTCATCATCACACACGACATGAATACAGTGTATGAGTATGCAAAACGTGTGTTGGTGATGCGCGAGGGGAATCTCGTTTATGATGGAGCCCCGACACAACTTTTTTCCCGTAAAAACGTGAAAAACTGGAACTTGGACGTACCCGACATCTTAAAAGTGAGACGTGCAATTGAAGAAAAACTTGGTATCACCATCGAAGGCGAAACCCGCAACAAGGCCGATTTGATGGCAAAAATCGGGGAGGCGTTACGATGAAAAACATTGTCATAGGCCGCTATGTCCCCGGCAACAGTTTTCTATACAGCATGGACCCGCGCACCAAGTTGATCGCTTTGATCGTCTTGATGGTGGCCGCCTTTTTGATTCAGTCGTTTGCGCACATGCTTGTGGCGCTTTTATTGGTGACGTCGCTTTTGATTTTTGGTAAGATTAGCGTCAAACGAGTGTATTTAGGCCTTCGACCGCTGATGTTTTTACTGTTTTTCACGTTCATCTTTCAAATCCTTTTCAATCAAGAAGGCGATGAGATCTTCGTTTTGCCGCTTCATTACACGGCATTGAGTATTTTTGCGGCAGTCGCCGTCGCTGTTTTTTGGTTTGCGACCAAAAAACGGGTCCGTTTCAAGCTGCTTTACTTCCTAATCACGGTCGTCGCCATATTTGCGGTGTTCCATTTTATCGATTTCGGTTTCCTGTTTGCAAGAGGCACGTTCCGAGTCTTTGAAGAAGGACTTTCAACCGCCTTTTTCATCATGGTGCGACTCATCATTATCATTATGCTTTCCACCATTCTTACCATCACCACCAAACCGACCGATTTGAATTTGGGATTGGAACGGGTCCTCAAACCGTTAGGCATTGTCCGAATTAACACCGAGGAAATCGCGATGATTATCTCCATCGCTCTTCGCTACATCCCTACACTGCTCGATGAAGCCAACAAAATCATGCTTGCCCAAGCCAGTCGCGGAGTGGACTTTCAAGAAGGGAAACTCAAAGACAAAGTCGTGCAAATCATATCGCTGCTTGTTCCGATGTTCATTATTTCCTTTCAAAGGAGCGACGATTTGGCCAACGCCATGGAAGCCCGTTCTTTCGTGCCCGGCCAACCACGCACACGTCTGCATGTGCTTACGTGGAAGCGCCTTGACACGGTCGCCATGGTTGTCTCTTTCTTGGCCTTGACCTTCGTAATCGTCTCACGGGTGGTCCTATGATGGAGGCGTTTTTGCGTGCGCTTATGCGCCACGATGAAGAGACGCTAAGCGCTCTTGTTGGAAAGGATACGGTGTATCGAGACATCGAAGGAACTCTGCATTTCGGAAAAGAGGCCTTGAAAAAGCTTCTCGCATTGAATCTTGGCGACCATAAAAAGCGCTATGTATACGAAAACATTCACGTTTGCGCATTCACCCGCGGCATACTTATGAAAGTCAAGTTTAAAGACGGCTTTTTGCACCGTGTTTACATAAAGAAAAACGATCCTTCGTCCCGTCGATTTCGCATCGATTTTGCGTACGACGGCACACTATTTTACGGTTTTCAACGCCAAAAAAGGCGAAGAAGCGTGCAGGGTGTCCTTGAATCGGTCTTGAAACACATATGCGGGCATGATGTAAAGCTTCATCCTGCTGGAAGAACCGACAAGGGCGTGCACGCTTTGCATCAGGTCGCACACTTCGATACGTCTTCCCATCTTGAAAGTGGAAAAATCGAAGACGTGATGGCCACGATGCTACCCGAAGACATTGTGCTCATCAAAATCGAAGAGGTTCCTGAAGTGTTTCATGCGCGCTATGACGTTCTTAAAAAGACATACCGCTATACCCTTATTCACCGAAAGGACCCGTTTTACGCCCACAAAGCACTATATTGCCCACTCGTCGATGCCGACGAGCTTCTTAACCTTCTTAAACAATGCGAAGGCACGCACGACTTCAAGGGATTTTGCAAACAAAGTCCGAACCAAGACACCGTAAAAACCATAGACAATGTCGTTGTCCGTCGTGAAAAAGATTTTACCCACATTGAACTTACGGGAAACGGTTTCTTGCGGCATATGGTACGCATTATTGTCGGAAACGCTTTGAACGACATCAGAAAAGGCACATCCTTGGTGAAAACCGCGTTGCAAAACCCTGACAAAAACTCAAGAAAACACATGGCGAAAGCCTCTGCGTTGACGCTGGCTAATGTGGTCTATAAAACGGATTGACGCTTTTGCGTTTAACATATTAAAAAAAGCGAACACCGGCATGCAGTTCGGCGGTGTTCGCTTTGTTTTGGATAGACCTCTATTTTACGGTGACCGGTTCTTCTTGTTTTTCTTCTAGATTTCGCCTCGTGAAAAGCTTTCTCAAAACGACGACTGCAACCAAGATTGTGATGTTGAAAAGAACGATGGTCGCTCCCGAAGGAAAGCCTAAGCGGAATGAAAGCCAAAGGCCAAGGATTACGGACACTTCGCTGAATAAGATGGCAATCATCAAGGTGGTCTTGAAGCTGCGTCCGATCTTCATGGCCGCCGCAACCGGAATAATCATCAAACTTGAAACCAAGAGCACTCCAACGGTTTCAATCGACAAACTGACCACAATCCCCAAAAAGATGGTGGTGAAAAACTGAAACAAATTGACGCGTATTCCCAATAGCCTTGCATACGTTTCATCGAAACTGATGATGACGATTTGTTTGTAGAAGATGGTGATGAGCGTCAGGATGACAAACGTGGTGATGGCGATAATGTAGACGAAATTGCGCCCTACGGTTAGGATGCTGCCGAAGAGGTAGTTGTATATTTCGGTGTTGAATCCGCCGCTCAACGAGATGAACAAAGCGCTGAGAGCGGTCCCTAAGCTAATGACAATGGGCATGGAGATTTCCTTGTAATTCTTGTAGTAGCTGCGCAACACTTCAATGAGCAAGGCGCCGATTACCGCAAACACCATACCTATATAAAGCGGGTCGCCAATTGGCAACCGGAGAATGTTCAACAAGAACAATCCGATGGATAGGCCCGCAAGAGAGAAGTGGGAAAGAGTGTCGGCAATCAGGCTCAAACGCTTGATGACCACAAAGGAGCCGATTATCGGAGCCAAAAGCCCGACCAGGATTCCGGTGATTAGGGCAAACTGCATGAACTCCCGTTCAATCAATGCGCGCAAAAAACTTGTCAGCACGACAGCGTCCATCAAACATCCCCCCCATCAGGCATGTCGGAAACGCTGGTGAACTCCGCTTTGCCCTCATGAAGATGCATAACATGGTTGAAATTCGCTTTTCCCGGTTGCAGGGAATGAGTGATCAATACGATTGTGACGCCTTCGCTGTTCAATTCATTGATGATGCGATAAAAACGGTTAACATTGTCGGTATCCACACCGATGGTAGGTTCGTCCAAAATGAGAACTTCGGGCTTATTGATCATGGCGCGTGCGATAAACACCCGTTGAAGTTGCCCCCCGCTTAGACTGTTGATGTTTTCGTTTTGCAATTCCAAAATGCCCATACGGTCGAAAAGTTCGAGTTTTTCTTTCTCGCTCACTTTGGAGTGTTTCGAAACATGCATGATTTCATTGACGGAAATCGGGAACTCATAGTTAAAATCGTCCATTTTTTGTGGGACATAACCGATTTTGATCCATTTTTTGAAATCGTTGATGTCGGTGTTGTCCAAAAAGATTTTTTTGTCAGGGACGGGATTGATTCCGAGGATGCACTTGACCAGCGTGCTTTTTCCGCTTCCATTGTTGCCGACCACAACCAAAAAATCGCCGCTTTCGAGGCTGAAGGTAATGTTTTTGAGCACGGTACGGTAGTCGTAACCGAACGAAAGGTTGGAAACTTGTATATGCATCCCGTGTTCCCTCCTAATTTATCATAGCCATTATAACATGGGGAGGGCGGTTTCTAAACGTTTTACATTATATTTATTGTAACACGTTGGGTAGTCAATGTTGAAATTCATATTTAAAAACCCCCGAAAATATGCGATAATAAACGAAAGAGCGCAAGGAGTTGACCGCATGTGAAAAAGAAATTCATTACTTTCGAAGGACCCGAAGGTTCGGGAAAAACATCTGTGCTGCGAGCCGTGGAAAAACGTCTTCAAGAACGCGGCATCGATGTTTTAACAACTAGAGAACCCGGAGGCATAAAGATATCAGAGCTTATTCGAAACGTCATATTGGACGTACACAACAAAGAAATGGATCCGCGCACCGAAGCGCTTCTTTACGCCGCTTCACGAAGACAGCATATCGTGGAAAAAATTTGTCCGGCCTTGCAAGAGGACAAAGTCGTTTTGTGCGATCGCTTCGTCGACAGCTCGCTGGCATACCAAGGTTATGGGCGTGAACTCGGTTTTGAAACGGTATTTGAGTTGAACGCGTTCGCAATCAATGATTATTTGCCGGACCTGACGATATTCATCGACGTTCCTCCCGAAATCGGCTTGAAACGCGTTTTTCATAATCATCGCAACGCGGACCGCTTGGATCTTGAAAATGGAACGTTTCATGAACGCGTATACAAAGGCTATCAAGAAATCATCAAGAAGTTTCCGAAACGCATCAAGGTCGTCAACGGTGACCGCCCTTTGAACGAAGTGGTTGAAGACGCCATGAAACTCATCGACGAGCTCGAATAAAGGGGGTTTCGCCATGGATTTCAAAAACCTGCAAGAAGCTCAAAAAACGGCTCTGAATATTTTGGTGAACAGCTACCAAAGGGGCCGTCTTTCTCATGCGTATATATTTGAAGGCGCAGCCGGCTCCATGAAATTCGATACCGCGCTTTTTTTTGCGGCTTTATTGCTTTGCAAAGCGGAAGAGCACCGTCCTTGCGGAACATGCTCGAATTGCCGGCGTGTGCAACATCTTACACATCCGAACATCTATGTGGTGCGTCCTACCAAACGCCAAATAGTAAAAGAATCCATTCAAGCCTTAAGACAAGAATTTTCAAAAACGAAAATTGAGGAGGGGCCTAGAGTCTACATCGTCGAAGACGCCGACACCATGAACCCTCATGCGGCAAACGCGTTGCTCAAATTTCTCGAGGAACCCCATGAGGATATGTACGCCATTTTGCTTGCAGAAGACGCTATGAATCTTTTGCCCACCTTGCGCTCCCGTTCGCAGAGTGTTCCGTTTCACCCGCTCCCCAAAGGAACCATTGAAAAAACGTTGAGCGAAGAGGGGTATGAAACTACGTATCTCACACTCGCTTCGCGTCTCAACGATACGCCCGAAGAAGCGCGGGTATTTTTGGACGACGAAAATCTCGAAAGCGTTGTAGAAAGCGTCGACGCCGTGTACTCGTCCTTGCATGAGAACCAAGCGGCGTTGCTTACTTTTCGGGAACAGGCTGAAGAGTTTGTGCGCAACAAACAGACCGTCGCCACATTGCTCGACGTCTTCATACACTACCAAAAAGATTTGATTTATGGTAAAATAGGAAACCGCAACCAAATTGTTTTCGCCGACCGAATCGATACAATCGAAGCCTTGGCCAAACGCTACGAACTCAATGATTTGCTGGCTGTTTTGGAACATATGCTTCAACTCAAGGCCCGACAGAAAAACTATGTGAACACCAGGTTGGCCCTAGACAATATCATGCTTGATTTGGAAAGAGGTCTTACCGATGAAAAATAGCGTTGTCGGCGTGCGCTTCAAGCCCGCCGGAAAAAAATATTATTTTACGCCCCGCGACATAGAATTAGAAAAAGGCGACCGCGTCGTTGTTGAGACGGTTCGCGGCCTCGAACTCGGTGAGGTGATGGAACCTCAAAAAGTCATTGACGACGATACGTTATCTTCTTCGTTGAAGCCAATCATACGCAAAGCCACGAAAAAAGACAAAGAAGCGGCGCAACGCAACCGAGACGAAATTTCCGAAGTCATGAGACTTTGCCAAAAACATGTGGACAACCACGAACTAGAGATGAAACTTCTAGACGCGGAATACACCTTGGACCGTTCAAAATTGATCATCTATTTCAACGCCGAAGGTAGAATCGATTTTCGCGAGCTTGTCAAAGATTTGGCCAACGAGTTCCGCTTGCGCATAGAACTCCGCCAAGTCGGCGCACGTGACGGCGCAAAGTTTTTAGGCGGTATTGGCCCCTGCGGGTTACTGCTTTGCTGCAACACCTTTTTAGGGGAGTTTGAAACGGTCTCCATCAAAATGGCCAAAAACCAAAATCTTTCCTTGAATCCCTCAAACATTTCGGGGCTTTGTGGAAAACTGCTTTGTTGCATCCGTTACGAAGACGAGACCTACGTCGCGCACCGTGAAGGCATGCCGAAGATGAACACACGCGTAACCACCTCCGAAGGAAGAGGAAAAGTCATCTCCAAAAACATCCTTGAGCGTACCGTAAAGGTCCACCTTGAAAACGATACTGTGAAACATTTTGCGGTGTCCGAACTCGAGGACATTGAAGATTACGACGCGTTAGAATTCGTCAACAATGACAAGTAAAGAAGAAGCTTTGCACACCTTGCTCGGGCATCGTCACATCCGTCTGATTCAGCGCCCCGACATGCTTTGCTTCTCTTTGGATTCCATATTGGTTGCCGATTTTGCGAACCCTGGCAAAAGCGTCCAAAAAATCGTGGACCTTGGCACCGGCTTTGCTCCGATTCCGTTGTTTCTCACCACGAAGACGAAAACGGCGCATATAACCGGAATTGAACTGCAAAAAGACGCCGCCGACATCGCGAAACGCAACGTGGCGCTCAATCGATTCGAGCGCCAAATTTCCATCGTCCATGACGACTTGAAAAACGCGAACCGCCACATTGAAGCCGACAGTGTCGATTTGGTCACATGCAATCCGCCCTTTTTCAAGGTTGATGAGGATACTCCTCTCAAGGAAAGCCCTCATCAAGCATACGCGAAACACGAACTGGGCGCAACGTTTAAAGACATCGCTTCTCTAAGCGCACGTATTTTGCACCCCAAAGGCCGTTTTGTCTTCATCCACCGGATTGAAAGGCTTGAAGAGATTCTAAACACCTTAAAACGACACCGATTTTCGGTCAAGCGAATGCGTTTCATACACCCTCGCGAACACAAGGAAGCGTCACTATTCCTTTGTGAAGCGATGCTGGATGGGGCTTGGGGCATGAGGGTCTTGCCTCCGCTCATTGTGCACAACGGTTCGAACTACAGCGATGAAGTATTGAAAATTTTCAACCGAAAGTAAGTGATCCCATGAAGATACAACGCAGCTTCGATGAAGAACGGCCAACACTGTATTTGGTCTCGACGCCCATCGGAAATCTTGCCGATATGACGTATCGCGCCATTACGGTGCTAAAAGACGTCGATACGGTATTCGCCGAGGACACTCGCACTTCAAAAATCCTGCTCGACCATTACGGCGTTTCAACCCCCTTGCAAAGTTTCCACGCATACAACGAGGACGACAAGGCCGCTTCTGTATTGAAGACGTTGAGACATGGGAAATCCGTCGCATTGGTTAGCGATGCGGGGACCCCCTTGATTAGCGATCCGGGCGCACGCCTCGTCCAAGTCGTTCTCGAAGAAGATTTTCCTGTCGTGCCGTTGCCCGGCGCAAGCGCCGCGCTATCCGCCCTCATTGTCTCGGGCATGCAACCCCATCCTTATCTTTTTTTCGGGTTCTTGCCGCAAAAAAGCGGCGCCCGTCAAAAGGTCTTAAAAGACTTCAAACACACAAGCCATACGCTGATATTTTACGAAAGCCCTCACCGATTGAAAAAAACGTTGGCCGACATGCGCACTGTATTTGGCAACCGTAATGTCACAATCGCCCGTGAGTTGACCAAAAAGTTTGAGGAGATTTTGCGACTGCGGTTGGATGAAATCGAAAATTTGCCGGACTTAAAAGGCGAGATGGTAATTGTCGTCGAAGGCGCATCCGCCGATGAAGCGTTCACACAATCCGATCTCGTCGAACACGTTCAAACGGTCATTGACGATGGGGAAAGCGAAATGGAAGCCATCAAAAAGGTCGCCCGTTTGCGTAAATTGAAAAAGAACACGGTGTATATGGCCTTTAAACAGCATAAATCTCAAGACGACCAGGAGTGATATCATGAAAAAAACCTACTACATCACCACGCCTATTTATTATCCGAGTGGCAACTTGCACATCGGAAACACCTATACCACTGTGTTTTGCGATGCGTTGCGGCGATACAAAGACATGCGCGGCTACGACACCTATTATCTGACCGGCATGGACGAACACGGCAAGAAGATTGAAACCGTTGCCCAAGAACGCAACCTTCATCCCATCAAGCATGTCGACGAAATCGCCGAGGCGACCAAAGCGCTTTGGGACCGGATGAGTATTTCTTACGACGATTTCATTCGTACGACCGAAAAACGCCACAAGACCGTCGTGCAGAAACTTTTTGAACAGCTTCTCGACCAAGGCGATATTTATCTAGGTGAATACGAGGGGTATTATTGCATGCATTGCGAGGCATTTTTCACAGAAAGCCAGCTTGAAGAAGGAAACGCTTGCCCCGACTGCGAACGCGAAACATCCAAACTTCAGGAAGAAAGCTATTTCCTACGCTTGAGCAAATACCAGAAAAAGCTCTTGAATTTCATTGAGGACAACCCCGATTTCATTACCCCCGAGACGCGCCGCAACGAAGTGTTGAACTTTATTCGTCAGGGGTTGAACGATTTGAGCGTTTCGCGTACCACGTTCGATTGGGGCATCAAAATCGTTTCCAATCCCAAACACGTTGTCTATGTTTGGATCGACGCGCTTTCAAATTACATCAGCGCTTTGGGATACGGCACGGATAACGACGAGCTTTTCCAAAAATACTGGTACGGCGACGAAGTCGTTCACGTCGTAGGCAAAGATATTTTGCGTTTTCATGCAATCTATTGGCCGATTATGTTGATGGCGCTAGGCATTCCCATCACGTTCAAATTGCACGCACACGGTTTTTACACCGCCAAAGAAGGAAAGATGAGCAAATCGAAAGGCTCGGTCGTTTATCCTGATACGTTGATTGAGCGCTACGGTTTAGACGAACTCAGATATTTTCTCTTGCGCGAGTTGCCTTACGGAGGCGACGGTGTGTTCACCCCCGCCTCTTTCGTAGAACGGATCAATTACGATTTGGCCAACGATTTCGGCAATCTCTTGAATCGAACCGTTTCGATGATCAACAAATACCTCTCCGGAAAAGTCGCTTCGTATTCCGAGGCGAGTACCGAGTACGACGCCGACCTTCAAACCATGTGCAAAGAAACGGTCGCAACGTATAGCGACTACATGGACAACCTGAAAGTTTCCGAAGCCATCAAGACCGTGTGGGCGTTCATCTCTCGCACCAACAAATACATAGACGAAACCGAACCTTGGATTCTCGGCAAAGACAAAAACAAAAAAGACGAACTTGAAAACGTGCTTTATCATTTGGCCGAATCTTTGCGCCATATCGGCGTTATGCTTCAGCCGATTCTCCTTGATGCGAGCCAATCTCTATTCAAGCAGCTTGGCATTCCGCAGGCGCTTCGCCGTTATGAGACGTTGTCGTTTGGCGAACTGCGCGAAGCCGAAGTGGTGCGCAAACCTTCACCGCTGTTCCCCCGTTTGGACCAGGAAAAGGAAATCGACAAACTGACCAAGCATCTCAGAGGCGAGGAAGAAGAGCCCGTTCCTGAGGAAGAAGATAATTTGGCGACGTTCGACGATTTCACCAAACTCGATATGCGCGTCGCGAAAATCACGAAATGCGCCCCGCATAAAAACGCCGATAAGCTTTTGGTCCTTCAAGTGGACCTCGGCGAAGGCAAAGAACGTCAAATTGTCGCCGGCATCGCCAAACACTACGAACCCGAAAGCCTAGTCGGCAAAAAGGTGGTCGTCGTGGCCAATTTAGAGCCGGTAACCCTGCGCGGCGAAAAAAGCGAAGGCATGCTTTTGGCGGGCTCGAACGACGACATTCTCGAAGTGCTTACCGTCGATCGTTTGAACCCCGGCGACTCCGTAAGCTGATGCCCACAAACTTGGATAAAACAATTGACATTCACGGTCAAATAAGCTATTATATACGTCGGTACATTTCCAAAAATCTCCCACTAGCCCGTCTATTATCCCATAGGAGGCTAACCGCATGAAAACTTACATGGCAAACAACCAAAACATCGAACGTGAATGGTTTGTCGTCGATGCGAAGGGCAAGACGCTCGGTCGCTTATCCACCGAGATCGCCACTCTTCTAAGAGGCAAACACAAACCGATTTTCACGCCGCACGTCGACTGCGGAGACTACGTAATCGTCGTCAATGCCAAGGACGTTGAACTCACTGGCAAAAAATGGCAAGACAAGAAATACTATTCGCATTCACAACATCCCGGATCGCTGAAGGTTCGCACCGCGCTTCAAATGAAGGAAAAGCATCCAACACGCATGGTCGAACACGCCGTCAAGGGGATGTTGCCTCAGGGGAAATTAGGACGCAAGATGTACAAGAAGCTTTTCGTGTACGAAACGGAAAACCATCCACATCAGGCTCAGCAACCCAAACCCTACGAGCTGAAAGGTTAGGAGGAAAACCATGGCAGAAGAAGTCAAATACATTGGAACCGGACGCAGAAAGAACGCCACCGCCCGTGTCATCCTGACACCGGGAAGCGGGACGTTTATCGTCAACGACCGTCCTCTTAACGATTATATCCCTTCCGCTTCGACACGTCTTGACATTTTCCAACCCCTCGAACTTACCGAGAACACCAAAACGTTCGACATTCAAGTCAACGTTGACGGCGGCGGCATCACCGGACAAGCCGGCGCGATTCGCCACGGCCTTGCAAGAGCTCTTGTGCAAGTCAATGCGGATTATCGCACACCCTTGAAACGTGCGGGTTTGATCACCCGGGACCCCCGCGCCAAAGAGCGCAAGAAATACGGACTTAGAAAAGCCCGTCGCGCTCCGCAATTCTCAAAACGTTAAACTCTCGGAAAAAAGCACGCTCGCCGTGCTTTTTTTATGCACCGCTTGCCGATGCATACCAAACATACTATAATGAAGACAGCGAAAACGGAGGGATACCTATGAAAGTTAGAGTACGCTACGCACCAAGCCCGACCGGGCATCTGCATATCGGAAACGCGCGCACCGCACTGTTCAACTATCTATTCGCCCGGCACCACGGCGGGGACTTCATCGTTCGCATCGAAGATACGGACGTAAAACGGAATGTGGAAACGGGCATCAAAAGCCAAATGTCTTACTTGCATTGGCTCGGCATCGACTGGGACGAATCGATCGACAAAGATGGCGGATACGGTCCGTACCGCCAACTCGAGCGTTTGGACATATACAAAAAATACGCGCAAATCCTGATGAAAAAAGGATTGGCTTATAAGTGCTATTGCACCGCCGAAGAGCTAGAAGAAGAAAAAAGAGCGCAAAAAGCGCGTGGCGAAGAGCGTTTGCATTATTCGAGAAAGTGTCTCGGCAAAGAAGACCGTGACGAACCGCACGCGATTCGCTTCAAAGTTCCCGATGAAAAAACCTACACCTTTGACGATGTCGTCAAAGGAGACGTCGCCTTCAAAAGCGAAGACGTCGGCGACTTCATCATCCTAAAACGCAACGGCATTCCGACTTACAATTTCGCCTGCGCCGTTGACGACGCCTTGATGAAAATCACCCACGTCCTCCGCGGTGAAGATCATATTACGAACACACCAAGGCAACTGATGGTTTTGGACGCATTGGGGTTCGACCGTCCCCGTTATGCGCATATGCCTTTGATCGTCAACGAAGAGGGCAAGAAACTCTCCAAACGCGACGAATCGATTGTGCAATTCATTGAACAATACCATGAACTTGGTTTCTTGCCCGAGGCCCTTTTCAACTTCATTGCGTTATTGGGCTGGTCTCCCGACGCCAAAGAGGAAATCCTTTCACGCGATGCGCTCGTCGATCGTTTTGACGAAGGCCGCCTGTCGTCTTCACCGGCAACGTTTGACAAAGGCAAGCTCCATTTCATCAACAACCGCTACGTCAAAGCGCTGTCTCTTCCGGAAATCAAAGACCTATGTCGTCCATTTTTGCAAGAAGAGGGCATTTTGCAGGGCAAAGACGAACAATGGTTTGAGAGTTTGATTCTCGTTTTCAAAGACCGCTTGAGCTATGGCGCGGAGATTGTCAAACTGTACTACGATTTCTTCGACAAGCCTTTCGATTTAGAAGGCGAAGCTTTGGAGTTTTTGCGCCAAGACGGTGTCAAAACGCTTTTAAAAACGTTCAAGCAAAAACTACAATCGCGTGATGAGATCGACCCGAACGCTTTGAAAACCATGATCAAAGAGGCCGGGAAGGAAACCTCGATGAAAGGCAAAATGCTTTTTATGCCGATTCGCATCGCCGTTAGCGGTCAGATGCACGGACCGGACCTTCCTCAGATGATGAATCTGCTTGGAAAAGACATGCTCGTCGAACGAATTTCCCTCTCCATCGACACGATTTGACCAAATCAAGCCAAAAAATCCCTTATTTGACGGGAAAAGATTTGCATTTTTAAAAAAAGCGTTGTATAATGTCCATATCAAGAGAAAAAAGGAGATTTGTTTTTTACATGACTGGAACAGTAAAATGGTTTAACTCAGAAAAAGGCTACGGATTCATCACAAAAGACGAAGAATTCGTAACCGAAGAAGAACAAGGCGACGAAAAAGCCAAAGACATCTTCGTTCATTACAGCGCCATCAATCAAGAAGGCTTCAAAACGTTGAACGAAGGCGACAAAGTCGAATTTGAAGTTGTAGAGGGCGCCCGTGGGCCTCAAGCTTCCAACGTTGAGAAGCTATAAGAACGAACGGATGAAAAACAGGGCAATCCCCTGTTTTTTTTTGTGGCGCGAGGGGTTTTGTTTTTGAAAAAGGCAACCATGTGTTAAAATATATATGATTTTTCCGATATTTTGATAGAGGGTGACGCGTATGAAACTGTACAACACACTGACCAACAAGACCGAAACATTCAAACCGATAGACAAAGATACGGTGAATATGTATGTTTGCGGTCCGACAGTGTACAACTACATCCACATCGGAAACGCTCGTCCCGTGATTTTCTTCGACGTCGTACGACGCTTTTTCGAATACAAAGGCTATACCGTGAATTTCGTTTCCAACTTCACCGATGTCGACGACAAAATCATCACCAAAGCCATTGAAGATGAAACCGACGAAATGACAGTCGCCAACAAGTTCATCGAAGCTTTTTACAAAGACGCCGAACGAGTGGGAAGTTCCACAAAGTATCTCGCTCCGCGTGTAACCGAATACATGAGCTCTATCATTTCCTACATTGAACAACTCGTAGAATCGGGGTACGCCTATGAAATTGAGGGGAACGTTTTTTTCCGGGTAGATAAAATCAACGACTACGGCATTCTTTCTGGACGGAAAATCGAAGATTTGATGGAAGGCGCTCGCGTAGAAGTCAATACGCAAAAGGAAAACCCTTTGGATTTCACCTTGTGGAAGACCACCGAAACCGGCATCACCTACCCCTCTCCCTGGGGCGAAGGACGTCCGGGCTGGCACACCGAATGTGTCGCGATGATTCATGAAATCTTTGGAGGGAAAATCGACATCCACGGCGGCGGCATTGGTTTGATTTTCCCGCATCATGAGAACGAAATCGCCCAAAATAGGGCGTTTGCGAAACATCACATCGCCAATTACTGGATGCATAACGGACAGCTTATCATCGACGACAAAAAGATGTCGAAAAGCGAAGGTCGCGTTGTTTTGGTCAAAGACCTCGATTATGATTACATGGGTTTCCGGTTGTTCACTTTAAGCACCCATTACAGAAGTCCGATCGAATATACGGATGAAACCCTTAAGAACCATGTCTCCGAATGGGAAAAAATCAAACGGACCTACACCCAAACGTTCTATCAACTCGATCTTGCAAATTATTTGGATACGAAAACACACCCCGACAACAAGCTCAAACAAATTCTCCACCGCTTTGTCGAAGCGATGGAACAGGATTTCAACACCCCAAACGCCATCACCGAACTGCACAATCTTGTCAAATACACCAACCAGAAACTGCGTCAGCGCAATACGTATTCCGACCTTCGCGCAGCTTTGGAAATGTTCGATACTTTCTTCAAGGTCCTCGGCCTAAGACCCGATGTGCAAAGGTTGACTCAGACCGACCGCGCCATTTACATGGCATGGACCGACGCCCGCAAAAACAAAGAATTCGACAAGGCGGACCGTCTTCGTGAAAAACTTCTCGAAAAGGGCATTCTTTGATGCTTGCGTATAACGCCCAAACACTGGCTTATATCGGCGACGCCGTATATGAGCTTTATGTGCGCGAACAGCTTCTGGCATCGGGGAAAGTCAAAACGAAGGATTTGCACCGTACGGCGATCACTTATACCGAAGGCCCGGCTCAAAGCCGGGCGTTAAAAACCATCGAACCGTTGTTGAGCGAGGAAGAACTAAGCGTGGTCAAACGCGGTAGAAACGCCCCTTTGAGCCGAAAATCGCGCAAGGGCGATTTGATGGAATACAAGATTGCCACGGGATTTGAAGCCTTGCTGGGGCATTTGCATTTGACGGGACAGCACAAACGCCTTTACGAACTGCTTTCCCACATCGTTTGATTCGGCGCTCTTCCTTTTGCCGAAGAACCGCCGGGATTGCGGTTCTTTTTCTAAAAAGTAGGCGTTGCGTCCCGTGATACAATCGAAATAGGAGGTGATTGCATGCAAATCTATGGAAAGAATCCCATTTTAGAAGCCTACCGCGCAGGGCGAAAAATCCACGAAGTCTTTGCGCAAAAGGGTAGGAAAGACGATTTTTTGGATACACTTTCCGAAAAAGGGATTCCCCTCCGATATCTGCCGAAATCCGTGCTTGACAAACGTTTTGGTACGTCCCATCAAGGCCTTGTTGCAACCGTAGAGGGCTATAAGCTCTTTTCGCTTGATGAGGCTTTGGATAAAGAAGGGCGGAAATTGTTCGTCATGCTTGATTCCGTGGAGGACCCGCACAATCTAGGCGCCGTCATTCGAAACGCCGAAGTGTTTGGCGCAAGCGGAGTCATCATCCCAAAACATCGCAGCGCAAGCATCACTCCGGGTGTGGTCAAAGCTTCCGCGGGGTCCGTCGAGTATGTCGACATCATCCAAGTGACCAATTTGAACCGTGCCATCGAAAAATTGAAAAGCGCCAACGTGTGGGTTGCGGGCTTTGATGTGGCAACCGACAAAACCTTATCGGGCATTCACGCCGATGTGGATCTGTGTTTGGTGTTCGGCAACGAACACAAAGGGCTTCGTCCCTTGGTCAAGAAGAACTGCGATTATCTGGTGAAGATTCCCATGCGGGGCACGTTGAACAGTTTGAACGTTAGCGTCGCCACGGGCATTGCCTTATACGACGTGTTGCGCCGGAGAGAGGGATGAGGCGGCACAACGATTACGAAATCATCGATCGCATCCAAGAAGGCGACGAGGACGCCTTGGCGTTGCTTTTGGAGCAATACCGCCACTTCATCGCCAAAAAAATACACAAATTCAATTTGGCTTATGATTTTGACAATCTTTTTCAAGAATGCTTGATTTTGCTGCATAAAAGCGCTTTGCGATTCGACGCTTCCTTCAACAAAACTTTCACTCGGTTTTTAGAGATGAACATAGAACGCTATTTCATCAGCCACATTGCAACCCTTAAAAGACGCAAAGAAACAACGCTTTATTATTTGAACGACATCGCTGAACGAAACCATTGTCTCCGCGAAACATCGGTCTACTATCCCTTGCATGTTTCCGAGATTCAAAAAGAACTCACGCCTTTTGAGTTTCGGGTCTACACCCTTCGTGAATTGAAAAACCACGGCATCGATTCAATCGTTGAAAAAGAGGGTGTGGACGTTAAGTCCGTCTACAACGCCTTACACCGCGCGAAAGCCAAAATCAAGGCCTATTTCAGCGATTAACAGTTGACAAAGGGCCCCCTTTTTGATACATTATATATTTGCAAGGTTGTGATATTATGCGACACAAAATACGTCTTGTTTGCGAAGTTTGCCTTTCTAGGAACTATTCAACGCTCAAACACAAAGACGATAAAGAACGAATGACCATCAAGAAATACTGCAAACGTTGTAAAAAGCACACCCTACATAAAGAATCCAAATAGGAGCGTAATACCCATGCCAAAAATGCCAAAAGACAAAACAGACAAAGTAAACAAAGTCATCCAGGTTCTTAAAACCGAATATCCTTTCGAAGGACTTCTTCTTGGTCTGCTCGGCGCCCTCGTTCTCATTCTCGGCGTCTACATCTTTGAAGGCGAGCACCTTCGCATTACCTTCACGCAACTGTGGATTTTCGATTCGCCGCTTAAAATCCGCATTTTCTCCATCATCGTCATGGCCATTGGCGCCGCAGCGATTTTGGTTGCCCTCGCCCCGTTCTTTGTACCAGGGCTCAAAGAAATGCGCCGTGTTTCTTGGCCCGATAAATCGACGATGTACAACCACACCGCCCGCGTGTTCGGATTTGTCATTTTCTTGGGCCTGATGTTTGTTCTTTACGACCAGATTTTCCGCCCCATATTCAATATTCTTTACGATTTAGGAGCGTAATCATGGCTGAAGAATTTACGGACAAAAAGTGGTACGTGGTGCAAACGTATTCCGGACAGGAAAACTCCGTCAAAACCAACTTGGAACGCCGCATCGAATCGATGCAAATGGAAGATAAAATTTTCCAAGTTGTCATTCCCGAGCAAATCAGACGTGAGAAAAAGCCTGATGGAACGACGAAAGAAAAAGTGGTCAAACTCTATCCCGGCTACGTGTTCATTGAAATGATCGTAACCGACGACTCTTGGTTTGTTGTACGCAACACACCGGGCGTAACCGGATTTTTGGGAAGCAGCGGCGGCGGAACCAAGCCCGTTCCCCTTCCCCCCGATGAGATCAATCCCATTCTCAAGCGCGCCGGAGTCATGGAGACACCGCAGCTTGATGTAGAGATTGGCCAACGCGTACGAGTGACGGCCGGGCCGTTTATGAACCAAATTGGCAAAATTGAAAGCATCGATCACGAAAAAGCCATGGTCACCGTGCTCGTCGAGATGTTCGGGCGTGAAACGCCCGCGCAGTTGACATTTGACGAAATCGATACCAACGTTTAATCTTGACAGCAAGGGTGCCATAGTATATAATGGCGTGGCATGTTGTGTGTCATGCCTGTTTTTTGAGTGGGAGGGGCAAAGCCCCGTCGACCACATCACGAATATGAGGAGGTGTCTATCGTGGCTAAAGAAATCAGCAACGTCGTAAAATTGCAAATCCCCGCAGGAAAAGCGAATCCCGCGCCCCCGGTCGGTCCGGCTCTCGGACAAGCCGGTGTCAACATCCAAGAGTTTTGCACCAAGTTCAACGAAAAAACGCGCGAACAAATGGGGAACATCATTCCGGTCGAAATTACCGTCTACAAAGACCGTTCGTTCTCGTTCATCACCAAAACCCCGCCTGCAGCGGACTTGTTGAAGAAAGCCGCCGGAATCGAAAAAGGCGCAGGCAATCCGCTTACCGAGAAAGTCGGTACCGTCACACGCGATCAAGTTCGAGAAATCGCGGAAACGAAAATGCAGGATTTGAACGCCAACGACATGGAAGCGGCTATGAAGATTATTGAAGGTTCCGCTAGAAACATGGGAATCACAGTAAAAGACTAAGCATTTGGTTGTATCGATACAACTGAATGTGGGAGGAAAATCCTTCCGTTAGACCACATTTAGGAGGAAAAACAATGGCTAAAAAAAGCAAGAAATATCGTGAAGCTTTGGACAAGCTGGACAAGTCAAAATATTATGAGCTCGAAGAAGCCGTCAAAATGCTCAAAGACATATCGTTTGAAGGCTTTGACGCCTCGGTCGAACTCGCCATGCGCTTAAACGTCAACCCGCGCAAAGCCGAAGAAAACATCCGAGGCGCCACCGTTTTGCCCCACGGAACCGGGAAAACGAAACGTGTGTTGGTGTTTGCCAAAGGCGACAAAGCGAAAGAAGCCGAAGAGGCGGGCGCCGATTTTGTCGGCGATGAGGAACTCGTTGAAAAAGTCCAAAAAGGCTGGATGGAGTTCGACACCGTAGTCGCCGCTCCCGATATGATGCCTCATGTTGGTAAACTCGGGCGCACATTGGGTCCAAAAGGGCTCATGCCCAATCCGAAAACCGGAACCGTCACGCAAGACATTGGCAAAGCGGTCGAAGAAATCAAGGCCGGGAAAGTCGAATACCGCGTGGACAAAGTTGGAAACTTGCACATCATCTGTGGCAAAAAATCCTTTTCCGAAGAGAAGCTTGTTGAAAACATCCGCTCGTTTTATGAAACCATCAAACGCTTGCGTCCTTCGACCGTCAAAGGGATTTTCATTCAAAACCTTGCCATCTCGACCACGATGAGCCCCGGCGTACGGGTTGACACCAGCACGATTTTGTAAGATAATACACACGAATACGTTTCAAAAACTGTCGAAGACCTTGGGTGCCGACCGGCTTAATTTCCCAAGTAGACAAAAGACATCGCACGCATAGCGTAGCCCTCTTTTGTCGTTTGACAGAAGAGGTTTTTTATTGACACATTAGGAGGTGGAACAAGTGTCCCAAAAAAACATTGAGAAAAAACAAGCACTCGTTGATGAACTCAAAGAACAAATAAACGAAGCGAACAGCATCGTCATCGTCGATTACCTCGGATTGAGCGTCGAAGAAGTGACCAAGCTTCGTGTCGAGCTGATGAAAAACGGGTGCGCGTTCAAAGTCATCAAGAACAACATCATCCGCCGTGCGGTTGAAGCCGCAGGGTACGATGAACTCGTCGAAAGCACCACCGGCCCCAACGCCATCGCGTTTTCTTACGAAGACAGTGTTTCGGCCGCGAAAGTCATCCATGAGTTCGCAAAAGAACACAAAAAGCCTGAACTCAAAGTCGGCATCGTCGACAAAGAGTACATGGACACCGAGAACATCAAAAAAATCGCAACCATTCCTTCCCGCGAAGAATTGCTCACCATGTTTGCGGGCGGCCTTATCGAGCCGATCCGGAAAGTTGCAACCGCAATCCACATGCACGCTGAGAACCTAGAAAAAGAAGAAGACAACGGATAACTAAGGAGGAAAAATCATGGCAAAACTCACAAATGAAGAAATCATTGAAGCGTTGAAAGAAAAAACATTGTTGGAACTTAACGAACTCGTCGAAGCGATGAAAGAAGAATTCGGTGTCGATCCTAGCGCCGTCGCTGTCGCCGCACCCGGTGCAGCCGAAGAAGACGAAGCGCCAAGCGAAGTCACCGTCAAACTCACCAACGCCGGCCAAAAGAAAATCGGCGTCATCAAAGTCGTTCGCGAACTTACAGGCCTTGGCCTCAAAGAAGCCAAAGCGCTTGTTGATGGTGCGCCTGCCGCCGTCAAGGAAGACATCGATCCCGAAGAAGCCGAAGAAATCAAGGAAAAACTTGAAGAAGCCGGCGCCACTGTCGAAATCGAATAATTGTTTCCGAGGCGAAAAACCTGAGTGCGAACTCAGGTTTTTTTGCCTTTGAGGAGGCGAAACCGATGAGCCATTATTATAGCGAAAAACAAGACGTTGAAAGCGAAGAGAGATTATTAACTTGGGAGCACAAGGGGCGAAGTTACCCCTTCGTTTCCGACCGTGGCGTCTTTTCCAAAAACCGGGTGGATTTTGCCACCGCTTTCTTGTTAGAAAGCCTTGAAGTTCCCAAAACAGCTTCAAACGCACTGGATTTGGGGACCGGATACGGCGTCATCGGCATTGTTTTAAACCGGGCCTATGAATTAAACGTCACAATGAGCGATGTCAACGAACGCGCTTTGGCTTTGGCCGAAAAGAATCTTTCGCTGAACGATGCGACCGGACATATCGTCAAAAGCGACGCTTTTTCTGCGCTTGAAGGTCAATGTTTCGATTTGATCGTCAGCAACCCTCCCATTCGTGTTGGCAAGGACAAACTTTTCTCCATGTTGAGCGAATGCGCCGACCATTTGCGTAAAAACGGACAATTATGGGTGGTCGCACACAAAAAGCACGGAGCGAAAACCTTGAAAAAGCACTTGGATGAGACGTTTAACACGACTATATCCGACAAAAAGAAAGGCTTTTTCGTTTTCGTTTGCGAAAAACGTTGAATCCATTCGCACGTGTATGTTACAATGAATCAACCGTTTCGACGAAAACGGTTTGTGCAACACCACAAAAAATTATTGACGCCTTGACAAGTATGTGATACAATAACAAAATGCGTTACAATGCGCTTTTTTATGTTGTCATCACTTTTTTTAATATGTGAACGGGGTGTATAGTAGTGAATTACTCGACTGTGAAATACGGAAAGAAGCGTGAACGAAGGAATTACTCCCGCGTCAAATCAAACGTCGATTTGCCCAACCTGATCGAAGTTCAAACCAAATCTTTCAATTGGTTTATCGAGGAAGGCCTCGACGAACTTCTCTCCGATATTTCGCCCATAGAAAACTTCACCGGCGGCCTTGAGCTGTATTTTGAGGACATTGAATTCGACGAACCGAAATACACCGCCAAGGAAGCCCGTGAAAAAGAATTGACCTATTCCCGTCCGCTTCGTGTGGGCGTGCGTTTAGTTGATCACAGTACCGGTGTCATTCAACGCCAGAAAATATTCATGGGCGATTTTCCATTTATGACCGGCCGGGCTTCTTTTATTATCAACGGTTCCGAACGTGTCATCGTTTCCCAGATTGTCCGTAGCGCCGGTGTATTCTTCTCCGAAGAAATCGACCGGAAAACGTTAAAAAGCCGTTATCTGGGACAAATCATTCCCAACCGCGGTGCGTGGCTCGAATACGAAACGGATTCCAAAAACATCCTCAATGTGAAATTGGACCGTTCGAAAAAGATCCCGCTCACCGCTTTATTGCGTGCTGTGGGATTGTCCAAAAACGAAAGCATCCTTAATCTGTACAAAAAGCACAACTACATTGACCAAACCATAGAAAAGGACACCACTCGATCCTCCGAAGAAGCGATTTTGGAAGTATACTCCAAGCTCCGCCAAGGAGAAACCGCGACCATCGACGGCGCCATCAAATTCTTTGTCAGCCGTCTTTTTGACGCGAAACGTTATGAATTGGCCAAAGTCGGGCGTTTCAAGGTGAACCAAAAATTGAACGCCTTGAATCATGTTCGTGGAAAAAGCCTCGCAGAAGACCTCGTCGACCCCGATACGGGAGAAATTCTCGTTTCCGCAGGTCAGACGATCGACCGTGAAACCGAGAAGATTCTCGACCAAAACCGTCATGCCTTTTCTTATACGGTTCCCGGAGTTTTGGCCCACGATTTGGAATACGATTTCCATGAACAAAAAGACGTACTCGACGCCAATCCGTATTTGAACCATTTGAGCGACGAAGAAAAACTCGATCAAATCAAAGCCCAGACATTCAAGACCCCCGAAGAATACGCCGCGGGGTATTTGAAGAATCAAGGGTTGAACAAGGACGCCTTCATTGAAAAAGAAGGCAACACCGCGTATGAAGAAATGCTCTCTTCCATCGAAGAGACGCTCGCAAAGGAAGAACTGACGCTTGATTTGGCGCGTGTTGAAATTTTGGACATTAAACACCGCAACAAAGAGGATGAGGAAATCGATGTCCGCATCATCGGCAACGATTCGACCGAGACGGCCGAGCATCTCACGCCTTCGGACATCATCGCCAGCGTTAGCTATTATCTCAATCTCATGGACAACTACGGTCGCCTAGACGACATCGACCACCTTGGAAACCGTCGTCTTCGCTTAATCGGCGAACTGCTCAAAAACCAGTTCCGCATCGGTCTTTCCAAGCTTGAGAAGAACGTCATGGACCGTATGTCCACTCGCGACACTTCCGAAATGACTCCGCAAAACCTCATCAACATCCGTCCGCTGACCTCTTCCTTAAAAGAGTTCTTCGGTTCTTCGCAACTCTCCCAGTTCATGTCGCAAACGAATCCGCTCGACGAACTGACGCATAAACGACGCATTTCCGCTCTTGGCCCTGGCGGACTCACCCGAGACCGTGCCGGTTTCGAAGTGCGCGACGTCCACTATTCGCATTACGGCCGCATTTGCCCGATTGAAACACCCGAAGGGCAAAACATCGGCTTGATCAATTCACTGTCCACATACGTGCAAGTAAATCAGTACGGATTGATTGAAACCCCTTATTTGAAAGTAGAACGCATCAAGCAAAGCGATGGAAACGTCGAACTCTTCATCACCGACGAATACATGTTTCTAACCGCCGACCAAGAAGAAGAATACGTTATCGGTCAGGCCAACATCAATCTTGATGACGACAAGCGCATCATCGACGATCACGTCGTCGCCCGCCACATGGGCGAAACCAAAATGCACGCCAAAGAGGAAATAGACCTGATCGACGTTTCTCCGAAACAAATCGTTTCCGTGTCGACATCGTCCATCCCGTTCCTTGAACACGACGACGCCAACCGTGCTCTCATGGGCGCAAACATGCAACGTCAAGCGATTCCGCTTTTGAAACCCGAAGCGCCTTTTGTAGGAACCGGCATCGAATACAAAGCCGCAAAAGATAGCGGGGCTTGCCTTTTAGCCCGCAAAGACGGCATTGTCGAATACGTCGATTCTCGCACCATCATCGTCAAAAGCGAAGACGGCAGCCGTGAGAGCTATCCCTTGGAGAAATTTGAGCGCAGCAACCAAAGCACATGCTTCAACCACCGCCCGATTGTGACAACCGGCGATGAAGTCAAAGAAGGCGACATCATCACCGACGGGCCGTCTATGGACGAAGGAGAACTTGCGCTCGGACGCAACGTCACCGTTGCATTCATGACTTGGAACAGCTACAATTATGAAGACGCCGTCATCTTGAGTGAACGCCTTGTCAAAGAAGACACCTATACATCCATCCATATAGAAAAATACGATTGCGAAGCCCGAGATACCAAACTGGGCAAAGAAGAAATCACTCGTGAGGTCCCTAACGTCGGAGAACGTGGGCGCCGTTTCCTAGACGAAAACGGCATCATCATTCCCGGCGCCGAAGTGAACGAAGGCGACATTCTCGTCGGCAAAGTCACTCCGAAAGGCTTCACCGAAGAGACTCCTGAAGATCGTCTTTTAGGCGCCATTTTCGGCAAAAAAGCGCACGAACAACGCGATACGTCGTTGCGCGTTCCCCACGGGGGCGGAGGCATCGTCAAAAGCGTCAAGCATTTTTCTCGCGACGCCGGTGACGAACTGCCACCGGGCGCTAACGAAGTTGTACGAGTCTATATCGTGCAAAAACGGAAGATTTCCGAAGGCGACAAAATGGCCGGACGACATGGAAACAAAGGCGTCATCTCGAAAATCCTTCCCGAAGAAGACATGCCGTATCTTCCCGATGGACGCCCCATTGATATCATGCTCAATCCGCTCGGCGTTCCTTCGCGCATGAACATCGGCCAGGTTTTGGAAATTCATTTGGGCATGGCCGCGAAACGGTTGAACACCCATATCGCCACGCCGGTCTTTGACGGTGTTGAAAACGAAGACCTAGTTGAAATCATGAAAGAAGCGAATATGCAAGCCGACGGGAAAACTCCGCTTTATTCGGGTCTAACCGGCGAGCGTTACGACAACGACGTTGCCGTCGGCGTGATGCATATGATCAAGCTCGACCATATGGTTGACGACAAGCTGCACGCTCGAAGCGTAGGACCCTATACGCTTGTTACGCAACAACCCATGGGCGGTAAAGCCCAAAACGGCGGGCAGCGTTTCGGTGAAATGGAAGTTTGGGCGCTTGAAGCCTATGGCGCGGCATACTGTTTGCAAGAGATGCTTACCGTAAAAAGCGACGACATCATCGGCCGCAACAAAGTTTTCCGTTCGATTGTCGATGGCAAGAGCATCCCCGAACCGAGCCTTCCCGAATCGTTTAGAGTGTTGACTCGCGAACTGCAGTCGCTCGGCATTTCGGTCGAACTCATCAACCGAGACACCCGTGAGAACGAAGCCCGAAAAAGCTTAGTGGAAGATTCGGGTGAACAGGATTATCAAGAAAAATACGGCTTTAACTCCTAAAGTAAGGATAAGGTGATTGTATGAGCCAAAAGTACCAGCACTACAAAATTCGATTGGCCTCTTCCGAAGAGATTCTTTCTTGGTCTCACGGCGAAGTCAAAAAGCACGAAACCATCAACTACCGCACTTTGAAACCCGAACGTGACGGCCTTTTCTGCGAAGTCATTTTCGGTCCCACCAAAGATTACCAGTGCGCGTGCAACAATAAAAAGAAAAGCGCCCACAGCGGCAAAAAATGCAAGGATTGCGGCGTTGAGATCACCGAGAGCAAAGTGCGCCGCGAACGCATGGGCCACATCAAGCTTGCGGCTCCTGTTGTGCACACTTGGTATTTGCGCAATACCCCCTCGCGCATTGCGACCCTTCTTGACATCAAGTCAAAAGATTTGGAAGAAGTGGTGTACCTCGCTTCTTACATCGTCGTCGACAAAGGCGACACCGACCTGCATTACAAGCAGATTCTTTCAGAAGCGGAATACACGCGCAAATACATGGAATACGGCACTCGGTTCAAAGCCTACACAGGCGCCGAAGCCGTCAAGATTTTGCTTGAGCGTTTGGACTTGGAAGAAGAATCGTACAAGCTCCGCAAAGCGCTCCCGACCGCTTCAAAACAAAAACGCCACAAATACATTAAACGCCTCGAAATCATCGAAGCGTTCCGCAAATCCGACAACAAACCCGAGTGGATGGTCATGGACGTATTGCCCGTCATCCCCCCCGAACTTCGTCCGATGGTTCAACTCGACGGCGGACGTTTTGCGACGACGGACTTAAACGACCTTTACCGTCGCATCCTAAATCGAAACAACCGCTTGAAACGCCAAAAAGAACAAAACGCTCCGCACCTGATTACGAAAAACGAACGCCGCATGCTCCAAGAAGCGGTGGACGCATTGATCGACAATTCCAAACGCGGCCGCAAAATGGTCGTAGAGAAAAACCGCCCCCTCAAATCGCTTTCCGACATGCTTAGGGGCAAACAAGGCAGATTCCGCCAAAATCTTCTCGGAAAACGCGTCGATTATTCCGGACGAAGCGTCATCGTCGTCGGTCCGGATTTGGAAATGTATCAAGCGGGCATTCCCAAAGAAATGGCCATTTCTCTATTCAAACCTTTTGTCATCCGCGAACTCATCAACCGAGACATCGCCAACAACATCAAAAACGCCAAAAAAATTATAGACGAACGCGATGGACGCATCTGGGAAGTGTTGGAAGACGTCATCAAAGAACACCCCGTTCTTTTGAACCGAGCGCCCACCTTGCACCGTCTCGGCATTCAAGCGTTCGAACCCGTCCTTGTCGAAGGCAAGGCCATCCGCTTGCATCCGCTTGTCACCACGGCCTTCAACGCCGACTTTGACGGCGACCAGATGGCCGTGCACGTTCCCTTGAGCGAAGAAGCGCAAGCGGAAGCGCGCGTCCTCATGCTCGCATCAAATAACATTCTAAACCCGAAAGATGGCAAGCCCGTCGTCACCCCTTCACAGGACATGGTCCTTGGAAACTACTACCTCACATTGGAGCGTCTCGACCAAAAAGGCGAAGGAAAAGTCTTCAAAGATTCCAAGGAAGCTATGCTCGCCTACGAAAACGGCAACATCGGCTTGCACGCCATCGTGGCGATTCGCGCAAGTTCTCTCGGGAACGCCCCTTTGACCGAGAAACAAAAAGAGGGCTACCTGATGACCACGATGGGCAAATTGATTTTCAACGAAATCCTTCCCCGCACCTTCCCCTACTTAAACGAACCGGATCCTCGCAATCTTGCCGAAGAAACGCCTGACAAATATTTCGTCAAACGCGGCAAAGACATTCGCGAAGCGATTAAAGACCGTATAAACTTGGAAAAATACTATCGCGAACTTTCCCGCTTGCAACGAGCGAGCGTAAACGCCTCGCCCGAAGAAATCGAGGCCGTCGAAAAAGAGATTAAGAAACTTGAAGACAAAGGCGCTTGCCGTTTGGCCATGCCTTTTGACAAGAAGTTCCTCTCACAGATCATCTCCCGAGTGTTTGTCGACTTTAAAATCAACGAAACTTCAAAAATGCTCGACAAGATGAAAAATCTCGGCTTCAAGTATTCGACTTACGCCGGAATCACCGTCAGCGCTTTCGACGTCAACCCTTATAGCAAGAAAGAAGACATCCTGCTTGACGCCGAAAACCGCGTGGAAAACATCCAAGAGATGTACGACAACGGCTTTTTGACCGAAGACGAACGTTACAACCACGTTTTGCAAGTTTGGGAAGAAGCCAAAGACAAAATTCAATCGGGCATCCGTGAAGAACTCTCCATCGACAACCACATCCACATGATGAGCACCTCGGGCGCCCGCGGCAACATCTCAAACTTCACGCAGCTTGCCGGGATTCGCGGACTCATGACAAACCCGTCGGGCAAAACCATTGAACTTCCCATCAAAGCGTCCTTCCGCGAAGGGTTGACGATGAGCGAATTCTTCATCTCGACACACGGCGCCCGTAAAGGGTCGACGGACACCGCCCTTAAAACCGCGGACTCCGGGTATCTGACCCGTCGTCTTGTCGACGTCAGTCAAGACCTCGTCGTGACGGAAGAGGATTGCGGCACCGACCGCGGCACCGTTGTCACCGCATTCAAAGACAACGACGACAAGCCCATTGAATCCTTGCGTGACCGTCTCCTAGGTCGCTACACTCAGCAGACCGTCACCCATCCTGAAACCGGCGAGATTCTCGCCGAGCAAAACACCTACATCACCGACTCTATCGCCCAAAGCATCGTCGATGCCGGCATAAAGGCCGTCAAGATTCGCAACGTCCTCATGTGCAACGCACAAGGCGGCGTCTGCAAAAAATGCTACGGCAAAAACCTTGGCACCGGCGAAGCGGTCGAAGTCGGCGAAAGCGTCGGCATCATCGCCGCACAATCCATCGGTGAACCCGGCACACAGCTTACCATGCGTACCTTCCACACCGGAGGCGTCGCCGGAGCCGACATCACCCAAGGTCTTCCCCGTATTCAAGAGCTCTTTGAAGCAAGAGAGCCAAAAGGGAAAGCCATCATTGCCGAATTTGACGGAGAGATTGCAGACATCGAACAAATCGACGAACGCTATAAAGTTACGCTTGATGGCAAAGTCGACCGCCATGTATACGAAACCAACAGCAACGTGACGCTGCTGGTTGAAAAGGGCGACAAAGTCAAAGCCGGACAGAAAATCACCGAAGGTTCCATCGATCCCAAACAGCTTTTACGCGTGACCGACGCCGAAACCGTCCAACAATACATCCTTCGGGAAGTGCAGAAAGTCTACCGTTCGCAAGGCGTTGAAATATCCGACAAGCACATTGAAATCATCATCCATCAGATGATGTGCAAAATCAACGTCATCATCGAAGGGGACACGGAACTTCTTCCCGGCCAGCAAGTCGACTATAAGACATTCCGCCGTGAAAACGAAGAAGCCTTGTCCAAACGCCTCAAGCCTGCCATCGGACGCCCCGTGCTGCTCGGTATCACCCGCGCCTCGCTACGTAGCGATTCATTCTTGAGCGCCGCTAGCTTCCAAGAGACCACAAGAGTGCTTACCGACGCGGCCATCCGCGCCAAAACCGATGAACTTGCGGGGCTTAAGGAAAACGTCATCATCGGCGGCCGCATTCCTGCGGGAACCGGCATACTCAAACACAAGAGCTTCGACTACGAGAAGCCTGAAGGCTCCGACTTCGACGATATGGTCGAAGACGACGAAGAAGACAGCATCGATTCCGATTACGAACAAGTCGACGACGAATTCGACGAAGAACTATATTCGGAATTTACCGGCACCGCCGGCGAGAACTCATAATCGTTTGTGCCGGAAGCTTCCAAGCTTCCGGCACTTTTTTCAAAAAAGCGCCCATAAACGTTGACACACCTGGTGCGGTGTTATATAATTATGCGTGCGTAACTTCATTGAGAATGACAGGGTTTGCAGTATGACCCTTGTTTTTATGGAAAAATGTGACACACATGGTTAAGTTGTATAATAATCGAAAGGAGGAAAACCATGCCGACTATCAACCAATTGGTCCGGAAAGGACGCGAAACCCGCAAGAAAAAAACCAAGTCTCCACATTTGAGCATCAACTTCAACACGCTCAAACGGCAATACACCCATTTGCCCAGTCCGCAAAAACGCGGCGTATGTACGCGTGTGGCGACGATGACTCCGAAAAAGCCGAACTCGGCTCTTCGTAAGTACGCTCGTGTGCGTCTTACCAACGGGGGGGAAGTAACCGCCTATATCCCGGGAATCGGACACAAGCTTCAAGAACATAGCGTCGTCTTGATTCGTGGCGGACGCGTCAAAGACTTGCCGGGCGTTCGTTATCACATCGTTCGAGGCAGTTTGGACGCAGGAGGCGTCGAAGGCCGCAAACAAGGCCGCTCGAAATACGGAACCAAAAAAGATGCATAAGTATAAATAGAAGAACTTGAAAGGAGGAAATACGTATGCCTCGTAAAGGACATGTGGCGAAAAGGGATGTACTGCCCGATCCGGTGTATAACTCGAAACTCGTCACAAAACTGATCAACAGCATCATGAAAGACGGTAAAAGAAACACTGCACAACGCATTTTATACAGCGCGTTTAGCCGCGTTGAAGAAATTACCAATAAACCGCCGATGGAAGTTTTTGAGGAAGCGATGAACAACATCATGCCCACATTCGAAGTGCGGGCTCGCCGCGTCGGCGGCCAGAACTATCAAGTACCCATGGAGGTGCGCGAAGAGCGACGTTATACCTTGGGGCTTCGCTGGATTACCCAGTATTCGCGTTTACGAAACGAAAAAACAATGGAAGAGCGTTTAGCAAAAGAAATTGTCGCAGCCGCAAATGGCGAAGGACAATCGGTTAAGAGAAAAGAAGACATCCACAGAATGGCGGAGGCCAACAAAGCATTTGCCCATTATCGTTGGTAGGAAGGAGTGCACGTTATGGCACGTAAATACACATTAGAACGCACTCGAAATATCGGCATCATGGCCCACATCGATGCCGGCAAGACCACGACGACTGAACGTGTTCTCTTCCACACGGGCAAAATCCACCGAATGGGAGAGACCCATGAGGGCGCTTCCCAGATGGACTGGATGGACCAAGAACAGGAACGTGGCATCACCATAACCTCCGCTGCAACAACCGCTTTTTGGCGCGAACATCGCGTCAACATCATTGACACGCCGGGTCATGTCGACTTCACCGTCGAAGTATCTCGCTCGCTCCGCGTGCTTGACGGTGCGGTGACGGTTCTTGACGCCCAAGCCGGCGTTGAACCGCAAACCGAAACCGTTTGGCGTCAAGCGACAGAGTACATGGTCCCCCGCATCGTCTTTGTCAATAAGATGGACAAAGTCGGCGCCGATTTTGCCTTCAGCGTGAAATCCTTAAACGACCGTCTAGGTGTTACAGCGGCCGCTATTCAGTGGCCCATCGGTGCCGAAAACGACTTCAACGCCATCATCGACCTAGTCGAAATGAGAGCGTACGAATACGATGGCAAACCCGATGAGAACGCTAAAGAAATCGACATCCCCGCCGATTACCGCGACATCGCCGAAGAAAAACGCGCCGAGCTCATTGAAAAGCTCGCCGACTTCGACGACGAACTGATGATGGCCTACATCGAAGGCGAAGACATTGCGCCCGAGCAAATCAAGAAAACCATCCGCAAAGCGACGCTCGATGTCGAATTCTTCCCCGTACTTTGCGGAAGCGCCTTTAAAAACAAGGGCGTCAAGCTCATGTTGGATTCTGTCATCGATTATCTCCCCGCACCGACCGATGTTATGAAGGTCAAAGGGACGATGAAAGACGGTAGCGAAGTGCGTGTCACCTCTAACGACGAAGGCAAATTTTCAGCCTTAGCCTTCAAAGTCGCCACCGACCCCTACGTCGGCAAATTGACTTTTTTCCGTGTTTATTCAGGAACCCTCACCAAAGGGTCCTATATCATCAATACCACCAAGGAAAACAAAGAGCGTGTAGGACGCATCCTGCAGATGCACGCGAACCACCGCGAGGAAATCGACACCGTCTATTCCGGTGACATAGCCGCCGCGGTCGGTCTCAAAAACACGGCCACGGGAGACACACTAGCGGAAGAGAAACACCCCATCCTTCTTGAGAAGATGAACTTCCCCGAACCCGTCATCAGCGTGGCCATTGAACCGCGATCAAGAGCGGATCAAGATAAAATGGGGGTTGCCCTGCAAAAACTTGCGGAAGAAGATCCGACATTCCGCACCTACACCAATGAAGAAACCGGGCAAACCATCATCGCCGGCATGGGCGAGTTGCATCTCGACATTATTGTCGATCGTTTGAAACGAGAGTTCAAAGTCGACGCTAACGTCGGCGCCCCCCAGGTCAGCTACCGCGAAACCTTCACCACAGAGGCGAACGTCGAAGGAAAATTCGTTCGTCAATCGGGTGGCCGCGGACAGTATGGCCATGTATGGATCAAGTTCGAGCCCAACGAAGGCGAAGGGTTTGAGTTCGAGGACAAAATCGTCGGTGGCGTTGTGCCTCGAGAGTTCATTCCCGTCGTCGAACAGGGCGTGAAAGAGTCTCTTGAAAACGGCGTCTTGGCCGGTTATCCGGTCATTGATGTCAAAGCGACTCTCTTCGACGGTTCTTATCACGACGTCGACTCTTCGGAAGTCGCCTTCAAAGTGGCCGCATCCATGGCGGTTCGACAAGCCAAAGAACGCTGCAAAGCGATTTTGCTTGAACCGGTCATGATCGTCGATGTCATCGCTCCGGATGATTATCTCGGAAACGTCATCGGTGATTTGACGGGCCGCCGAGGCAAGGTTGAAAGCCAGCAAAAACGCGGCAACGCCCATCAGGTCAAAGCCCACGTGCCCCTATCGGAAATGTTCGGTTACGCGACCAGCTTGCGTTCCAACACCCAGGGTCGGGGGAACTACACCATGCAGTTTTCACACTACGAACCGGCTCCGAAAAGCATTGCGGAAGAAATCATCAAAAAACGCAACGGTTAACTGATTTAACTTGCATTCTCATTTAGAATACGATAAAATAACGGTGTTATAAGACCAAATAAAGGAGGAAATTCAACAATGGGAAAAGAAAAATTTGTACGTAAAGGAACCCATGTAAATATTGGTACCATCGGGCACGTCGACCATGGAAAAACGACGCTGACCGCCGCAATCGCGACCGTATTGAACCGCCGGGGCATTGGCGATACCGCCGCTCAGGACTATGACTCTATCGACAAGGCTCCCGAAGAGAAAGAACGAGGCATCACCATCAATACGATGCATATCGAATACGCCACCGAAAAACGCCACTACGCTCACGTAGACTGCCCTGGACACGCGGACTACGTTAAAAACATGATCACCGGCGCCGCGCAAATGGACGGGTCCATCCTCGTCGTAAGCGCAGCGGACGGACCCATGCCGCAAACCCGCGAGCATATCCTTCTCGCTCGCCAAGTCGGCGTCCCTCAACTCGTCGTGTACATGAACAAAACAGATATGGTGGAAGACGAAGAGCTTCTCGAGCTCGTTGAAATGGAAATCCGCGAACTCTTGAGCGAATACGATTTCGACGGCGACGCAATCCCCGTCGTCCGCGGCTCCGCCCTCAAAGCCCTTGAAGGCGACGAAGCCGAAGAAGAAAAAATTCTCGAACTTATGAACACCATCGACGAATATATTCCTGATCCTGTCCGCGAAACCGACAAGCCGTTTTTGATGCCCATCGAGGACGTATTCACCATCACCGGACGCGGAACCGTCGCGACCGGTCGTGTTGAACGCGGCAAAGTCAAGGTTCAAGACGAAGTCGAAATCGTTGGCATCAAGCCGACACGCAAGACTGTCGTTACCGGTGTCGAGATGTTCCGCAAGCTTCTTGATGAAGCCGAAGCGGGCGACAACATCGGCGCATTGCTCCGTGGCGTCACACGCGACGACATCCAACGCGGTCAAGTGCTTGCGAAGCCCGGAAGCGTTACTCCGCACACCAAGTTCCGTTGCGAAGTATACGTTCTGAGCAAAGACGAAGGCGGCCGCCATACCCCCTTCTTCTCCAACTACAGACCACAATTTTATTTCCGCACCACAGACGTTACCGGCGTTATTCAATTGCCTGAAGGCGTCGAAATGGTTATGCCCGGCGACAACATCGAGATGAACGTTGAACTCATCTACCCCATCGCTCTTGAACAAGGTACGAAATTCTCCATCCGTGAAGGTGGACGTACCGTCGGCGCTGGCGTTGTCGCAGAAGTGTTCGATTAATCCACGCTTTTTAAAACCCGGTCCTTCAAGGATCGGGTTTTTTTGTGTCGTGTATTTTCGTGTCAATTTTCCCATGGCGTTGTATAATAGGAATTAGGAGTGATGTTCATGATTGTCGACACACATGTCCATTTGAACAACGAAGATTTATACGAGAATTTGGAGTTTTTCTTGGAAAAGGCCCGCAATCAAGACGTAAAAAAAATGCTAGTGGTCGGCTTCACGCCCGTAACCAACGATCTTGCCGCAAAGATTGCGGAAAGCCACGACGGGCTCTTTGCGACGGCCGGTTTGCACCCTAGCTGGGCGGAGGAATTTCAGGAAACCGATTTTGAGATGCTCAAAAAGCAGTTGTCTCACCCCTCCATCCGCGCGGTGGGAGAATGCGGGCTGGATTTTTACCACGGCAAATCTTCGAAGGAGAAACAGACTATCTTGTTTGAACGGCAAGTCAAACTCGCGCAAGAGATGGATTTGCCGATTGTCGTTCACATGCGCGATGCGTCTGAGGCAACTTATGAAGTCCTTGCCAAGCATGCGCCGATCAAAGGCGTCATGCATTGTTATAGCGGCTCGGCGGAAATGGCGGAGAAGTTTTTGGCGCTAGGCATGCACATTTCGCTTGGAGGCCCGGTGACGTTCAAAAACGCCAAAACGCCTAAAGAAGTGGCAAAAAAGGTGCCGCTTGATCGATTGCTTGTCGAGACGGACGCACCGTTTTTGGCGCCCCACCCTTACCGCGGCAAACAAAACGATTCAAGCTATCTGCCTTTGATTGTCGAGGCAATCGCCTCGTTGAGAGGCCTCACGTATGATGAAATTGCCGAAACGACGAGCGCAAACGCTCAGAAACTATTTCGTTTGAAGGAATGAAGACCATGAAAAAATGGCTGACCACGCTTTTGCTCGTGTTTTTCCTGTTCGGACTTTCGGCCTGTGACTTCTTTTTTGACGAAGAAGAGGAAATCGACACGGGACGGTACACCGAACAAGAACTGATTCAGCTCATTGAATCGCTCATGCCCGAAGCGTATGAGAACGTTTATTATGATTTGGATTCGTTTGAAGAAATCTTGACGAATATAGTTGAGAGAAACCAGGAGGCGGTTGTGGGACTCCGCGTGTCCGGAGACCTTTTTACCGCAAGCGGCACCGGCTCGGCGGTGGTGTATAAAAAAGACGGAAGCACCTTTTATGCGGTAACCAACCATCACGTCATCGAAAACTATCGGAACATCGAAGTGGTATATGAGCGAAACGGCATGCTGTTTTCCATCCCAAACCGTGACGTTGAGGTTTTGGGGAAAGACGCCACCACAGATCTTGCCGTTTTAACGTTCAAAGCGTCCGACAATTTTCCCGTGGTTGCGTTTGCGGATTCCTACGACCTTAGAATCGGCCAATTCGCCATCGCCATAGGCAATCCGTTGGGCTTTGATTATTATGGAACGGTGACCATGGGCATTGTGTCAGGGCTTTCCCGTTATGTTCCCGGGAGCGATTTGGAAGTGCCGTTCATCCAACATGACGCCGCGATTTCGCCGGGGAATTCCGGAGGCGCGCTTTTCGACATCAATGGCAATCTCATCGGCATCAACAACATGAAAATTGTCAGCGACAAAGCCGACAACATCGGTTTTGCGATCCCATCGAACACCGTGGCGCGCATCGTTGAGGATTTGGAAGAAAAAGGGTATGTCGAAAGACCGTATTTGGGCGTTAGGGCCATGGCGCAAGTCAGCGACTGCAACCAACCCTACGGGGTTTGTCTGAGTCAAGTGGAAAGCGAAGGGGCCGCAGCGGAGGCCGGCCTTGAGGTTGGAGACATCATCGTAGGGTACAAGTTGGAAGGCTGGGACGAATACATCGACATTTTGAATTTCAACGACTTGCGCGAGGCCATTTTGAACTCACAAGTTGGCGACCGCGTATCTTTGCAATATTACCGCAACGATGCGCTTGTTGAGAGCGCATACGTGACGTTGCAACTGCACCCGGACGATATTCAGCCTTAAGGAGGCGTTTCATGAAAGAAGCCATTCGCAAACGACGAAGTGTCCGCACCTACCAAAAGCAGCCGCTCACCGACGAACAGCAAAAACGCATAAAGGAAACCATTGCCTCTTATGCCGATATGCGCGGCCCTTTCGGCCATCCCGTGAAGTTCTTTTTCACGCAGTCGAATAAACAGGAAGGCAAAAAGGAAAAAGTCGGCACATACGGTTTTGTAAAAAACGCGCCCGCCTACTTTGGCGGTACGACGCAGAACACTTTCCGGCATTTGGTGGATTTCGGCTATGTCTTCGAACATGTTCTTTTAGCCCTTACGGAACAAGGATACGGTACCGTATGGCTCGGCGGTACGTTTCACCGCAAACAGTTTCAGCGGTTCGCCGCGAAAGGGCATATCATCCCCGCAGTATCTCCGGTAGGGGTTGCCGCTGAGAAAACGACGTTGCGCGAAAAAGCCATCCGTAAATTCGCAGGGGCTTCTAATCGTAAACCTTTGGAAGAAATCGCCTTTCAAAACGAATTTTCCGAACCGCTTGATAAAGACCATCCGCTCGCGGATGCTTTAGAATATGTGCGCATGGGCCCTTCGGCTTCAAACAAGCAACCCTGGCGCATCCTCGCGCGCTCAAAGAAGGTGCATTTCTATTTGCGTTATCACCCGGGTTACCGGGAAAAAGCTTTCGGATACAATCTTCAAGCTCTTGACGGAGGCATCGCGCTTGCGCATTTCAAAATTGCCCTAGATTCCTTTGGGAAACATCATCGATTCACCTACGACCAAAAAGCTCCCAAAAGCTCCCTTTATGAGTACGTCTTGAGCGTCGAATTCAAAGATTAGGACGTTCGTTGTATTTTTTGCGGAAATATAATACAATGATAGGAGTGTTAGGAGTTGATAGCGTGTCTTTGAAAGCCGGAATTGTCGGGTTGCCGAATGTGGGCAAGTCGACGCTGTTCAACGCCTTGACCGATGCAGGCGCGCATGCGGCGAATTATCCCTTTGCGACGATAGACCCCAACGTCGGAGTGGTCAATGTCCCCGATGCCCGCCTTGAAGAACTCTCGGCCATCGTTAAGCCGAAGCAGACGATTCCTACCGCCTATGAGTTCATCGACATCGCCGGATTGGTGAAAAACGCCAGCAAAGGCGAAGGGCTCGGGAACCGTTTTCTCGCACAAATCCGGGAGGTCGACGCCATTTTGCATGTGGTGCGCTGTTTTGAAGATGGCGACATACCCCATGTCGATGGCGACGTCGACGCCGCGAGGGACGTTGATACGTTGAACACCGAGTTGATTATGGCCGATTTGGAAGTCATCGAGAATAGACTGCCGAAAATCCGGAAAAAAGCCCGTCTTGAAGTCGACAAGGACATCAAACGGGAATACGATTTGTTCAATGTTCTCAAAGAAACTTTGCTTGAAGGAAAACCCTTGCGCTCTCTTTCTTTGACAAAAGATGAAAAGAAACTGATGAAACCCTATGGTTTTCTCACTATGAAGCCGATTCTTTATGTGGCGAATGTAGGCGAAGAGGCGCTTATGGACAAAGACCATCCTCAGCTTCAAGCGTTGCAACGCCTTGCCGAAAATGAGGACGGCGCCTTTTTGTCCATCAACGCCCAAATGGAGGAAGAGTTGATTGCTCTTGACGCCGAAGAACGACAGGAATACCTTGAAACGTTCAATCTGACCTCGACGGGGTTAGAGCGAATGATTGTCAAAACGTATGAGCTTTTGAATTTGGAGACGTTTTTTACCCACAACGAAAAAGAAGCGCGAGCCTGGACGTTTCAAAAGGGCATGACGGCATACGAATGCGCCGGATTGATCCACACCGATTTTCAACGGGGATTCATCAAAGCGGAAGTCATCCCCTTTGACGTCTTGAAGTCATACGGTTCCCTTTCACTTGTCAAAGAAAAAGGCAAAATGCGTCTTGAGGGAAAGGAATACAAGGTTCAAGACGGAGACATCATACTGTTCAAGTTTAACGTATAATATATTCATGAAAGGAAGTTGCACATGTCATTGTTTGTCGATTATTTCGTTTTTGCGTTTTTGCTGTTTTTCATCTCGTTTTTCATCGATGTGTTTTACCAATATTTCCGCTATCGCCGCATCGTACCGCGTAAGATGTTTACGTATAAACCCGGGGGGCTGTTTGAACATTACCGCATTGTAGGCTTTATTCTCTTGGTGCTTGTTTTGCTGCATACGGCCTTCGGACTCAACCCTTTTGCCACCGGAGAAGACGCAACCGTGCTTTCTGTGGCTATTGAGATTGCGACGTTCTATATCCCGTTGACCATTTTCTTCATTTTTGTGTTCATCTTCTTGATGTATTTGTTTTTCTCTTTGTATTCGAAAGCGAAAAACATCGAAGACCGCAAGGAATATCTTGCTTCACGCGGACATATGATCATCGTCGTTTCATTCATCCTTGGCGTGGCCGCGGGAACATCGTTGTTGCTTTGGATACTGTTGAACGCATTGCCCGAATAACAACCGGCGTCATGGGATTATCCCTTGACGCTTTTCCTTCACAACGAAAACAGGTGATAATATGGAAGCGACCATAGTGTCCGTAGGAAACGAACTTCTAAGCGGACAAACCCTCAACAGCAACCTCACATACATAGCAGAAAGGCTACAGTCGTTGGGGATTTTTGTGCGTGAAGCGTATACGATTAAGGATGATGAGAGCCTGATTCACAAAGCTCTCTCAAACGTCGAGACGCCTTTGGTTCTTTTCACGGGAGGGTTGGGCCCAACACGGGACGATATGACGAAGGAAAGCATTTGCCGTTATTACGACCTTCCCCTTGTAAAACACGAACCAACATTGGAAAAAATTGAAAAATATTTCGCGCGCAGCGGTCGTACGATGCGCAAGACCAACATCAAGCAAGCGTTTTTCCCCGACGGGGCTGATATTCTTGTTAACAATGTCGGCACGGCCCCGGGGATGATTTTGTCTATTGAGGACAAGACCATCGTCACTCTTCCCGGTCCGCCAAAAGAGATGATGTCGATGTTCGAAGAAGTCGAAAAGCATCTGAAGCCTTTTGGCGACGCCGATTTTTATCGCGACGGATTCCGGCTTGTTGGCCGCGGCGAAAGCGAACTAGAAGCCGATTTGGAAGATTTTTATCCCGCGCATCCCGAGGTAGAAATCGCCTCTTACGCCAATTTGGGAGAAATCAAGTACTTGTTCATTGCCAAGGATGAATCCAAACTTGAAGCGGCGTTAGCGGATTTCAAGAGACGCATGAAGAAATACATAGTCGGTTCTTTTGATGAAACGCTCGAAGGAAACGTGGTGGGAGCGCTCAAAGCGCAGGGCAAAGTCGTAAGCTTCGCAGAATCCTGCACGGGCGGCATGCTGACGTCGCGCTTGGTTGATGTTCCGGGCGCATCGTCGGTGATGAAAGAATCCTACATTCTTTATTCGAACGAAGCCAAAAACCGTCAATTGGGCGTGTCGCCGAAATTGCTTGAGGAATACGGAGCCGTAAGCGACCAAGCCGTTTATGAAATGGCCTATCGTCTCGGCAAGAAAACATCCGCCGACCTTTCCATCAGCGTTTCGGGCATCGCCGGTCCCAAGGGCGGTTCGGAGGACAAGCCTGTGGGCACCGTTTATTTCGGCGTGCATGCCGGAGGCGTCACGAAGACCTTTCATCGCGTGTTTTCTGGAGATCGCTCCATGATAAGGCAGCGCGCAGTGGTGCATGCCCTTTATCTTCTGTATAAGGCCTTGGTACCCGATGAAGATTGAACGCGAAAGTTTTTTGCATAACGATGTGCCTGTTGCGCTATATAGCGCAAAAAGCAGCAAACGTTTGATGTTTGTGCAACATGGCATTTTCGGCAACAAGGAAAAAGTGTTGAAACTGCTCGGTCCTTCGCTGGTGAAAATCGGCTACACGGTTGTTGCCGTTGATGCGAAAAAACACGGCGAAAGGCGTGAGGAGCCCTTTGCATCTAGGGACAAAATTCATGCGGAACTTGAACTTTTTGACATCGTCGAACACACCGCCGAAGACATTCTTGCCATCTACTCGGATTGTTTTTCAAAACGATTTGACCGCTTCGACATCCTTGGCGTCTCAATGGGGGGATACATCGCTTATAACGTCGCCGTCAAAACCGATAAGATCCGAAACCTGATTGCGCTCATAAGCAGTCCGAATTATGCCGAATCCGCTTTTAACGGCTTTCGTGAAGCCGATTATGAGAAGCACAAACAAAGAATCGAAAAAGAAAAAAGGAAAATCAAAAAGATGGATCCAAGCGAACAAAGCGAGAAATTGCGCTTCGAACGCGCCATCTTGATGAACGGAAAGCAAGACGACGTCATATCCCCGATTTACACACAACGTTTTGTTGAAGACCACCCCAACAAAAACATCGTTTTCCGACTTTACGACACCGGCCATCGCATCGTTCGCCCGATGCACGAAGACTTGCTTGAGCTCTTAAAAAAGGAAGGGTAGGTGTTTACAAGGCCCCTTCCCTGTGCTATAATTATCTACCGTGAGTTAAACTCACAATCCTTGCCGCAAGCGAAGGCTGCGGCCATCTGTCCAAAAGGAGGTTTATTCATGCGAAAATACGAAATCATGTACATCATTCGCCCCGATTTAGAAGAAGAAAAGCGTAAGCAGCTGATTGAGTCGATGAGCAAGGTCATCACCGACAACGACTCCGAAATCGTGGACGTAAACGAATGGGGCATGCGCGAACTCGCCTATGAAATTGACAAGTACAAAAGTGGGTATTATGTGGTTATGAACGTCAAAGCCACCGAAACCGCCCGCAGCGAGTTTGAACGTTTAATCGGTATGAACGAAGATGTCATTCGACATATTGTCATTCGTCACGAACGTTAAAAATTAAGAGGTGTTTTCAATGATCAATCGTGCCGTTTTAGTAGGCAGATTAACAAAAGATCCCGAGCTTCGGCGCACATCGAACGATATACCGGTGACATCGTTTACCCTAGCGGTCAACCGCCCTTTCAAAAACCAACAGGGCGAGAACGACGTGGATTTCATTCAATGCGTCGTTTGGCGCCGTCAAGCGGAAAATGTCGCCCAATACGTGTTCAAAGGCAGCTTGGTCGGGGTGGATGGACGCATCCAAAGCCGTTCTTATGACGATCAAGAAGGCAATCGTCGATTCATCACGGAAATCGTTGCCGATTCGGTACAATTTTTAGAACCGAAAGGTTCGAATCCTTCGCCTCGACAAGAGCCCCGTCAAGAACCACAAAAACAGGAGGCTCCCTCAAAAGGCAAGGAAGAAGAGGATCTCGACAGCATCGATATTGCTGAAGACGACCTACCATTCTAAAAGGAGGCAATACACATGGCAAGAAGAAACTTTCGCAAACGTCGTAAAAAAACATGCTATTTCACGGAAAACAACATAGAATACATCGATTTCAAAGACGTTGATTTGCTTAGACGTTTCATCAACGAAAACGGCAAAATTCTCCCCAAACGGGTTACAGGAACGAAAGCCGGCTACCAAAAGAAACTTAGCGTCGCCATCAAACGCGCCCGCCATATGGCTTTGATTCCGTTTGCAAAAGACGAATAACTCAAAAAAAATACGCAGATTTCTGCGTATTTTTTTTACACAATCAGCTCAACGGCCGTATCGACTTCATCAGATAGACAAAAGGCGTATCGAGCGCCGCCACCAGAATCTTGATGAGGTAGGTGGTGATGAAGATGTTGACCAACACCGGGAAAGAATAAAGCGTAAAAAGCGCGATGGGCACAAAAATCATTGTGTCGACTAGCTGTGAGAGCATTGTCGACCCCAAATTGCGCACATAAAGCGCCCGGTCGGATGGGAAGGCCTTCTTGATGCGCTGGAACACATATACGTCGAAAAGCTGGCTGACGATATACGCGGTGAGGCTTCCTAAGGCGATGAGTGGCATGACGCTGAAAATGTTTCGCATGGACTCGTGGATGACGACGCCTTCGCCGATAGGCTCAAAAAGCAGGGCAATCTGCATGATGATGACCGCGCCAATCATGGTGAAAAACCCGATAAACACGGCCCTTCTGGCTTCTTTAGGGCCATATTTTTCATTCAAAGAGTCCGTTGCCAGAAAAAGCGTGCCATACATAATGTTTCCCAAAGTGGCCTCAAGGCCGAAGAGTTCGATGCTTTTGGTGACTTGGATGTTGGCCAGTATGGTTCCCATGGCAATCCAAGCGAAGAGTCCGACCTTGCCGAACGCTTTGTACATGAGAACGACAAGGACAAAATTGACAAGTGCGAACAAAAACCATAGTATTTCGTTCATGTTGGCCTCCTAGTTTTGATAACGCAGGATGGTTGCGAACTGCGCTTGCAAACATGTATTATAGAAGGACATAGAAAGAAAGTCAAGAAATGGTTGCACCTATTCGCCTTGTCTTCGATTTATGATATAATGATTTCGTAACCTCACAAATAGACATTGAGGTGGATGTATGAAAGAAAGGTCATTGGCTTTGTTCAGTGCATGCGTATTGCTTGTGCTTATGACGTTCGGGTTGGTATTCACCGATTTGCATGCCTTTGCGGTCATTGTTTTCGCATTCCTCTTTACCGCCTTTTGCGCTATCGCCATAGCGTACTTTTTCAAAAAAGGCCGTATCGCTTTGCGCGAGTTGCAAGAACAACTCGAGGCGAAAGATAAGTTGCTTAAAAGAAAAAGCAAGGTAGAAGAGAGGCTTTTGCACGATATGCCTACCGGCGTATTGCTTTTTGACGACGCCTATGAAGTGCATTTTGCCAACGCCGCGGCCAAGGAAATCTTCAAGAACCCGCTTGAAAATCGCAATTTGAACGTACTGCACACGGAAATTCACGATGCTGTGCGCACCGGGTCCTTTGCCTATCCCCGGATTTTCAAAATCTACGACGAGTATTACGAAGTGTACTTTCACAAAGAAGAACAAGCTCTGTATTTCTATAAAGAAAGCGAACGGGAACGCTTGAAAAAAGCTTACGAAGACAGCACGAGCGTCATCGGTGTGTTGCATTTGGACAACTTAGAAGACGCCATAGGCGTGTTGGATGTCCAAGAACAAAACGAAATTCAAGGCCAGCTCTTGGGCGCTTTAGACGAATGGTCGGACCGTAGGGACTTTCACATCGTTCCAATCACTTCCGCCAAAATCTTCGTATACTTGCACAAAAAGAATCTCGACCGACTGATTAAGGAAGAATTTTCCATCGTCGATGAAATCGCGGCAATTTCCAACGAAAACGATTTGATGATTACCTTGAGCGGCGGGTTCGCCTGCGCCTCAATCCCGCTCAGCAACCTGGCCGCCATCGCCGAAGAAGCTTTGGATTTGGCGCTGTCGAGAGGCGGAGACCAAATTGTGATCAACATCCAAGGAGAAGACTTCAAATATTTTGGCGGCAACCCCAACACCCAAGAAAAACGCACAAGAATCTCCAGCCGTATCAACGCAAAAAAATTGGATTTGCTTTTTGAAGAATCCAGCAAAGTCTTCATCATGCCCCACCAATATCCTGACGCCGACGCCCTCGGCGCCGCCCTCGGCGTGCTGAAGATGGCCAAAAGCGCGCATGCCGAGGCCTATATAGTGTTGAATTTCGATGAACTTGACCACACCGTCGAGAAAATCATGACCAAAATCCGTTACGAATACGAAAGTTTGCTCGACGTCTTTTTAAGCGTCGAACAGGCGCGTCAATATCAAGACAGCCAAAGTCTCGCCGTGCTCGTTGACCATCATGCCGCGGCTCAAGTTGTGGACGAACGGTTGGTCAAAAACGCCAAATCACGCGTCATCATCGACCACCATCGCAAAATGGAATCGTTTATCGAAGATACGCGCCTTTCCTATGTAGAGCCCTACGCTTCCTCGACAACGGAACTCATCATCGAGATGATCAACGCCTATCCAAAAGACGTTGAGGTCAACACTTTTGAGGCCACCATCATGTTGGCCGGCATCATCGTCGATACGAACAATTTCATGTATAGAACCGGTTCAAGGACTTTTGAGGCGGCGGCTACGTTAAGACGATACGGCGCCGACACCTATCGCGTCAAAACCATATTGCGTGAGTCGTTGGAGGAGTTGAAAATAAAGGCGGAACTCCTTCGCAGAGCCGAAGTCGTCAACAAGCGTTTTGCCATTGTACTCGTTCCGGACGAGTTTGACGCCGACCGCATTATGCTGGCGAAAATTGCCAACGATTTATTGGAAATCGACGACATTGTGGCCGCGTTCGCCGTTGGCCGCATCGACAAGCAAACCGTTGCGATTAGCGCTCGCAGCCTTGAAGGTTTCAACGTGCAAACGCTCATGGAAAAATATAACGGCGGCGGCCATTTCAACAACGCCGGCGCTCAAGTGCAAACAGACGATATGGAAACCTTGAAAAAAGACTTGGAAACCAAACCCGAAGAAACCAGTCAGGAGGAGAGACCCATGAAAGTCATTTTGAAAAAAGATGTCAAAAACAGAGGAAAAAAAGGAGAAGTCGTGGATGTCAAGCCCGGATACGGCAATTACCTCTTAACAAGCGGACAGGCTATCGAAGCCACCCCTGAAAACATCCAGGCCTTAGAAGATGAACGCCGCAAAGCCAAAGAAGAAGCCGAGCAGCATTACGAAGAAATGAAGGCGCTCCAAGAACGCATCGAAAATCGCGTTGTGAAGGTGCAGGTTAAAGTTGGGAAAAACGGGAAACTTTTCGGAAAAATCACCACAAAACAAATCGCCGACGCTTTTGAAGCACAGCACAACGTTCAAATCGACAAGCGCAAAATTCAACTAGACGAACCAATATCGGCGTTGGGCACATACGAGATAGAGCTGAAACTTCACAAAGACGTTGTCGCGACATTCGAGCTTCATGTCGTAGAAGAAGCGGTCTAACATGCCTGAAAAAACGATGCCGCACAATCTGGATGCGGAACAGAATGTTTTAGGCGCCGTATTCCTCGATCCCAACTCGATTAAGACCATCGCCGATTCGCTTTCGGTCGACGATTTCTTCACCCGTCGCCATCGCATCATCTATAAAGCCATCCTAAAGCTTTATGAAGAAGCGATCGACATCGACTACACCACCCTGATCGACCGACTCGATACGGAAGACACTCTCCTTGACGCGGGCGGTTCGGATTATATCCTCGGTTTGTCCGACACCACGCCTTCGCTTGCGAATTTGGAACACTACATCAACATCGTTCGCGACAAAGCCGTCATCCGCAATATGATTGAAGAGGTCAAAACCGTCTCCGAGAAGGGCTTCGATGCGAAAGATATGCAAGAATACATCGACGAGTCGGAATCGCGAATTTTCGATGTGGCCCGCTCTCGTAGAACGTCCGACTTTGTCGATTTGCGAACGGTTACCGAAGAAGTCATCACCAAAACTGAGGAAGCCAAAAACAAACAAGGCGAACTCACCGGCCTCGATACGGGTTTTGAACGCCTAAACCAATACACTTTGGGCTTGCAACCTTCCGAACTCTACATCATCGCAGCGCGCCCTTCGATGGGGAAAAGTGCGTTCGCACTGAACATCGCAAGCAACGTCGCCAAACTAAAAAGCCGCCCTTACATCGCCTTTTTCTCCTTGGAGATGGGCGTTGAACAACTCGTCAGCCGAATGCTTTCGGGAGAAGCGAACGTCGCAAGCACACGGCTTCGCCTCGGCGAATTGAATCCCAACGAATGGCAAAGGCTCTCAGTAGCGAGCGACCGTTTGGCGAAATTGAACGTTCTTTTTGACGATTCGGGCACCGTCAAGGTCACAGACCTCCGTCAGAAATGCCGAAAACTAGCCCAGGAAAACAAACTTGACGTGGTCGTCATCGACTATTTACAATTGCTCTCCGGGTCTTTTGCCCACACCAACCGCGTCCAAGAAGTGTCGGAAATCAGCCGAACCTTGAAAGAAATGGCGCGCGAGTTAAAAGTTCCCGTTGTTGCGCTCTCACAACTTTCAAGGAGCGTTGAGCAACGAAACGTCAAAAAGCCCATCATGGCCGATTTGCGTGAATCGGGCTCCATCGAACAAGATGCGGACGTTGTCCTTTTCCTCTATCGGGACGATTACTACAACGAAGACAGCGAACGCCCCGACATCGTCGACGTTATGGTCGCGAAAAACCGCAGCGGCGCCACAAACGTCAGTGGGTTTCCACTCATCTTTCGCAAAAAGTATTCGCAGTTCAAAACCACAAGCGATCCAAAACACGAACCACAAGAAACCGACCTCGACGACATCGATTAAACACGCTTCCCCGCGTGTTTTTTCTTACCCCCAGCGTTTCATGCTCCGAGAAAGCCCTTTGTTGAGGCGTCAAAGTATTTCACTCCTCATTGGCCATCTTTCGCTTGAAAATTGTTAGGCACTATACTATAATTAGGTCCGGAGTTGAGAGCCTATGAAAGACCGATTGGAAAAGCTCAAAGAACGATATCTCGCAATCAACGAAGAATTGAGCAAACCCGAAATTACCCAAGATATCGAAAAAATGACCGAACTTTCCAAAGAGCAGCGCAGTTTGGAAAAAACGGTCACTCTTTATAATGAGTACTTAGAACTCGAAGATACGATTGAAGACCTAAAAGACATGTTGAAAGACGACGACCAAGAAATTCGCGACATGGCCGCCGAAGAACTCGAAGAGGCACGCGACAAAATCCATAAACTTGAAGAACGCTTGCAGCGGTTGTTGATTCCCAAAGATCCAAACGACGAGAAAAACGTCATTGTGGAAATTCGCGGCGCCGCCGGCGGCAGCGAGGCGAACATATTCGCCGGCGACTTGTACAGGATGTACATGAAATACGCCGAAAAGCATTCTTGGAACGTAAGCGTGGTCAACGCGGATGAAAGCGACGCCGGAGGTTTCAACCAGGTGGAGTTCACCGTATCGGGCGACCACGTGTATTCCTTTATGAAATACGAATCCGGCGCCCATAGGGTGCAAAGAGTTCCAGAAACCGAATCACAAGGCCGCATACACACCTCGACCGCGACGGTGGTGGTCTTGCCCGAGGCCGAAGAAATCGATGTGGAAATGAACATGAACGATTTGCGCATCGACACGTTCCGTTCTAGTGGTTCCGGCGGGCAAAGCGTCAACAAAACCGATTCCGCGGTGCGCGTGACCCATGAACCGACCGGATTGATCGTCACCTGTCAAGACGGAAAAAGCCAACACGAAAACAAAGCGACCGCGCTGAAAATCATGCGCGCCCGTCTTTTCGACGCCGTTGAAAAAGAACGACGAGAAAAAGAAGGCGAAGAACGACGCTCCAAAATCGGCACCGGTGAGCGTAGCGAGAAAATTCGCACCTACAATTACCCGCAAAACCGCATCACCGACCATCGCATACATTTCACCACCCACAACCTCGACAAAGTCATGGAAGGCGAACTCGACCCCATTATCGAAGCTTTGCATGAAGAGGAATTCAAGCGCAAGCTTGAGGAACAATAACCCTATTTGGTCGATATCGACCAAGGAGGATTTCCATGCCCACCTATCAAAAAATTCTAAGAGTCAATGAGCAATACGCGCTTGACAACGATAAAGAACCTAGTGCCGTTAAACGTCTCTTGCTTCATTATTCAGGTATGAACAGCACACAGCTAGTCGCCAATTTGCAAACGACTATGCCTAACAAATCGTACCGTTCGTTTTTGCGTGCGGTCGATCAGCACGTCATCCACAACAAGCCCATACAACATTTGATGGAATACGAGTATTTCTTCGGACGTTCTTTTTATGTAAACGGGGACGTTTTGATTCCTAGGAGCGAAACGGAAGAACTTGCCGAAAACGTCATTTCTTTTATCGATGAATATTTTGCCGATTCCCGCATCAACGTTTTGGACATCGGCACGGGCTCCGGTTGTTTGGCTCTCACCTTGGCGCTTGAATGCGACAACGTCAAAGCCGTTGCGACCGACATATCCGAACAAGCCTTGAGCATTGCCCGAAAAAACAAAGAGCGCCTTGGCGGCGATGTGAAATTTAAAGAAGGCAATCTTCTTGTGCCCGTGAACGGGCAAACCTTTGACGTTGTGGTCTCAAACCCTCCCTACATTCCCAACACCGAAAAACTAGACCCCGTCGTTGGCGACCACGAACCCCCCATTGCCTTGTTCGGAGGTAAAAACGGACTCGATTATTACAAGGACATCATCCGCGATTTGCCCAATGTGTTAAACGACGAATTTCTCGTCGCTTTCGAACACGCTTCCCACCAGGGGAAACACTTGAAAAAAATGATTAAGAAAACCTTTAAAAACGTTCGTATCATACAAATGAAGGACATGCAGGGCAAAGACAGAATGCTTTTCATCACTAATAAAAAGCCTGAAAACGCCTCGTCTTGACAAATCGCAAACTTTTATGCATAATACGCCCTATCAGGAGTGAACGCCATGGATAAACTGGTCATCGTCGAATCGCCGAGCAAGTCCAAAACGATCAAGCAATACCTTGGAAAAGATTTTGAGGTGCTTTCGTCTAAAGGGCACATTCGGGACCTAGCCATATCAGGAACCGGCGGCCTCGGCCTCGACATCGAAAACAATTTCAAGCCTCGATACACCGTGCTTGAAGACAAACAAAAAACCATTGATTCCTTGAAAAAGGCCGCCGATAAAGCCAACGCGGTCTTTTTGGCAACCGACCCCGACAGAGAAGGCGAAGCCATTAGCTGGCATTTGAAGGAAGTCTTAGAACTAGACAAAAAGAAAAAGCCCACTCATCGTGTCATTTTCAACGAAGTGACCAAGGATGCGATTCAAAACGCTTTTGATAACACGCGGGACATCGATTTGCATTTGGTGTCTTCCCAAGAAACCCGTAGAATTTTGGACCGCATCATCGGGTTCAAGTTGAGCAAGCTTTTGCAAAGCAAGATCAAGTCCAAATCCGCTGGGAGAGTTCAAAGCGCGGCTTTGAAAATGATTGTCGATCGAGAGAGAGAAATCGAAGCGTTTACTCCGGAAGAGTATTGGAAAATCACCGCGTACTTTGACGAATTCGAAGCCGAACTCAGCAAAATCAAGAAGCGTAAACCATCGTTAAAAAACGAAGCGTCCGCCGACAAGCTGCTTCAAAGTTTGAACGACACCTTCCGCATCAAATCCATCAAAGAAAAAGAGCGCCGTAGAGCGCCGAAAGCTCCTTTCACCACATCGTCGTTGCAACAAGAAGCTTCCACGCGCTTGAACATGAGCGGGCAAAGGACGATGATGACGGCGCAAAAACTTTATGAAGGCATCGACTTACAAAACGAAACCGTCGGTCTCATCACTTATATGCGTACCGATTCGACGCGACTTTCCGATTCCTTCATCACGCCCGCCAAAAAGCACATCCGCAATCAATACGGAGAAGACTACGTAGGCCGTTATCGCAAAGGCCAGACCAAAGAGGGGGCGCAAGACGCTCACGAGGCCATCCGTCCGACGAGCGTTCGAAACCACCCCAATAAGGTCAAGCCTTATCTGAAAGACGACGAATACCGTCTTTACAAAATGATTTACGCAAGAGCGATTGCCGCGCTCATGCAACCTGCAAAGCTCAAAAACACCACGATGATATTGGAAAACGCCGACGCCGAGTTCAAAGCCAAGGCCCAAGAAATGCTTTTCGATGGCTACTTGAAAGTGTATGGAGCCTATCAAAGCGTTGAAACGAGCAACTTACCAAACGAACAAGAAGGCGCTGAATTATCGGCCGAAAAAGTTGAGAAAAGCCAACATTTCACATCGCCTCCGGCGCGCTTTACCGAAGCGAAGCTGATCAAAGAGATGGAAGAAAAGGGCATCGGTCGGCCCAGTACCTATTCGCAAACCGTTTCGACACTAAAAAAGCGTCGTTATGTGCGCACAAAGGAAAAGAAATTCATTCCAACCGACCAAGGTCGATTGACCATTGAAAAACTCGAGCACTATTTTTCGCGAATCATCAGCGTCGATTACACTGCGCAAATGGAAGACGTGCTAGACGACATCGCCAACGAGGACATGGACCATCTTGCGATTGTCGCGGATTTCTACCACCGCTTTATGCCTCTGGTTGAAAAAGCGAACAAGGAAATGGAAAAAGCCGCGCCCAAGCTCACCGGAGAAAAATGTCCCAAATGCGGACGGGACATGGTGTATCGTACGAGTCGATACGGCACCTTTGAAGCGTGCAGCGGCTATCCCGATTGCAAATACATCAAGTCCGACAAGAAACAAGAACCCAAGAAAACCGGATTGACTTGTCCGAAGTGCAAAAAAGGCGAAATCGTCGAACGGCAAGCAAAGCGCGGCCGCAACAAAGGCAATACGTTTTACGCTTGCGACAACTTCCCGAAATGCAAAAACATTCTTCGTGGCAAGCCCACCGGCGAGGCTTGCGACAACTGCGACGATCTCATGGTAGAGCTTAAAGACGGCACCATCGCGTGCAACGACAAAAAGTGCGCGGAAAACAAATGATTGTATGAAAACGCTTCGTAAAAAAAAGCGTTTTCTTTATTTAGAAAGCTTTGCAAAGTGCAAGCTTATTTTCCGTAAAACCGCCCAATTTAGAGGAAAAACGTTGATAAATGGCTCTGCCGGCATTTCTTGACAAGCCATTGGTATTGTGGTATTATTTACATGCAATCGAAAGGTTGCACTTATCCCTTACATAGCATGGTGAATACTTGCTATTCACACATCCCCTTCCTTAATCCGCCGCAAGGCGGATTTCCCTTTTATAAGGGGTTTTTTTATTTGGTTATAGGGCGATTTGTGTTATAATACCTTTGATTTACGAAAGGTTGGTGAGGCGAGTGGGATTCATCAAAAACCTGTTTCAATCCAAAAAACAAAAACAACGTGCGCAAAAATATAGAATCGGTATGGAAAAGACACGCGAGAACGTTTTTAATCGTCTTGACGAACTGCTAAAGAGCGGCGCCCCCATCACCGAAGAGCTATTTGAGGACATAGAGGAACTGTTCATCACGGCGGATATGGGCGTCGACGTCGTTTTGTCCTTGGTCGAACATTTGAGGAACAGCGTTCGCGTACAAGACATCCAAGACGCCCATGAACTAAGGGAAATCATCGTTGAGGAAATGTTCAAACGCTATGTCAAAGACGAAATTGTCGACACGAACCTTAAGTTGAGCGACGGGCTCTCTGTGTTGTTGTTCGTTGGCGTAAACGGCGTCGGCAAAACGACAACCATCGGCAAGGTTGCGCACCTTTTGCAAAAGAAAGGCAAAAAAGTCATGATGGTTGCAGGCGACACCTTTCGTGCCGGCGGCATCAATCAATTGAAAATATGGAGTGAACGAACTGGAAGCGAATTTTTTGAAAAACCCAAGGGCAGCGATCCTTCAAGCGTGATGTATGACGCCATCGCCTATGCGAAACAGCACGACATCGACGTCTTGTTATGCGATACGGCCGGACGGCTCCAAAACAAAAAGCACCTGATGGAAGAACTTGGAAAAATACATCGCGTCATCGGCAGAGAGATTGAGGGCGCCCCTCAAGAAACGTTGCTTGTGTTGGACGCAACAACCGGTCAAAACGGTCTTTCCCAAGCGAAAATCTTCAACGAAGTCACACACTTGACAGGCGTAATTTTGGCCAAATTGGACGGAACCGCGAAGGGCGGAATCGCTCTTGCGATTCGCGAAACCATCGGCGTTCCCGTCAAAATGGTGGGCTTGGGTGAAAAAGCGGAAGATTTGGAATATTTTGACATCGAAGAATACATCTACGGACTATTTTCGGATGTGATTTAGATGGATGGACTGGAAAAACACCTTGAAATCGACGCGTTGCTCTTTTATTATGAACCGCTATTGACTGAAAAACAGACGCAAATCATGCGTTATTATTACCGTGACAATTATTCGCTTTCCGAAATCGCCGATTTGGTCGACACTTCACGAAACGCCGTGCACGATCACATCAAAAAAACCGAGACCAAATTATACGATTACGAACACAAACTAGGTCTTCACAAAAAAGCGGAGAAACGACAAAAACTGCTTGAACAATTAAAGGCGGAAGCCAATTCCGAGCGCTTGCAAGCGCTGATTGATAAACTCGAAGAGGTGGATTAAATGGCATTCGACCAACTATCCGACCGATTGCAGATGGCGATGCGCCGCATCCGCGGCAAAGCGCGCCTCACCGAAAAAGACATCGAAGAGATGATGCGCGAAGTGCGCCTGAGCCTTCTTGAGGCTGACGTCAACTTCAAAGTCGTCAAATCGTTCACCAAAGACGTCAAAGAAAAAGCTTTGGGCGATAAGATTTTGAAAGGGCTCAACCCCGCTCAACAAGTCGTAAAGGTGGTTCACGAAGAGTTGACGGACCTCTTAGGCGGTGCAACGAGCGTCTTCTCTTTGGATAAAGGGAAGACCACCAGCATCATGCTCGCCGGCCTTCAAGGCAGCGGGAAAACGACGACCGCCGGAAAGCTTGCCCACTACATTCAGAAGCATTATGGCGCAAAACCGCTTTTGGTCGCACTCGACGTATATCGTCCCGCCGCGGTCGAACAGCTTGTGACCCTAGGCGAACAGTTGGGCATGGATGTTTTTGAAAAAGGCGTTGAAACCCCGTTGCAAGACATCATCGACGGTGCGTTGGCGCATGCCGAGGAACACGGGCATGACGTCTTGATTTTCGATACGGCTGGGCGACTGCACATTGATGAAAAAATGATGGATGAGTTGCGAACGGTCAAAGCGCACCTGCGACCGGATGAAATCTATCTAGTTCTCGATGCGATGACCGGGCAAGACGCAGTCAGCGTCGCAGACCATTTCCATCAATCCCTTTCGATCACCGGTAGCATCATCACCAAGCTTGACGGCGACACCCGAGGCGGCGCCGCATTGTCGCTGAAAAAAGTCGCCGACGTGCCCATTAAATTTATGGGGCTTGGCGAAAGGCTTGAAGATCTCGAAGTTTTCCATCCGGAGCGCATGGCGGGAAGAATTCTCGGCATGGGCGACGTCATGACGCTTGTCGACAAAGTCAGCGAGAACGTCGACGAAGACGATATGATGAGCATGATGGAAAAGATGATGGAAGGAAAATTCAATTTCAACGATTATTTGAAACAGTTGAAAATGGTCAAAAGAATGGGTTCTTTGTCGGGCCTTATGAAATTGATTCCCGGCATGAACAAAATGACAAAGAACATGAACGTTGACGACAAGCAAATCGTCTATATTGAAACGTTGATCAACTCCATGACCAAGCACGAGCGAAAAAAACCCGAACTCATAAAAAACAGCGGTTCTCGCCGCCGTCGCATTGCCGAAGGTTCAGGACGAAGCGTCGCGGAAGTGAATCGTCTCATACAGACTTTGGACCAGCAAAAGCAAACCATGCAGCGTATGTCGAAGATGGACCCATCCTCCATCGATCCAAACAATCCCATGAAGAGCATGCCGCAGCCTCCCGCGAACAAGAAAAAGAAAAAAGGGAAAGGCAAAGGAAAAGGTGGATTCCGGTTTTAATCCGAATCCACCTTTTTCTTTTGAAAATAATTGTCCAAAAAATGTTCGATGGCGCGTTCTTGATGGTTTTTTGGGCTGATGACGTCGGCGACCTCTTTAAGTTCCTCGTGGGCGTTGCCCATGGCGACGCCGACGCCCGCGTATTCCAACATTTCGATGTCGTTGTGCCCGTCTCCGAAGGCGATGATGCTATCGCGATCAAAGCCCAGATGTTTCGCCACATGCTTTATAGCGATGCCTTTGTTGGTCTTAGGGCTGTAGAGTTCGATGACCGACTCGTAGTCGTTGCCCCAGTTTCGGGTTTTGATGATGTCTTTATAGTGTTTTTCAACGTATTCTTCTATAAGACGGCCTTCTTTTTCCTTGGCCATGATGATGCATCCGTTCGTTCCGGCGGGAAGCTTTCCGGAAAATTCTCCAACGTATAGATTGACGTGTTCGTTGAAGTGGAAAAAATTGCGGATGTCTTCCGATTCTTCAAGCAGGTATATATCGTCTTTGATTTCGCAAAAGGCGTTTTCGATGCGTTTTCGGTTTTTGGCGAACACATCGTTTACGGCGTCACGGTCTAAGGGGATGTTGACTTCTTCGAAATCCGGATTGCTTTTCCATGTAATCAATCCGCCGTTATAGTTGATCATCGGGGTGTTAAGCCCGAGTTGTTCATAAAAAAAGATGCTGCTTCGGTAAGGTCTGCCCGTTGCGATTACTAGTGTATGGCCTTCCGTTTGCAATGCTTTCAAGTATTCGCAAGTGTCTTCAGTCAAAGTTTCCCAATCGTAAAGCAA
>PWFC01000069.1 GCA_003554025.1 Mollicutes bacterium
CTTAAAGACGCGAAAGAAACGGTTGTTTCTTTGCGTTTTCCGAAGGAAGAAGTACGAAAAGCCGTACAATTGGCTTTGCTAAAGGGTTTCAAACATGAACGCATCACCAACTCCATGATTACGCCCGATTCGATCGGTATGTTTCTCGCCTACTTGGTCAAAAAGCTTTATGGAACCGAAAATGTTTCCACCATACTTGACCCTTTGGCGGGACCGGGAAATCTCTTGGCTACGTTGCATAACCATTATAGCGAAGACATCATGTTTTATGCCGTTGACAGCGATGCCTTGCTTTGCAAGCTGGGACGAAATTTGCTCGACGCGCTGGAAGCGCAACATCAATATTTTCACCAAGACACTCTGACCTACAAGGGGCCGGCTGTCGATCTTATTGTCGCGGATTTTCCGGTTGAGAGCGTGAATCGTCGCCATACCTATTTCCCCTATCAGGTCATCTTGCACCACTTGCGGCATTTGAAGCCTGGCGGCTATTTCATTGCCGTCATCGAAAACGACTTCTTCGATCAGAACGAAGGACCGAACTTCAAAAAGCAATTGATGGAAGAGGCGCATTTGTTCGGTTTGGTAAAGCTTGACGAAGGCCTTTTTGAAAACCACCCTCAAAGCCTTTTGATTATGGAAAAGAAAACCGAACCAAGCGAAGGGCCGAGGCAAGACTTCCTGCTTGTGGATTTGCCGCCTTTCCGTGATGAAAAAGCTTTTCAAGACGCACTATTTAAAATAGATGAATGGTTCAAAAACAAGAAAGGTTGATGTATCGATGAAAATTTTAGCGGTGAACGCAGGCAGTTCTTCTTTGAAATTTCAGCTTTTGAAAATGCCCGAGGAAACAGTGATTGCCGCCGGCGTGGTAGAACGGATCGGTCTTCCCAAGGCCGTTGTCAAAATTGAGCTGAACGGCGATAAGACCAAAGAAACCATGGAGGTTTCCGACCACAAAGCCGCGGTCAAGATCCTTTTGGAAAAGCTGGTGGAATTAGGCATCGTGGAATCGTATGAAGAAATAGCGGCCGTGGGCCATAGAGTTGTTCACGGCGGCGAGAAATTCAGCGATTCCGTGGTCATCGACGATGAAGTCATCGCCGCCATCGAAGAGGTCAGCGACCTCGCACCATTGCACAATCCCGCCAATTTGACGGGCATTCGCGCTTTTAAGGAAATCCTTCCCGACAAACCCATGGTGGCCGTTTTTGACACCGCCTTCCATCAAACGATGGAACAAGACGTCTTTATGTATGCAACGCCTTACGACTGGTACAGCCATTACGGCGTCCGAAAATATGGCTTCCACGGCACATCGCACAAATACGTGTCGCAACGTGTTGCCGACATTTTAAAACGCGACATCCGCGATTTGAAAACCATCGTATTGCATATCGGCAACGGCGCCAGTCTTTGTGCGGTAAACAAGGGCGTAAGCGTTGAGACATCGATGGGCTTCACTCCTTTAGCCGGTATTGCGATGGGCACAAGAAGCGGCGACATCGACCCTGCCATCATAGAGTTCATTTCTCAAAAAGAAGAGAAGACCGTTCAAGAAGTCATGAACGATTTGAACAAGAATTCGGGATATTTAGGCATCAGCAACGTCTCATCCGATTCCCGCGACCTTTGGGATGCGGCCGATGAAGGCAACGAACAAGCCTTGCTTGCAATTCGGAAACAGGCGAAAATGATCGCCGATTACATTGGCGCCTATTTCGTGCAGATGGGCGGTGTCGACGCCATCGCTTTCACCGCAGGCGTCGGTGAAAACGCCCCCCGTACGCGCAAAATGATCGCCGACCGTTTGAAGGCTCTCGGCGTATTGATTGACGACGACGCCAACCAAGTCTACGGCGAAGAACGCATCATTTCGACCGACAAGTCCAAAGTTTCAATGCTTGTCGTGCCGACGAACGAGGAAGTCATGATCGCCCGCGATACGGTAAGGCTCATGGACAAATAAAAGATTTTTCGCATTGACGGAAGAAAAAAGCGGTTTGGTTCGTATCATACCCACGAGGAGGTATCGATATGAAAAAAATCGCTTTTTTGTTTGGAATCATGGCCCTGTTTGGATTTTTCCCAGAATTGTCCGCTTTGGACCGCCATATTGAAGTAGAGAGGGACAATATCGAGGATACGCCGGTATTGGTCGTTTCGGTGAGCGGACGAGACAATTTCGAGCTTGTTTTGGGTGAACCCGATCTGAAGTATTCGTCAAAAGGCGTTGAAATTGTTGGCGAGCATTATGTGGTGTATGGAAACGTGTTGGATGAAAGGGACAATCGGCGCGCTTACGATGCGTTCATGCTGATTGTGGATGGACAAGGCGAAACGCTCGTTCGCGAGATTCTTGATTTTGGTTTTCACGAGGGCATCGAAGAGGTTTTTCACGTCGAAAACCGAATGATCGCTTTGGTTGAACAAACGTTTGAAGACACGGACGGGACAAAACATCACTTTGCGTATTTTGAAGAAGGAGGTCATGTGCAAACTCTCTCGCCCGGTCTTGAACTCAAACGACTGGAAAAACATGGGGATGTCCTTTATCTGAGCGAAAACAATGCAGGGTATTTTGAACGCGCGCTCTTGCCGGATGGGGAATTCCTCTCCCCTGGCGTTGTGCATGGATTGATGCATCGCGGCGAATACGAAACGGGGGTCATGTTTCATTCGTTGAACCTCTACGAGATTGAAGGAAAGACCGTTCGCAATGCTCATGTTGTCGATTATCCCGGCCATTATTCGTTCTCGGTTTCAGGCAGAATTCAGGCATTTACCGTGCACCCTAGAGTCGAGGGAATCAAAGCGCAGGGAGTCTACGACAAGCCCGTCGCCGTCCATGTCGATTCAGGCCATCTTTTCTTGAACAACGACGCGTATAAAAACGGCGAACTTATCGACAAGGTAGGGCACCATACTTTGCGCATCGAAGGGTTGAACGGATATGAGAAGCGCATCTCTTTTACGGTGACTAGCGGGCTTATAGACATTGAAAACCATGGCGTTTACGACGAAGCCCAAACGTTATCCTTCCGAGGAGAAGGCGAACTGAACGGAACGCCTCTTGCAAGTGGGACAACGCTTGATGAGGCCGGCGATTACACCTTGACGATTAGCGGAGTGAACGATTACGTTGAAACGCACCATTTCACCCTCGATATAGAAGAGGACGACGGTCGTCACTCTTTTGTCCGATTGGAGTTTGCAATCATCGGAGTATTGCTTTTCAGCCTTGGAATCATGGGCGTCAGAACCTTGAAAAAACCTTAACTTATGCGAAAGCATAAGTTTTTTTTCGGACGGATGTGTTATAATTCAACTAGAATTGGTGGTGATTTTGTGCCCTGCAGTCTTTATCTGGAATCCGCTTATAGCTTCAATGGCTCCAACATTACAATCAACGCGTTGGTGCAAGCCGCGCATGCTTCGGGTATGCGCTATTTGGCTTTGACCGACACGAAGATGCACGGCGCGTACAAATTCTATCACGCCGCCAAACAAAAGGGAATCCAGCCGATCCTTGGTGTGCAGCTTCAAATGGATCCTTTTTTCAAAGATTTGCCGTTGTCCGTTGTGGCTTTTGCGCGAAATCAAGAAGGATACGCCAACCTTATGCGCCTCTCAAGTTTTGAAGACCGTTTGAGCATGGCCCGGTTGACCGATTATCTAAGCGGAGTCAGCCTCGTACTAAATCCGTACGATGGCGAACTGAAAGAACTGATTAGGGAAGACGCTACGCGTGCGCTAAAAAGTGTTGTGGAACAGTTTGTTTCTTTGGCGAAGCATGTGTATTTCGGGTTGCCTGAAAACACGAGAGCGCCTGCGTCCATCAAAAGCGTACCTTGGGACCGCGTGTGTTATTTTAAAAAAGACGATGCGGAAACCTATCGTACATTGAGAAGCATATTGCAAACACAAAAATCTTCCGAGCCCCAATTGCGAAACTCTCATTTCAAGTCCTCCGAAGAACTTCAAAAGTTGTTTCACGGCGAAAGCTGGAAGGATTTGCGCGCATTTTGCGAGAATCATGCTTTAAGCGTCGATTTTCCCGCCCCGAAACTTCCTCAATTTCCCACTCCGAAAGATGTATCAAGCCCGAGGTATTTGAAGGCTCTTGCGATTAAGGGTCTTCAAAAAAGACTATCCGGTCGAAAGGTTGACGTTTCGCTTTACGACAAACGTCTCAAAAAAGAGCTTCAAACCATACATGAACTGGGTTTCGACGACTATTTCCTTATCGTGTGGGACGTCATCAAGTTCGCCCGGCAAAGAAATATTTTGGTCGGCCCCGGAAGGGGCAGTGCACCGGGAAGTCTTGTGGCTTACACTCTGGGCATCACGAACGTAGACCCCGTTGAACACGGATTGCTTTTTGAACGATTCTTGAACAAAGAACGAGCCAGCATGCCGGATATCGACATCGATTTTCCCGATCGCAGTCGAGATGAAATCCTGCGGTATGTTCACGATAAGTACGGGGACGATAAGGTGGCGTTGATTTGTACTTTCGGTACGTTTTTGAGCAAGAGCAGCCTGCGCGATACGGCCCGTGTTCTTCGAATTGAATCCCGGTATGTCGAGGAATTGACCCGCAAAGTCGGTGAATACGGTTCTGTAGCCGACATGCTCGAAAAAGACAAAGACGCGCAAAATCGACTTCATAACGAAACCACTGGGAAATGGCTTCGTGTGGCCGCCAAGGTCGAAGGAATCCCTAGGCATGTCTCCACCCATGCGGCGGGCATCATTTTGACGGATGCGCCTTTGCTTACGCATTCACCTCTTCAAGAAGGTTTGTTAGGCATTCGTCAAACCCAATATGAACAAGGCGATCTTGAAGCCATGGGTCTTTTGAAAATCGATTTTTTAGGGCTGAAAAATCTTACCATGATTGAAGATGTGTGCGCCAGAGTGGAGAAATACGAAGGACGGAGGGTTGACGTCCACAAACTTCCTTTGACCGATAAAAAGACCTTTAAATTTTTACGCGAAGGCAGCACGACCGGCATCTTTCAACTTGAATCCCGCGGCATGCGCCGCTTGATCAAGGATATGCGTCTGCAAAGATTCTCAGACATTGCCGTTGTGCTCGCTCTTTACCGCCCAGGACCTATGGAAAGCATTCCGACGTACATAAAACGCCGGCACAACAAAGAAAAGCCAAGCGGTGTCGCGCCCGTCATTGACGAGATTCTTCGTCCGACAGAAGGCATTTTGCTGTATCAAGAGCAAATCATGGCCATAGCGCATACGTTCGCAGGCTACTCTTTGAGCGAAGCCGACATTCTTCGACGCGCCGTCAGCAAAAAAGACCGAGACATTTTGATGAAAGAACGCAAGAATTTCGTCTCGAAAGCGACGCGCAACCGCCGCGATGAAAAAACCGCCCATCAAATATACGATTACATCGTCAAGTTTGCCGATTACGGGTTCAACAAGTCCCATTCCGTCGCGTACGGATTGGTATCGTATTGGATGGCGTATTTGAAAGCCAACCATCCGGCGCATTTTTTGGCCGTGTTGATGCAAAACGGCTTGGGCAATGAAAAATTGATGCGCCTTTATATGCAAGAAGCCCTTGAACACGGGTTGAACGTCGTACCGCCCTCCATCAATCGCTCCAACGTGGCTTTTGTTCTCGATGGCGGTTCGCTTTTCTATCCTTTGTCGGGCGTGAAAAACATCAGTCGCGATAAAGCGCGGGAGTTTGTGGAATTCAGAGGCGAAGCACGCTACAAGACTTTCATAGAAATGGTCCAAAAGACAAGACATCTTTTCAACAAACGGCATTACGAGTTTTTGATCCACGCCGGCGCTTGCGACGAGTTCGCTTTGAACCGCCGCACGATGATTAAAAACCTAGAAGGCGTTGTCGAAGCGGTTCAATACGGGGAAAGCATCAACCTTGAGGAGTTCGTTGTGAGCAAGTACGAAGAATACGACAACGAGATTCTCAAGCGATACGAAAAAGAAGCGCTCGGTTTCAACCTTGCGTTTGACGAGCTTTCTCCATATGAAGAGTTTATCCGAAAACACGGATATCTTCTGCCTTCTAACTTGCAAGAGGCTCCTTTGCGTCGCAGTTTGAGTGTTGTCGGCGTTTTAAAGGAAGTCAAAGAAGTTACGACGAAAAGGGGAGATTCAATGGCGTTTTTGACCATAGGCGACCGAGTGGCCTCCATCGACGCCGTGTGCTTCCCCGACAATTATAAGCGAAGCCGAAGGCACTTTGGCGAGCAGGTTTTGCTGTTTCGGGGTCAAGTGAATCTTCGCAAGGGCAAAAGACAGTTCGAAATTGAATTTGTGGAACCTCTTTCATCTTAAGATTCGCTTTTGTTTGTGCTATAATATTGCCGAAGAAGGTGAGACAATGAAAACAATTGCAGTGCTGACATCCGGCGGAGACGCGCCGGGCATGAACGCTGTTGTTCGCGCCATTGTGCACAGCGCTATTCACAACCAATACAAGGTGCTCGGGGTTGAAGACGGATACAAAGGCCTTGTTGAAGGCCGTTTCATCCCTCTCGACCGAAAAAGCGTGGCTCGAATTATCAATCGTGGCGGCACGTTTTTGGGAAGCGTTCGTTATGACAATTTTAAGAGCGAGGATGTTCAAAAGGAGGCGGTCAACACCCTTCGCAGCCATAACATCGATGCGTTGATTGTCGTAGGCGGAGAAGGTACGTACCGCGGAGCCGCCGCCCTTTCGAAATTCGGCGTGAAAGTCATCGGCATTCCGGCCACCATCGACAACGACATCGTTTCAACGGATTATTCCATCGGCTTCTTTTCCGCTCTCGATACGGCGGTTGAATCCATCGACAAGTTGCGGGACACCTCCGATTCGCACCAACGTTGCAGCGTGGTTGAAATCATGGGGCGAGATTGTGGGGATTTGGCTCTTTACGCCGGCTTGGCGGGAGGAAGCGAAATCGTCATCACCCCCGAAACAGGCTACGACGAAGACGAAGTCGTGCAAAGCGTAGAAAAAGCTTTCCGTGAAAACAAGCGCCATGCGATTGTTGTGGTTACCGAACGCTTGACCGACGTCTCCGCTTTAGCGAAAAAGATTGAAGAAAAGACAGGGTTCGAATCCAGAGCCACAGTGCTTGGACACGTGCAACGCGGCGGGACACCGCAGGCGTTCGACCGCGTGCTGGCCGCCGAAATGGGCCATTTTGCAGTAGGTCTTATCAAGGAAGATCAAACCGGCAGTGTTTTAGGCTTGCGGGGCAACCGCATCGTTCATTACTCAATACCCGAAGCGCTGACGTTCGAACGAGCCTCACGGAAGAGCCATTATGAAATCGTCAAGAAACTAAAGCACTAATCTGAAGGAGGAAGCCATGATTCCCTTTAACCAAACGAAGATTGTCTGCACCATCGGACCGGCCACCGAAAGCAAGGATATGATGCGTAAGCTTATCGCTGCCGGAATGGACGTCGTCCGGCTGAACTTCTCCCACTCGAATTATGCGGAACACAAGCGGCGTTTGGATACGTTGAAAGCTTTGAACAAAGAGCTTGGCAGCAATGTGGCAAGCTTGCTTGACACAAAAGGGCCCGAAATTCGGACCCATGATTTTGAAGACGGAAAAGCGACCGTCACCGTGGGAAACGAAGTGGAAATCCACATGGAAGAAATTCTTGGAACCGCTTCGAAATTCAGTGTCAATTATCCGGATTTGTACAAAGACATCGACGTCGGTGCGCTAGTGGTTGTCGACGACGGGTATTTGAGTTTGAAAGTGACCGACATCGACCGTGAAAGAAAAGTCGTCAAAACGGTTGCGTTCAACACCCATACCATAAAAGACCGTCGCGGCATAAACGTCCCCGGCATGGAACTGAATTTGGAGTTTGTCTCAGAAAAAGACCGTCAAGACATCATTTGGGGATGCGAACAAGAGGTGGATTTTATTGCGGCAAGCTTTGTGCGCCGTAAGGAAGATGTTTTGGCCATTCGCCAGATTGTCAAGGAAACATGCGACCGAGACATTCAAATTATCGCCAAAATAGAAAACCAAGAAGGCGTCAACAACATCGACGACATCATCGAGGTGAGCGATGGAGTGATGATTGCCAGGGGAGATTTGGGCGTTGAAGTCCCGCCTGAAGAAGTCCCCGTCATCCAAAAAGACATCATCAACCGTCGTCACCGTCAGGGCAAAGTGTCGATTACGGCCACACAGATGCTTGAGAGCATGCAGGAAAACCCGAAACCGACCAGGGCCGAAGTGAGCGATGTGGCCAACGCCATTTTAGACGGCGCCGACGCGACAATGTTGAGCGGGGAAAGCGCGATTGGACGCTACCCCATTGAATCCGTCGAATTGATGCGCAACATCGCCAAACGCATGGAGCGTGAGCTGAAGCGCGATCAGTTCATCAAACAGGCCAATCGCGGAAGCAAGAAAGACATCGCCAGCAACATCGCGATGAGCGCTGCCCATGCGGTCATGCAAGGCCAGGCGGATTTGGTCATTGCGCCTACGGTATCGGGCAACACCGCGCGACTTCTTTCCAAAAACCGGCCGGATACCATGATTGTCGCCTTGGTGCCCAGTGCAATCAAAGCTCGCAGTTTGGCCTTGAACCATGGAGTTTTCGCCGTGCCTTTCGAACTCGGTACGGAAACCGAATCGCTGATTAAGCGTGCGCTTGAGTATGTGAAAAAAGAGCGTCTTGTCAACCCGGGCGGACGCGTCATCATTACCGGAGGATTCCCTCTTGGTACGACCACGAACTCCCTTCGCATCATGGATATTTAAAGCACATCACTCGGTGTTTTACTAGGAGGATAAGATGAAGATATTTTTCAAGTATGTTGTCCACGCGATGCTTGAAAAGAAGGCAAGGCTGGTTTTGCTTCTGTTCGCCTTTACACTCTCTACCGCCTTGTTCTTTGCAAGTCTCGGCCTTGCCGACATCATCGTGGATAGCGTATCCCGCCCCATCGTCGAGAAGACGGAGGGAAACCATATACGAATTGTACCGGAAACCGGAGACCCCTTTTTCGATATTGACGATATTGTTCCCGCGGGCATTGAATCCTTTACGGCTTCGATTGCCCTTTCGGGCGTGGTTTAGAATATGGATTATGAAATTGTCTCCATGCATGGCCGAAACTGGGGATCCCTTTCTGGTTTTACGTTTGTCGATTCGCCCACAACGGATGATTTCAATGGTCCTTCGGCCATTGTTTCAGCCCGTGTCGCTGGGCTTTTTTCTTTGGAACGAGGAGATTCTTTGGAGGGGATGTTTGCCGGAGAGACCCACAAACTGGACATCGTCGGTATCGCATCGAATCAAGGCGTTTTCTACGGCGACACAAACAGAGGGTTCGAAGTGGTCGTTCCACACGAGTACGTTGCCGGAACCTTGGGGGTTGAAGGACTTTACAACCATGTGGTTGCGGTAAAAAGCGGGGATACGCTCGAAACTTCCTTGAACCATTTCAACGAGGCGAACCAAGAGTATCGCGGCATCCCCCTTTATAACGAAGATCTTGTGGCTTCTATGGTCAGCCAACAAGTGAACGCGCTGTTGTTTATGCTAGTTTTTATCGTGCTTGTCAGCGGCGTCATCATTTATGGGGCTTTTAAACTCATCGTCACCGAAAGGAGACGGGTGATAGGCACTTTTTTGAGCCAAGGCGCAACCAAGGGCACAATCCGTCGTATTCTTTTTCTTGAGAGTTTCGTTTATGGTGTGATTGGCGGGGGGCTTGGCATCGCACTTGGCATCGGCATTTTGTATTTTTTGAACGATTATGGTTCTCCGCTCCGGGCGTACGGCATGGTCGAACCTTTTCGGTTTGAGGGAATCTTGATTCTTTACGCTATGTTGTTCTCGATCGGTTTTGCGATGGTTTCGGCGCTTTTTCCTGTTTATCGAAGCGCTCGACGCGAGGTCAAAAACATCATCCTTGATATTCGCGAAGCTCACAAAAGGAAAAGGTTCGTGTCTTTTGCCGTCGGACTTGTCCTGCTAAGCGGAAGCGCAATTTTAAGTTATGCCTATCCTTCTATGGCCGTCAATTTGGCGCCACTTTTGATGATGGCGGCCATTGTCGGCGTTTTGATGATTTATCCGCACGTCATGAATGTTCTCGTTTCTCTTTTGTTCCGACGGCTTCTTCCCTATTTGCGCATGACGGCTTTGTCTATGCAAAATGTACGCACGTCTTCGGCGCTACGGGGAAACATTAGCGTCATCGTGATAGCCGCTATTTCCGTTGTCACGGTCGTTTCCTTGAGTTCGTCGATGGTAAGGATTGTCACCGATGCCTTCGACTCGATGCGCTTTGATATCTATGTTTCAAACATTCAGGCAAACGATTTTGAAAGCAGGAGCGCGATGTTGCAAAGATTGCGCGACGATGAGCGTATTGTTTCAAAGAGTATAATGGAGACCACAATGGAAGAAGGCAGTGTAAATGGGGAGTTCGCTGTAGCTGAAGGCATCGACCCCGCGCTATTTGACGATTTCACCGCATACATCGATTTCATCAACAAGGATGGCGACAACATGTTAGAGCCTTTAAAAGCGACGGAAGAGAGAAACACCGTAATTGCGACCACCACGGCTAAAAGGCTAGGGCTGGATGTTGGTTCTGCCGTAGATTTGGATATAAACGGCATCGTGAAGACATACAACGTGACGGGCATTGTGGATGTTCGGCTTTGGAACACCCGGGATATGTTTTTCGTCAATTTGCAGAACTTAAGGGAAGACCACCATGTCGACCATGGCAGAATCTATTTTGACACGAACGAGGACCCCGATACGCTAGCCTCGGAATTGCAGGACTATTTCCGCCGGTTCGGGGGTATCGTGCAAACGCGCGATGAAACGCGAGACATAAATATTGAGAACAACCACCAATTATCGAGAATGTTGAGTGCGTTTTCACTGTTTGCGATTGTCATCGGTTCCTTTGGCGCTTTGAACAACATGTTTATCAGTTATTTGCAGCGGAAGCGCGATTTTGCGGTGTTGGAATCGCTTGGGACCCATAAAGGACAAAGAAACCGGATACTGCTGGGCGAATCGTTGTTTTGCGTGGTTTTTGCCATGTTGGTGGTTATGCTATACGGAACTTTTCATGCCCGCTTGGTAGGTCAGGTCGCAAGTTTTATTCTCTTGCCAATGGATATCAGGTTTTCATTTATGGAGATGTTGCCCTTCTTATTGGCATCGATAGTTATTTACACGTTTGCGACGCTGCCGCTGTTGTCCAAAACCAAGAAACTCAACGTTATTGAGGAGATGAAGATGGAATGATTCAAAAGACAAACGACCATTTGGAACACTGCATTAAGGTAGAGGGCTTGAAAAAGACGTTTTTGAACGGAACTGTGCCCGTTGAAGTCTTGAAAGGCCTTGATTTTACGATCGCTCCGGGAGAGTTCGTTTCAATCATGGGCCCCTCTGGAAGCGGGAAATCCACATTGCTTTACCTTCTTGGAGCTTTGGACACTTCTAGCGAAGGAGCGGTTCTATTAAACGGCAAGAATTTAGGGTCTATGAAAGCTCGTGAGAAGAGGGTTTTACGACGCAGGGAACTGGGGTTTGTGTTTCAGTTTTACAATTTGGTGCCGAACCTTACCGTCGAGGAAAACATCTTGCTTCCGATTATTCTTGACGGGAAACCTATTAAGAAGTATAAAAAGAGGTTGGAAGAACTGCTGCACATCATCGGTATGGAAGATCGTCGCACGCATACTCCCAAAAAGCTATCGGGTGGCCAACAACAGCGTGTTGCCGTCGCTAGGGCGCTTATTTTCAATCCGGATGTGCTTTTGTTGGATGAGCCTACGGGCAATCTGGACTCCACAAACAGTGAAAGCTTGATGAAGCTCATCGTCGACATAAACCGCACCTTCAAAACCACCGTTGTCCAAGTGACGCACTCGGACAAGTTTGCGGCTTGGGGACACAGGATCATACACCTTGAAGACGGATTGTTGCAGAAGCAAGCTTAATTGTCCTTGATTCATTCTTGCAAACAGTTTTTCAAAGCATTCTATAAAAGAGAGGGGAAGTATAATAGATTTCTGACAATCTGTTATACGCGTAACGACATGAAAGAATTTATGAATACGTTGGAACAAGAGCTATCGCCACTAGAATCCTCAAAACGCCGAGACGTCATTCGGCATTATGAAGAACGTTTCCGCCACGAACGCATCTACGAGGGCAAAACAGATGAAGAAATCATAAAGGAGCTTGGAAATCCTAAGGAGATTGCGGCAAAGATTTTGCGGGAAGAGGGGTATGTATCGGAAGAGCCTTTCGAAGACGCTCATAAAGAACCGCAAATTTGGAAAGCTTTTTGGCTGGTGCTTTTCGATGTGTTCGTTGTTGCATGGTTCTTACCAGCTCTCATAGGAATCGCTTTTTCTCTTATCGGAGCGATTGGCTCGATGTTCGTGTCCCTTTGGGATGCGCAGACCATCGGCCTTGACGGACTGGTAAGCGTTTTGTTCTTTTTGGGCGCCGGGTATCTTTTGTTCGTGCTCGCGCTTTGGATATTCGACCGAATCCTCGCTTTCGTACATTGGTTGATCAAAGCGCATGTACGGGCTTTTGCCTTGACCATCCCCAAGCAAGTTTTGCAAACGCTCAACACGCTGCGTCCAAGGTCTTTCTTCTTGAAAAGGCCCGGCCTTTCAAGATTGAAAGGCGCTTTGCAAATCTTCGGTGTTTTGTTGATTGTCACTAGCCTCGCTTTAGCGTTCGCAGGAGTTGGAGGGTTTTACTTTCAATCTCCGACGTATGAATACGTCCGTTTAGAAGATGCTCGCGTTGTGGAGGCGGAAGAATCTTGGAATATACATGTGGTGTCCGACATCGGCGCCATAACGTTTCACACCGCTTCTAACGACAACTTTCACGTAGAGGCTTATACGCCGGAGACGCCTTGTATTCGGTGGATTTCAACGAAGAGGACGGGACAATCCGTATTGAGAATGTTTTGGACCGGAACTGGTTTCACATCTTTTTCTTCTTTGATTTCTTCACCCCCCAACCATCCATAGATGTATACGTGCCCGAAAATATCCAACTGGAAAACATAGAAGTCTCTTCAGTAAACGGCAGCGTGCAAATGCGCAATTTCACCATGGACTCTATAGATGTTTCCACCGTCAATGGCGGCATTGATTTCAGAAATCTAACGGTTGAAACGACGGTGGATTTAAAAACAACGAACGGCACTATCGAACTATATAGTTTGTCGGCCGATGGCTACAATTTGCAAACGACAAACGGTGGGGTTGAATTGCGAGATTTGAACGAACCGTCGTTGCCCGGAAACGCCTTGAATGTACAAACGACAAATGGAAAAATTGCCTTGCGTAATGTGTATGTTTCTGACGTCGATTTGTAGACAACAAACGGTTCAATCACATACGCCAACGACGATCAGGAGTTTGAAGTTGACAGACTGCGCGCACGCACCACACGGGGCTCTGTTTCGGTTGACGTGAGCGAAAAAGAGTAATATCCATTTTAAATCGACTTTGATATGGTATAATAATACCCGACCGAATATTCGGTCGGGTATTTTTTCTAACAAAGGATGTGTGGTCATGAAACAATTCATCAATTTTTCCGTGGATAAAATCATTACCGTTTTGATGGTCGTTGTCGCGGTCATCGTTTTTGGGGTTGTTTCGTTTAACCGTTTGACGACGGATTTGTTTCCCGATGTGAACATTCCTTATGCGGTGGTGGTGACGACCTACCCCGGCGCGACCCCCGATGAGGTTGAACAAAACGTATCGGTACCACTAGAAAACGTATTTCAGACTACGACGAATATTCGCGAGGTGACGACACAGTCGCAAGAAAACTATTCGATGGTCATGTTGGAGTTCGCTCCCGATGCGGATATGGACACTGCTCTAGTCGAGATGCGTGAAAACCTTAATTTGATATTGGACGATTTGCCTGATGAAGCGGGAAATCCTGCCATATTGCGATTGAATCCTGAAATGCTTCCCATCATGAATTTTAGCGTTTCTTATGAAGGAAAGGACCTTGAGGAGCTGACCGAATGGACGGAAAACACGTTGTCTCCTCGTTTGGAACGCATTCCCGGCGTCGCGAACTTGACCATTTCCGGCGCGTTTGAGTCCGAGATTAGAGTGACTCTCGATCAAGAATCGATCGATGAATACAACGAAGAAATTGAGGAAGAATGGGACGATTTGGAAACCATCATGGAAAACCTCGGAATTCCTCTTCCTGAGGATATGCCGAGACTGACCTTGGACAAAGAGCATGTAGGCAACGTTTTGCAAGCTCAGAACTTCGCTTTTCCTTCCGGATTCATTGAGGTGGACGGAACCGAATACATGGTTCGCGTCGGCGACGATTTGGGCAGCTTGGACGACATCAAAGAACTGACCGTTTTTGATTTGTCCACCGCGGCGATTCCGGCCCCGATCTCTTTCCCGAAAGTGTCGGTTTCCGATATCGCCGAAGTGGATTTTGTGGACGCTCGTGACCGTCAGTACTCGAAAGTGAACGGAGAAAACGCCTTGACCGTCAGTATCCAAAAAGGCGGGGATTACGCCACGACCGATGTGACCGAAAACATCCACGCCGCATTTGCGGAGTTGGCCGAAGAAGATGACGATTTTGAAGTGACCGTCCTTTTGGACCAAGGCGAATACATCAACATGGCTACCGGTAGCGTTGTTCAAAATCTGATTATCGGTGGTATATTGGCCATCATAGTGCTTTTTGTGTTCTTGCGGAGTTTCCGTATGACCTTTATTGTCGGCGTGGCCATACCCATCAGTTTGCTTTTTGCGATTATTTTGATCTATGTATCGGGTATGACGCTGAATATTGTGTCATTGGGCGGTTTGGCGTTAGGCATTGGAATGTTGGTCGATAACAGTATTGTGGTGATTGAAAACATTTTCCGGATGAAAAAAGACGGCGCCACCAATAAGGAGGCCGCCGTACGCGGCGCCCATCAGGTCAGTGGAGCGATTATCGCCAGCACGTTGACCACAATCGGTGTGTTCTTGCCAATTATGTTCATTGAAGATTTCATTCGTGAAATTTTTGTGCAACTCGCATTGACCATTTCCTTTAGCCTCTTTGCTTCCTTGTTGATTGCGTTGACCTTTGTCCCCACGATTGCCAACCGAATCTTGCGTGAAGAAGATGAAGAAGGTTCAGAACCTGTAAAGCCGAAAACGACACCGTTCTTTGAAAAAATCAAGGGCGCATACGCCAAAGTTCTCGAAGGCCTCTTCAAAGTGAAAGCCGTCGTCGTCGCCGTTGTGCTCGGATTGTTCGTGGCTTCTTTCTTCTTAGCGACTTCTAGAGGATTCCAGTTCTTCCCGCCTACGGATGAGGGAACTTTGCGAGCCACCTTAGAGATTACGGCCGAGGAACCGATGGGTTTTGAGGAGTTTTCAACGAAACTTGATGAACTATATGAAGATTTGCGTGAATACGACGATATAGAAACCATCGGCATTTCCCTTGGTGGAGAGTTTGCCATGCTTGGGTTCACCGGAGGCACTCAAAATAGTGCCAACATCAATATTGTGTTGCGCGACGATCGCCGGTTGTCCACTGCGGAGATGGCGGAAGAAGTGCAAACGTTGCTTGAAACGGATTACGACATGTTTGAAAGCAGTGTTACGGGAACGGAAGCCGACGCCGCCGCGCTCATTGGCGAGGGCGTTCAGGTTCGTTTGAAAGGGCCCGAGCTTGAGACGCTGCGCGAAGAAGCCGTCAAACTCGCGGATCTCTTAGAGGATGTCGAAGGCACCGCCGATGTGGATTCCGGCCTTGGCATCCCGCAACAAGAAATCAAAGTCACCGTGGACAAAGACGCTGCGATACGACGCGGGTTTACGGTGGCGCAAGTGTTGCAGCAAGTCGCCGAATACCTTAGCGAACCCGAAATGATCACCAACGTCACGATGAATGGGCGCAGTTACAACCTGTATATTTACGACGAAGACGAAAGCAAGCGAACCAGCATAGAAGACCTTGACGAACTCCGCGGCCTTTCGCTTGGCACAAGCCCGATTGGTACGGAAATATTGCTTGAAGACATCGCCGAAGTGGGCGTTCAAACCGGATATACCCGCATAACTCGCGTGGATGGCGCTAGGTCGATTACCGTCGACGCAAGCATCGCCAGCGGGCACAACACGTCAATTGTGGCCCGCGATATAGAAGCCGTGCTCGACGATTACGAGTTGCCTTCGGGTTACGATTACGAAGTCCTTGGTGAAGACGAGGAGATTATGGCCGCTATCGATACGTTAATCCTTGTGGGCACTATCGGAATCTTGTTGGTGTATATGATTATGGCTTCGCAGTTCCAATCCCTCACCTATCCATTCATCATTATGTTCACCATTCCTCTTGCTTTTACCGGCGGGTTTAGCATCCTTTATGTACTTGGCATGCCGGTAAGCATAGTCGCAATTATCGGACTGATTATTCTTTCCGGGGTGGTCGTCAACAACGGCATCGTTCTTGTGGATTACATCAATCAACTAAGAGCGCGCGGCTATGAACTCAAAGAAGCCATTTTCGAAGCCGGAAAAGTACGTTTGCGACCGATTTTCATGACGGCTTTGACCACAATCTTGGCGTTGACGACTTTGGCCATCGGTTTTGGCCAAGGGGCCGAGTTGACTCAACCCATGGCCATCACCGCAATCGGCGGATTGTTCTACGCCACGTTTTTGACCATCTTCTTGGTTCCGATTATGTACCATATCCTCACGCTGCACGGGCGGTATGTGTTTGGTCTTCCCACAGGGTTGATCGCCATCGGAATGACAATTTATTACCTTGTCGTTGGCAACTACTTTTATGCGTTTATCGGGTTTGTCCTTGCCGCGTTGGTTGCGACCATTGTGCTGTTCTTGCCCGAAAACGGTAAGACGGAGGGACGCCTCAATGAATAGGGATACTTCCAGAGAGCCCTCCGAAAAAAAAGAAGCCGTGTTGAACGCTGTCTTGGAGCATTTGAACTCACCCACAAGCGGCGAGAAACTCACCATATCGAACATCGCCCAAAAGATCGATATCGGCAAAAGCACCATTTATGAGTATTTTGAAAGCAAAGAGGATATGATCACAAGCGCGTTGATGCTTCTGATGGAAAAATACGAAGACGCGCTTCTCGATTGGGAGACGTTTGCCGGGTTGACCTTCAAAGAAGCCTTCTTGACCCATTATCGAAAACTCCTTGACCTTTCTGAGGAAAACCGCATGTTGCAAGAATTCACTCATCACCCCGATGTTGCGCTCCTGCCGGAGCACAAGAAGAAATTGCTCATGAAGAAAATGCGAAAGACTATGGACGCTTTCCAAGCCCGGATGATGGAAATCTTTCAAAAAGGCGTTGACGAAGGAACGCTTAATGGAAGCATCGACCAAACACGCCGACAAAGCATAGAGTCCTTGATTTTCGGCAGCGTCTTTGCCTATTGCGACCCTTTTAACGATTGGGACGCCCAGTCTACCGCTGAAGACGTTTATCGGTGCATCGTCAAGTTGCATCGTTAACAAAAGACCGCTCGCTCGAGCGGTCTTTTCATAGGGTGTATAGGAAAACTTCATGATTCTTATAAAGCGCGATTAGGTAACCGCTTTTGTATTTTGTGGCGACAGCGTGTTTAAAAAAGTCGTGAACCGGAATCCCGGTTTTCTCTTGCAACGTCTCAAAGAGTTTGTGTTTAAGCTTTTTGTCTTCAATCTTTGTGAAATAGCATTTCGGTTTCACTTTATGCACCGAGAGATACGTGTGTTTCAACGCGTCAAGACAATCTTGTGTTACGCCGTCTTCTTTTAAGAACGTCTCAATGAAAGCGTAGAGCGTATGAAGCTGATAGCCCTTTATAGGAAGGTTCGAAGCGGTGTATCTTTGATAAAGCCTTTCGAACAATTCAAAGAAATTTTCATAATGGGCGCTGAATATTTGATACAAAGTTTCGCGGAAGTAGCCTTTGTTGTGGAAAAGGTCCAACGCCGCCTCGACGTTTTTCATGCGTTGAAGATCTGCGGGTGATAGATCTTCGCTTTTGAGGATTTCATATGGCGCACGCTCTTGAAAACGGTAGTGGAAACGGCTTGCTTCTTTGCGGATTTTTGTGCCGCGTAAGAATTTCAAAAACCCTAGCTGCAATTCCTTGGCGCCTAGCGCATACACTTCGTTGAAGGTTTTGGAAAACCTTTGAAGGTCTTCTTTTGGCAAACCGGCGATCAAATCCAAATGCAAGTCGATGACGCTTTCCTTTTGAATTTTACGGATTACGCGAAAAAGCTTTTCGTTGTCTTGCTTGCGGTCAACGAGCCGGTTGGTGATGTCGTTTGTGGATTGGATGCCAATTTCGAATCGAAAGAGGTTTTTTGGAGCGTGGGTGTGGATGTAATCGACGATTTCCTCGTTCAGTGTATCGCCGGTCATTTCGAATTGGAACACGCTGCCAAGACGGTGCGTTTCAATGATGAACTCTATGATGGGCAGGGCGTGCTTTGAAACATTAAATGTACGGTCTAAAAACTTAAACGTTTTGGCGCCGAGGTTCGAGAGGTGGGAAATCGCTTTCTTTAGGGATTCTATGTCAAAGAAGCGGAGCGTTTTTTCCAAAGATGAAAGGCAATAGCTGCAACGGTAAGGACAACCTCGGGAACTTTCTAAATATTGGATTTTATGCGGGATGTGTTCGCGGTCTTCTTCAAAGAAATGCGGCAGTTTCAATCCGCTTAAATCGTCAATCTCTTGAATCGGAGTGTCGATGCGCTCGGGGGTTACCATGGCTATGTTTGGCGTATTGCCAAGGCTTTGGCCATTTTTGAAGTGGCGAACGACGTCGTCGAATACGTGTTCGCCTTCGCCTTTGACGACAACGTCCGCATTGGCCGCGTTTAGAAAATGGTGTGGATCATAACTTACCTCGGGACCGCCTAAGACGATAGGAAGTTCGCATTCTTCTTTTACTTTTTTAATCAGGTTCCGGACAATCTCAACGTTCCATATGTAGGTTGAAATGCCCACAAAAAGCGGTTTTTTGGCTTTGATAGTATCGAGCATTGAGTCGATGGAGTCTTTGATGGTGAACTCGGCGATGTCGACGTCAAAAGCGCTGTTCGCTTTTAAAAGCCTCACGGCGTTGTTTGTATGGATGAACTTTGCGTCAATCGCGATAAGAAGCGGGTTCACCTACATCACCTCCAAGTGAGTATATTCTATCACAACTTGTGAAATTATGATAAAATGACTAGGAAATCGAGGTGATGGCATGCCTTACAAGCTGCATACGGAATACACCCCGAAAGGGGACCAGGAAAAAGCCATAAAGCGATTGGTCGACAACGTGCGAAATAACGTCTCAGAACAAGTGCTTCTAGGCGCGACGGGCACCGGCAAGACCTTCACGATGAGCAACGTCATTCAAGGTCTTGACAAACCCGTTTTGGTGTTGGCCCACAACAAGACTTTGGCGGGGCAGCTTTATTCGGAGTTCAAAGAGTTTTTTCCGGAAAACAGAGTGGAATATTTCATTTCTTATTACGATTACTACCAGCCGGAAGCGTATGTTCCTAGCCGCGATCTTTACATCGAAAAAGACGCGCAAACCAACGACGAAATCGACGAGATGCGCCACAGCGCGACCGCTAGCTTGTTGGAGCGGGACGACGTCATTGTGGTGGCAAGCGTCAGCTGCATCTACGGCATCGGCGACCCCGAAGACTATCGGGATGCGACGTTGACCTTGCGCACCGGGGAAACGTACGACAGAGACGACCTTCTTGACCGACTTGTCGACATGCTTTTTGAGAGAAACGACATGGATTTCAAACGAGGTACGTTTCGGGTGAAAGGCGATGTGGTCGAAATCCTTCCGACGTATCAGAAAAACAAAGGAATCCGCGTTGAGTTTTTTGACGATGAGATTGAAAGAATCCGCTCTATCGACATTGTAAGCGGAGAAATTCTCGAAGACCAAAGCGTTGTGACCATCTTTCCGGCGACGCAGTTCGTCACCAACAAGGACAAGCTCGAAGAGGGCATCCAAAGAATTGAGGCCGAACTCGAAGAACGACTCAAGCAATTTGATGAAGAAGGCAAGCTCGTTGAGGCGGAACGTTTGAAACAACGCACGAAATACGACATCGAGATGCTCAGGGAAATCGGCACCTGCAAAGGCGTGGAAAACTATTCGCGCCATCTTTCGCTTCGAGGCCCGGGCGAAACGCCTTCGACGCTCATGGATTTTTTCGGGGACGATTACCTGCTCATTGTCGACGAATCGCACGTGACCTTGCCGCAGGTCAGGGGAATGTTTAACGGCGATCGCTCCCGCAAACAAACGCTCGTCGATTATGGGTTCCGTCTTCCAAGCGCTTTAGACAACCGTCCGCTCGATTTTGACGAGTTTTATGAAAAAATCGATCAAGTCGTATACGTAAGCGCCACCCCGGGAGATTACGAACTTGAGCGGTCTAACGACGTCGTCGAACAGATCATCCGTCCGACGGGCCTTTTGGACCCTTACGTCGAAGTCCGGCCCAAAGAGGGCCAGATTGACGATTTGGTCAAAGAAATAGAAAAACGTTCTAAACGAAACGAGCGCACTCTTATCACGACGTTGACAATCAAGATGAGCGAGGATTTGACGGCGTATTTGAAAGAACTCGGCATCAAAGTCGCCTATATGCATTCGGAAATCGATTCGCTTGAGCGCATCGAAATCATCCGCGACCTTCGTCTTGGAGTCTACGACGTGTTGGTCGGCATAAACTTGCTGCGGGAGGGTTTGGACCTTCCCGAAGTGTCGTTTATCGGCATTTTGGATGCCGACAAGCAAGGATTTTTGCGAAGCGCCCGAAGTTTGATTCAAACCATCGGAAGGGCCGCAAGAAACGTCAACGGCACCGTGTATTTGTACGCCGACAAAATGAGCGACGCGATGAGGGAAGCGGTCGATGAAACGAACCGTCGCCGAGAGATTCAAATGGCGCACAACGAGAAATACAACATTCAACCGGAAACCATCAAAAAAGATGTGCGCGCTTCTATCAGCATCCGGCTTGAAAAAGGCGAAGACGAGGAAACGAAAAAACTTAGCGAAATGGACAAGGAAGAAAGACACGCCATGGTTGAGGACATGGAAAAAGAGATGCGCAAAGCCGCCAAAGATCTCGATTTTGAAAAAGCGGCCGAGCTACGCGATTTGATTATTGAAATAAAAGCCACTTTATAAAGATGAGCGCCTTTCGCGCATGCGCGAAAGGCGCTCATTTTCTTGACACGGACTGCCCACGTGATATACTTAACTTGAAATGACAATGCTGTCACATTGTCCCGACCGTTTAAAAGCAACGTTTTCCAAAATGTTGGAGATTGAGTTCAAAGGCAGAAAGCGCTATAAAAAACTAGTTTATATACGGAGGTTTGGAACATGGAGAAAGTGTTTGAAGTCGAAGGGTTGCGTTTCACCTACAAAAAAAATGGTGTCGAGGCGGTACGGGGCATCGACTTTGCCGTACGAAAAGGGGAAATCTTCGGTTTGTTAGGGCCAAGCGGCGCCGGAAAGTCCACGACGCAAAAAATCTTGACACGACTGCTTAAGAATTATGAAGGGCGCATCGAGTATCTTGGCAAGGATTTGAAAGAATACGACAACACCTTCTTTGAGGATGTTGGCGTCGGCTTTGAGTTGCCCGTGCATTTCTCCAAATTGACCGGCGCGGAGAATATGGCTTTCTTTCAGCGTCTTTACAAGAAAAACGCCGACGTTGCAGCGCTTTTGAAAAGGGTCGGATTGTATGAAGACAAAGATCGAAGGGTCGGAGAATACAGCAAGGGCATGAAAATGCGGTTGAATTTCGTAAGAGCGCTTTTGAACGATCCGAAGATTCTTTTTCTCGATGAAGTCACCAACGGCCTCGACCCTAAAAACGCCCGCATTGTAAAAGACATGATACGGGAGTTTAAAGAATCGGGCGGCACAGTGCTGCTTTCGACGCACTTGATGAACGATGTTGAAGAACTGTGCGACCGCATCGCCTTTATCAGTGGCGGAGAAATCCGAGAAATCTCGACGCCCCGCGATTTGAAAATCAAATACGGCAGAAGGGAACTCTCGGTTGAATATTATGAAAATTCCGAAACGAAACTGGAAACCTTCGATTTAGACAAACTAGGCGAAAACGAGCGCTTTATGGACATCGTGAAAAATCGAACGATAGAAACCATGCATAGCGGCGAGACAAGCCTTGACGATATATTCATCAAGGTGACGGGAGAGAAAATCCATGAGTAATTTTATGGTCTTGCTTAAAGGCGAATTTCAGCGTTTGATCAAGTATAACATAGTTCAAGTGGGCTTTGGCGTATCTGTCTTATGGGTTCTCGTGCTTTTTCTCATCGGGCGCGACCAAGCCGCGGATTTTGTGCCCTTGTTCATTTTCATGGACGCATCACTGATGACGATTTTGTTAATCGGAGCCGGGCTTTTCTATGAACGACAGGAAAACACACTCAAATCTTTAATGATCACGCCCTCGAAACTGGGATACATCATCGCAAGCAAACTCGTTAGCGCCGTTTACATCGCTTTGCAGTCCGCTCTATTCATCGGATTGCTTGCGTATTTCTTTTTCGACGCCGCTGTCAATTTCGCGTATCTTCTGCCTTTCACGCTTCTAATCGCTCTTTCTCACGCTATGATTGGATACGCCATTGCGGTTTTGGTCGAAGATTTTCCGGCGTTGCTTGCGACTTTGATGCTATATATGATTGTCTTCGCGTTCCCTAGTATCTTTTACGCTTTGGATTTGTTCGATGGAATCTGGGAGGTTGTGCTGATCGCTTCTCCGACGCACGCTTCGTTTTTGTTGATCGATTTTTCATTCGGTTATGACATATCGACCACTCTTCTTGTTGTGAGCGTCGCATATTTGTTCCTTCTGGCGTTTTCTCTAGCTAGATTCGTAGTGTTTCCGAAATATATCGAAAAAGCCGTACGGGAGTGATTGGGATGTCTAAATACATGCGCATGCTTCTTTACGAGTTCAAAAACATTGTCCGAGACAAAATGACGCTGATTTTGTTATTGTACCCGCTTTTGGTGATTGTCCTCGGATCGTTCGTTATCCCGGTACTGATTGACAATTACGCGGGCACGACCGGAGGGCAGGAAACCGCCTCGTTGGTTGTAATCGTCGTTTTTGCATCCGTCGCTCCGTTTGTGACATCGGCGCTTTTGGGGTTCAGTTTTTTGGACCATAGAGATGAAAACACTTTGGACACACTTCGTGTCACTCCGCTTTCTTTAAGAGGCTATGTTCTTTTTAAAACGACGTACGCATATTTGTTGAGTGTCAATGCGGCGTTTTGGATTTTGTTTGGCACAAAGATGTTGAGCGGCGACGGCTATACCTTTGCGGGCGTAAATCTTTGGGATTCCTTTTCGGTGGGTTCCATAGTACTATTCGCGTTTGTATCGGGGTTTTTCACGCCGGTGTTCGCCTTGTTGTTGGCCTCGCTTGCCAAAAACAAAATCGAAGGCTTTGCGTACATGAAGACATCTGGAATCTTCGCTTTGTTGCCGGCGCTGGTGGTTTTGGAGAACTTGCAAGATTTCAAGCAATACTTTTTGGGCGTTTTCCCAACGTTTTGGCCCGTCAAAGGATTGTTGGTGCAGGGAGATCTGCTATCGCACGAACACAATATGCCCATTGTTTTATATATGCTAATCGGCGTCATTTATCCACTTATCCTGTCTTTGGCGGCCTACCGAGCTTTCGAGCGAAAGTTAGAACAGTAAAAAGTAAAAAACGATACACATTACTTAAAGCGCTTAATAAAATTAAGCGCTTTTTTAATTAAATATAAAAATAAATTAAAAAATTTAAAAATATCTTGACAAACACTATTACCCAGTATAAAATGAAGTTGACATTAAGAAAATCAACCATGAAATCAACAAAATTAATCTATGAATTCAAAAAATTAAGAGGTGAAGAAAATGCTCAACACAATTCTTCTATACACCGAAGTTCAAACCAACCTTGCTCTTGAAGAAAAAGCCCGTACAAAAAAAGCCAAAAACCATCGTTAAACTCAGTGAATTATGAACAAACCTATGAAAGGAAGTGGATTCTATGTATCAAATCGCATTGGTGCTTGACGCAATCAAAATCGAATCTTCTCTTAGAGAAAAAAATTTGAACCAAAAAAGCTCGCAACGAAACTGAACGTTAAAACAAACATTCTAAAATGAGGTGAAAAAAATGTTGAATACCGTATTGTTTTATGACGAAGTGAAAATGCAGCTCCTTCAAGATGAAAAAGAACGCTCCAAAAAGGCATCAACAAAACCGTGACCAATCGCCCAAGATCCGCACATCACAAGAAAAATATTGAAAGGATGTGGATCCGATGTATCAAATCCCATTAGTGCTAGAGGCGCTTAAATTGGAAGCCGTATTGCGAGACAAAAAATTGCTTCGCAAAATTCAACAACGCGCTGTCAATCGATAAAAAAAATATAAAGAAAGAAGGGAAAAAATGAAAAACGCTATGATGTGGTTGGACAAACTTTCCAACAGTGAAGCGAGCTTTGAAGATGTGAAAGAAAATCTGCAAGGAACGTCTGAGGATAAACCGAAAGCAGAAGTAAAAAGGAATGGAATTGGCAAGATGCTAAAAATTCACATAGTCAGTGGCGACGGCGACAAAGTCGATGTCAAAATCCCTGTAAAACTGGCTAAATTGCTGCCCGCATTCAAAACAAAGCTTCACAACAAAAAAGTCTTTGCCGATGCGGACGTTGATGTTGAAGAAATACTTGAGATGCTTGAACAAGGCCTCGAAGGTGAACTCGTCAATATCGAAAGCAAAGAAGGCGATCGGGTCTGGATAGTTGTAGAATAAATGTGTGGAAAAATCCTCTTTTTGACGGGAAAGCGAAAAACCGCTTTCCCGTTCTTTTATGCATGTGGTATAATACAAGCAAATAAAAGGGTTTTGTATAGATGGAGGGGTTTTTTGCAAAAGGATTTGGCGCCATATCAGAAACGGAAGAACATGGCTGAAATTGGCTTTGTTGCAGGATTTTTGTTTATTATTGTGTTTGTGGTTTTAAACGTTGCGTTTGAATACATGACTTTCTATGCGTTATTTTTGATTATTGGGATTTTGCTGGTGCTTTTTGGCATCGGTTTATTCCAATGGACGCAACGCAAATTCAAACAAGAATTTCTAAAAACGTATTTAAGCGATTTGATTGAGAACGGCGAATTTGTCCCGAGAAAAGGATTCAGCCGTGTGCAAGGCTTGCAGCCGATTGATGTGTACCGATCGGAGTTTATTGAGCAAGCCGACAGGTTCTATAGTTACGATTATCTCCATGGCATTATCGACGGTATAAAATTTGAATCAAGCGATGTTCACCTGCAACGTTTGGAATACCGGACGTATACCGACAGCAAAGGCAATACACGGCGAAAAAGGCAGTATGTGACCTATTTCAAAGGCCGCGTGTTTCAATTTGATTTTAACAAAAACTTTGACGGTTGTGTTTTGGTTCTCGAGCGTTATCGACCGAGAAGTTCAAGAAAGTATAAAAAAGTTGATCTTGAGTCTGTCGATTTTAACAAGAAATTCAAAACGTATACCACGAAAGAACACACGGCGTTTTACATTTTGACGCCCCATTTCATGGAATCGTTGATGAAGGTTGAAAAAGACAATCCCGGGAATGTTGGCTTTTCCTTCATTGACAACAAGCTGTATTTTGCATTGCACAAAAACCGTTCAACCTTTTCCTTGCGTCCCTTCCGCAAAATTGACGACCGCTATTTGAAGTCGATTCATGACGAAGTTGAGATGATTTATGAGATGGTAGACGATTTGAAATTGAACCGTAATATATTTAAGGAGGATTCGTAAAGATGCCGGATTATGTCATTGTCATTATTATTCTTGCAGTATTGTTTTTGGTGCCGGTTGTATGGTTCATCGCCACGATGAACAGTCTTCGACGTTTGAAAGTAAAGGTCAACGAAGCCGAATCGGGCATTGATGTCGCATTGACAAAGCGTTTCGATGTGCTTAGCAAAATGGTCGACACGGTGAAGGGGTACACCAAGCACGAGGCTGAAACGTTTGAAAAAGTTGTCAAGTGGCGTCAAAACATGCCCGATGAAATGACTGTCAAACAAAAGGAAGAATTCATGGAGAAAATGAACCAAGTTCAAGCGGACTTGAACGTTGTCGTGGAGAACTATCCCGATCTTAAAGCGGAAAAGGTCTTCACAAACCTTCAGCGTTCCATCGGCGATGTAGAGGAACATCTGCAAGCCTCAAGGCGTATGTACAACGCCAACGTAAGCCGTTTGAATTCGCGTATTGTTTCTTTCCCCACCATTCTTGTCGCCAAACAGATTCACATGGAGAAACAGCCGTTCTTTGAAGCGGAACCCAGCAAGCGCCAAGATGTCAAAATGAGTTTTTAAGGTAAAAAAGTGAGCCGTAGGTTCACTTTTTTCTTAAAATGGAGATTCAAAGCCCCTTTCCCCTCAAATGGACAATATATGGTATAATACTTTTAGAAGGTATTTTTGGAGGAAGTATGAAATCGATTACGGAATTATACAAAATCGGCAAAGGCCCTTCGAGTTCTCACACCATGGGGCCCGAAAAAGCTTGCCGAATCTTTAAAAAGCGGCATCCGGCATCCGCATACAAAGTCGTTTTGTACGGTTCTCTTTCGCTTACGGGAAAAGGGCATTTGACCGATTGTGTCATCAAGCAGGTCTTAGGAAATGTTGAGATAGAGTTTCGCAAAGACTTTGTCGATGAACACCCGAACACGATGGACCTTTTTGCTTTGGACCGTGGTGAAGCAGCACATCGTATGCGCGTCTATAGCGTTGGCGGTGGCTCGATTCGCATTGCTGGTGAAGACAACCGCAACACTCCGGATGTGTATCCTCATGAGACGTTTGAAGAAATATACGATTATTGCCGTAAGGAGAACATCTCTTTGGCGGATTATGTTTTTCGTTTTGAAGAGTCTTCGATTCAAGAACATTTGCAATCGGTTTGGAACGCGATGAAATCCTCTGCCGTTGAGGGTCTTACCATTGACGGGGCATTGCCCGGAGAACTTGGTGTCAGACGCAAAGCCAAAACTTTGATGGAAACTTTGTACAAGCGTGAGAATAGAGATTTTACGCTGTCACAAGAAGTGAGCGCATACGCCTTTGCCGTAAGCGAGATGAACGCTAGCGGCGGAACCATCGTTACCTCTCCTACCTGCGGTGCTTGCGGCGTGATGCCCGCGGTGCTTTACGCGATGCAAAAGCATCACGGATTTGAGGACGAAGCAATCCTGCGAGCGATTGCCGCCGGAGGCGTTATCGGAAACGTCATCAAAAATAACGCATCCATAAGCGGTGCCGAAGCGGGGTGCCAAGCGGAAGTGGGCAGCGCTTGTGCCATGGCGGCCGCCGCTCATGCCACGCTTTTCGGCGCAACCCTCAATCAAGTCGAATACGCCGCAGAAATCGCTTTGGAACATCATTTGGGTTTAACGTGCGACCCTATACTCGGGTATGTGCAAATCCCTTGTATAGAACGAAACGCCGTGGGCGCTTTGCGTGCGATCGACGCTAGCGGCTTGGCGCTTGCTTTAAGCGAATACAGAAAAATTCCTTTCGACATGGTCGTTGAGACAATGTATGAAACCGGACGGGACATGCCCGCGAATTATCGAGAAACTAGCGGTGGCGGGCTTGCGAAAAAATATCGTTTGAAATGACGGCGAAAGAAGGTGCGAATGTGGTTGAAAACAACGGATTTTACACAGTAACTTTTACCGATTTGACACACGACGCCATGGGCGTGTGCAAAATTGACGGATTCCCCGTGTTTGTCAAAGACGCTTTAAAAGGGGAAAAAGCGTTGATACGCATTGTAAAAGTGAACAAGAATTTCGGGTTTGGCCGATTGGTGGAAATCAAAGAAGAGTCGCCCTTTCGCAAAGTTCCTATTTGTGAGCATTATGCTGAATGCGGCGGTTGCGACATCATGCATATGGCCTATGAGATGCAACTTGCCTTTAAAAAACACAGGGTAAAAGAAACGCTAAGAAAAATCGGTCACATTCAAACCAAAGTCGACGACACTATCGGCATGAACAACCCCTACTATTATCGCAACAAAGCCGTCATACCTTTTGGGAAAAGCAAAGGAAAAATCATTGCGGGCCTATACAAGAACCGTTCACACGACATTGTCGATTTAAAACGCTGCCATATTTTCCCTAAGGTTTTTTCCGAAATTGTGCGATACTTAAAAACCTTGTTTCAAACGCACAATGTGTCCGTATACGACGAAGATAAACATGAAGGTACCATTCAGGGGGTCATGCTTCGCCAAAGTCAAACATACGACGAAATCTCTTTGACGTTCATTGTCAACGACAATCGTCTTCCAGGCAAAGAACAGCTTGTCGAAAGCATCGTTGAACGATTCCCTAATGTCGTTTCCATCGTCAAAAATTTCAGCTCTAGCAAGAAAAACATTGTGCTTTCTTCCAAAAGCAAAACCCTTTACGGCCACGACGCTTTGCGAGACCGGATGCTCGGTTTTGAGTACAAAATCTCGCATCGCTCTTTTTATCAGGTGAATCCGGTTCAGACCGAAATGCTCTACAAGCAAGCTTTGAAAATGGCAAAAATCAAAGAATCGGATACGGTTGTCGACGCCTATTGCGGCATTGGCACTTTAAGCCTTCCGATTGCGCGAAAAGCCCAACGGGTTATAGGGATTGAAAGCGTGAAAGAAGCCGTCAAAAACGCTCAAACGAATGCCAAGGAAAACGATGTGAACAACGTAGAATTTATACATGGTAAAGCGGAAGAAATTCTGTTGAAGCTAAAAAACGATTCAATTGACATATTGTTTGTCGATCCGCCTCGCAAAGGCTGTGAAAAGGAATTTTTGCAAGCCGTCATGGCCATGAAGATTCCAAAGATTGTCTATATTTCCTGCAATGTTTCCACCCTCTCTCGCGACGCGAACGTCTTGAATACGGCCGGTTATGCGGCCCAACACGTCGTACCTTATGATATGTTTCCGCAAACATCGCATATTGAAAGCGTCATGCTTTTGGAAATAGAATCCAAATAAAAAGACCACTTAGCGTGGTCTTTTTGATGCAATTGCATCAATGGTGGCCTTTGCAACATTCACCTTCAGCATTTTTGTGGCGGCCTTCACCTTTGCGTTCTTCGCCCTTGCAGCAATCCTCTTCGGAATGTTTTCCATGGTGTTTTTCTTTGTGTTCTTCTCCCTTGCAACAATCCGTTTTTTCTTGTTCGATTTCTGTAAGGGATAGAATGCTCTCGCCGATTTTCTTCAAACGGTCTTTGCGTACGCTGTAATGTGCGTAATAACCTCTCCGCTCACTATCGACTAGTTCGTGTTCCTGTAGAACTTTCAGATGTTGTGAGACGGCAGATTCACTCATTTCCAAGCGTTTGGCCAAGGCTTCGACGCAATAGTCATGCTGAAGCAACAAGCGTACCAGATTGAATCTGCTTTTTTCGGACAAAATCCGTAAAGATGCGAATAAGTTTTCCAAGAATGACCCTCCTTTTGATTAAGTAACTACTAAAACAAATAATACAGGATATTTGGAGTTGTGTCAAGGGGTTTTGCCAATGCATTATATCCCCGTTTCAACGTCGTGAATGCTATAATGGCTACACAAAAATAAGGAGGATGTGAAATGAAAGAAATCACTTTACCGTATTTACGAAGATTCAATCTCATCATGGGTGGTTTGCACCTGCTTCAAAGCGTGATTATGTTTGTTTTGGCAACCACGGTCATTCAGCAAATTGGAGAGTTTACGCCGACGATTACCCAAATTTACTTGCGTTACGATACCGAACAGCAAACCCTTGTGACGGCGACGCGGGACCTTTTCGAACTGCCGTTTGGGATTTTTGTCGCGCTTTTTTTGTTGATTTCGGCCTTGGCGCACGCTTTGATAGCGATTCCCCGTAAAACCAACGCGATTTATGAGAATGACTTGCAGCAAGGCATCAACAAGTTCCGCTGGTTTGAGTATGCCCTTAGTTCCTCGATTATGATCGTTTTGATCGCTACGCTGTTTGGGGTGTATGATATCGCGTCGTTGTTGTTGATATTTGTCGTCAACGCATCGATGAACCTATTCGGATTGGTCATGGAACAGCTGAACGCCGGCAAAGATAAGAACGAAGTCAATTGGGGTCCCTTTATTTGGGGGTCTATCGCCGGTGTCGCGCCTTGGGTTGTTATTTTGCTTTATATGTTTGGAACGGGCGAATTTTCCATGGTCCCCTGGTTTGTTTGGGCCATTGTAGGGACGTATTTCGTCGCTTTCAACACATTTCCTGTCAATATGGTCCTTCAATACTTGGGCAAGGGAAAATGGAAGAACTATTTGTACGGTGAACGAGTGTATATCGTGTTAAGCCTCGCGGCGAAAACGATTCTTGCTTGGCTTGTTTTTTTCGGAGCCATGCAGCCGTAAGTTGCGTTTGAAGAAGCTTTTTGGTACAATGTCTTTTAGTGGCGATGGCGTTCGCCCTTAACCGCTTAAAGAAGCTGATGACGCCTACGATTTTTTCGTAGGCGTTTTTTTCATGGACAGAAAGGATGTTGTACATGTTGACCGGTCTTGCGACACTGCTATTTTTCGGATTTGCGGGAGGATTGCTTTTTGAGCGACTGAAGCTCCCGGGATTAATTGGAATGCTGCTTGCCGGCATGATAATCGGGCCTTATGGATTTGATTTGCTTGGGGAAGATCTCATGGCCATTTCTCATGACTTGCGAATGATTGCGCTTATTATCATACTGCTAAGAGCGGGGTTCGGTTTGAATAGAAGACATCTTCAAAAAGTTGGAGTGAAAGTGTTGCCTCTTTCTATTCTTCCCAACATATTTGAGGGGTTCGCCGTCGTGCTTTTGGCGATGTGGCTTCTAGATTTCACGTTTCTGCAGGCCGGAGTATTGGGTTTTATCATAGCTGCCGTTTCTCCCGCCGTTGTGGTTCCGGCGATGTTAACATTGATGAACAAAGGTATTGGCATGAACAAAAAAATTCCTGTTATGATTCTTTCCGCCGCTTCTTTGGACGATGTGTTCGCCATTACCTTCTTTTCGACATTTTTGGGGTTATACCTTGGGACGCAAACAAATCTCGGGTTGCAATTGTTGAATATTCCGTTGGCCATCGCCATAGGCGTGGCCCTTGGCGTGTTGTTGGGTGTTTTGCTCGTGTGGTTTTTCAAGAAAATGCATATGCGCGACAGCCGTAAAGTGGTTTTGATTATGGCGATCGCCATGTTTATGGTGATTGTTGAAAGAGCCCTCGAGGATGTTGTCATGATTGCGTCGCTCTTAGGCGTTATGGCCATGGGCATAACAATCGTTGAAAGAAAGAGCGTACTCGGACCTCGCCTATCCAACAAGTTTACCAAAATTTGGGTATTTGCAGAGATTTCCCTGTTCGTGTTGGTAGGCGCCGAGGTAGATCCTGTCGTAGCCCTTTCTGCGGGGGTTGTCGGTCTTGCAATCATATTCGGGGGATTGGTGGTTCGTAGCTTCGGCGTTTGGATTGCTACATGGAGAAGCGGCCTTACCAATAACGAGCGGGTGTTCTCTGTCATGTCCTACTGGCCGAAAGCAACTGTTCAAGCGGCCATTGGCGCCATTCCTCTTTCTTTGGGTATTTCAGGAGGCGAAGTGATTTTGGCCGTTTCGGTGTTGAGCATTTTGCTTACCGCACCACTGGGAGCGCTTATGATTCGGTTTTATGCAAAACGATTGCTTCATGTCCCCTCTGAATCCCCGTAGGTATTCGTTGCCGTAAGCCCATGGCTATGATACACTTTAAGTATCCTGAAACAATGCGAGGTGAAAGCGGATGCTTGTCCGCCGCATTCTTGTGAAAATTGTCTTTCTCCTCCTGATTGTTTTGTCGCTTTATGTTATTATTCGCTTTTTTGCCTAAATGATTTGCGCGGACAAAACTTGTAGGTTGTAGACAGCATGAAAAACCATTATTAAAAGAGGTGTAGGATGGAAACCAAATTGACCATCAATCAAGAAGTGCTTATTACAATCAAAACGATCGGCATCAACGGTGAAGGCATTGGCTTTTACAAAAGGCAGGCCGTGTTTGTGGACGGCGTCATGCCCCCTGAAGAGGTTGTTGTGAGAATCAAATCCCTTCATAAGGGGTATGCGGTTGCCGAAGCGAAGCACATTCGGAAAAAAGCCTTTTATCGCCGCCGCCCCTTTTGCAAACATTACGGAGTATGCGGCGGTTGCCAACTTCAGCATGTCGATTACGAAGAACAGCAACGTTTGAAGGAAGACTTGCTGAAACAATCGTTCAAGCGATATACGAACTTGCCACTTTCTTCTGTGAAGTTTCATCCCTTCAATCCGATTGTGAAGCCCAAGAATTATCGATATAAGGCGCAAATGCCGGTGAAAAACACCAATCAAGGCGTCGTGACGGGATTGTATAAGAAAAACTCCCAAGAGCTCGTTGAGGTTTTGGATTGTCCCGTTCAAAACGAAGAGATTAATCACACAAATCAACGCGTCCTTGAAATATGCGACCGTTACGATATTCGCGCTTTTGATGAGAAAACGATGCGCGGCATGCTCAGACATTTGGTGACTCGTCGTTCGCAAGCCACAGGCGAAATCCAAGTGACGCTCGTTATCACCATCTTTAACAAGGTTCTCTTTAAAGCCGCGAATGATATATTAGAATTGCCTGATGTCGTAAGCGTTGCGATTTCAAAGAATCACGATGTGAAAAACCGTAAAGTATTCGGGGAGACGTTTGAAGTTCTGGCAGGTAAAGCGGACATCGAAGAAAAGCTCGGCGACATACATTACGCTTTAAATCCCAAGGCCTTCTTCCAGCTTAATCCCCAAGAAGCGCAAAACATGTACGAATACGTTCGAACTTTGTTTGACCCGTCTAAAGAGCGTACATTGCTTGATTTATACACCGGAAGCGGGGCTATGGCTCTTTATTACGGCAAAATGTTTGATTGTGTCATCGGTGTGGATTCCGATGAAGCGTCCATCCGCAGCGCTAAAGAAAACGCAAAACGCAATCAGATGAAGCATGTGGAGTTTGTCAACGCAGACGCTGTGGATTTTGTGACAAACATGCAAAAAGAAGGACGAGCGGTAGATGTCGCCGTGTTTGACCCTCCTAGAACGGGTCTTGATGAACGTTTGATTCGCTCTTTAATTTCCAATCCCGTTCCCAAGCTGATTTATGTTTCCTGCAATCCGAGTACACTTGCGAAAAACATCGACAAACTTTCGAAACGCTATCGTGTAAAAAGCGTGATGCCATTTGACATGTTCCCGCAAACGTCTCACGTGGAAAGCGTTACACTGCTTGAATTAAAAGCATGATTTTGGAACGCTTTAAGAGAGGGTGGTAGGATGGCCGTTCCCCGGAAAATAGCGTATCTTTTGTTGTTCTTGATTGCCTTGGCCGCTTTTGGAACCCTTGGTTATATGATTTTGTTGAATCTATCTTTTTTGGATGGTCTTTATATGACCATAATCACTATTTCTACCGTGGGTTACACAGAAGTTGCCGAAATGACCAAGGCAGCGCAAATATTTTCCATAGTTCTCATCATCACAAGCGTTGGCACTGTTGGTTTTGTAATTTCAAGAATCGGGTATTTTTTCAAAGAAGGCCACCTTTATGAAGTTTGGAGGAAATCGAAAATGGAGAAAGACATTCAAGCTTTGGATCGGCATTATATTATTTGTGGTTCCGGTGAAACGGGAAAATACATTATGAACGCCTTTAAAAATCGAGCCGAGAAGTTCGTAGTGATTGATAAAGATCCGGAAACCATCGAGGAACTAAAAGAGATGGGATACAACTATATCATGGGGGATGCGACGCACGAAGATGTGTTGCAACACGCCGGCATCGACAAAGCCGCGGGATTGGTGGCTTCTCTTTCCAAAGATGCGGACAATGTATTTGTTGTATTGACCGCTAGACAAATGAACGCTCAGTTGAACATCGTCGCTCGTGCAATTGAGCCGAATGCCCACACAAAACTCAAACGAGCAGGCGCCGACCATACGGTATCGCCCAATGAAATCGGGGGAAGAAAAATGGCGGCCATGCTCCTAAAACCTTCGATCACGTATTTTATGGATAGCATCATCCACACCGAAGACATCACATTGGATTTGGAGGAAATACAAGTTAGCCCACAGTCCACTTTATGTAAGAAGCCGCTGAAAGAAGCGAGGATTTCTTCCAAGACCGGATTGATTGTTTTGGCCATCCGCAAAGACAAGGATGAACGTTTCCGATTCAATCCGGGCGCTGAGGAGATGCTCGATCCAAACGATAAACTGATTGTCATCGGTCAACACGAACAAATTGAAACCTTGCGGGATTTGGCGAAAGAACCACCATACGAGTAATCGAAAGCGGCATCCGAGACGGATGCCTTTTTGTTGCATATATTTTGCAGGATAAAACGGTTAAAGATACAATATGAGTATCCATAACATACGGACAGGAGAACTTATTCGAGAGGAACTTGATTATGCGTTCAAAAGGCATTCATCATATCACCGCCATCTCCGGCAATCCTCAAAAGGGTCTGGATTTCTACGGAGGTGTGTTGGGCTTGCGTTTTACCAAAAAAACGGTCAATCACGACGACCCTTACACTTATCATCTTTATTTCAGCAACGCCGACGCTTCACCCGGTACACACATCACGTTTTTCCCTTGGGAAAACGCGTCGAAAGGCAAAATCGGAAGCGGGCAAGTAGGCATTACCGTCTATGCGATTCCTAAAGGATCGTTGGGGTTTTGGAAAAACAGGCTTCATCGTTTTGATGTGGAGTATTCGCTCGATAGAAGATTCAATCAGACGTATTTGGCGTTTGAGGACCCGGATGGGTTGCAAATTGAGCTCGTTGAACAAGAACGCGGCCTAAACAACAACTGGCGTGTTGACGACATCACACCGGATGTAGCCATCAAAGGCTTTGCGGGGGCGGTGCTTTACTCTGAGAATCCCGACTCTACCGCATGGCTCTTGAAAAAAGTGTTGGGTCTTAAAAAAGAAGATGAAACCAAAGACATGTGGCGTTTAGTGGGCGATGGCGATTTCGGCCATACTATCGACATTCTTAAAACCCCTCCCGCAAAGGGCGAAATGGGCGTGGGCACGGTTCACCACATTGCTTTTCGTGCAAGCGACAATATCGAACAAGAAGAAGTTAGAAACGCCTTTACGGCTGAAAATTATCACGTCACGCCTTTTATCGACCGAAAATATTTCCGGTCAATTTATGTTAGAGAATGCGGATTCATTCTTTTAGAAGTCGCCACCGACGGCCCCGGGTTTGATGTCGACGAGCCTCAAGACAAATTGGCGCAAACGCTGACTTTGCCGGAAGGCTACGAACGACATCGCAAGAAAATATCCGACCATTTGAAGCCTTTGAAAGTGAGGGATGCGTATGTCAATCATGAAATCCATTGACCCCAACAAGCTGACACCCAAAGACACTTATCGTTTGTTGACGAGGGTTTTGGTCCCAAGGCCCATCGCTTTTGTCAGTACACTTTCCGAAGATGGAACGCTCAATGGTGCACCTTTTAGTTTTTTCAACCTTGTCAGTTCAACCCCGCCGCTTCTTAGCGTCGCGGTGAACAGGCCGGATGAGGCGTTTAAGGATACAAGCCGAAACATTCGTGAACGCGGTGAATTCGTGGTGCATCTTGTCGATTTGGACAACGTTGAAGCGATTAACGAAACCGCGGCGAATCTGCCTTCGGATGAAAGCGAAATCGAGCGTTCGGGCTTGACGCCGACACCTAGTGAGGTCATTGGAGTGGACGCCATCAAGGAATCTCCCATACGTTTCGAATGCACATTGAAACATGCGATTCCCCTAGAAAACCACGGTCGTGTCCAAGGCGATTTGTTTATAGGCAAAATCGAACGCATACACTTGAATGAAGAGATAGACAAAGGAAAGGATCCGAAATTGGTGGCCCGTTTAGGTGGAGAAGAGTATGCAGAAATTGGCAAGACCTTCACACTCAGACGCCCTAAATGAGGTGAAAGTATGAGGTACAACTTTTTAGAAGGAGCCTCTTCCCGGACTTTATTGTTGTTTCATGGCACCGGTGGGTCCATGAACGACTTGATTCCTTTGGCTCGAAAACTCGATGCTCAAGCAAGCATTGTCGCTTTTGAAGGCGATGTGGAAGAAGCGGGTATGAAACGCTTTTTCAAGCGTCACTCCGCCGGTGTTTTCGATGAAGAGGACTTAATTCACCGAACCGATGTTTTGGCGGAAACGATCAAAAATTTATCCAATAAATACGAGTTTTTACTCCAAGAGACAACCGCAATAGGGTATTCCAACGGAGCAAACATTGTGTTGAGTCTGTTGCTTCGCCACGGAGGCATCGTTAAAAGCGCATTTTTGCATCATCCGATGCCCCCCTATCAAGAACCTCCCAAGCCTTCCTTGGAAAATGTGGATGTTTTTGTCGGAGCCGGCCAAAACGATCCAATGACGTCAAAAAAAGATACGATTCGCTTGACGAACCATCTGAAACACTGTCAAGCGTCTGTTCATCTGTATTGGCACAAACAAGGTCACGATTTGACCGAAAATGAGATTGTTGCGGCCATGCGGGAGTATCGACGCATTCACAAAATCGGATCCGACGGTTGATCCGATTTTATATAACAAGACAAAACTGTTGTTTGTTGTGTGTCAAAGGGCCAATCGAACACTTCTCTTCTTTGATAACATGGATAGAGACTAGGTGAAACGCTTTATCCCACCCGGCCTCCGTGATAGAATGCATTATATATAAAAAATAACCACGAAAAGGATTTTATTGCTTAGGGTGATACGATGGTTTATGACGCTATGGCGGAATCGTACGATTATATTTTTCCAAAGAAAGAACCGACGTTTCGCTTTTTGCAACAACATTTGCCTAAGGGTGCTTTGTTGGATGTTGCTTGTGCGACAGGCGAATACGCCATTGCTCTTGCGAAAGATGGCAATCATGTCAAAGGTATAGATTTGTCCAAGCCCATGATTAAACGCGCTAGAATGAAAGCTGAAAAAGCGGGCGTCGCGGTGGATTTCGAACAAGGACGTATGGAAGATATACGCGCATATGAAGCTTATGATGGAATGTATTGCATCAGCAACTCTTTAGTGCATTTGCCTTCGGAGGCCTTGATTGGACGTTTTTTTCAAAGGCTCTACGATGCGTTGAAAAGAACAGGAAGCCTCGTAATTCAAATGGTCAACTACGATCGAATCTATCGTTACGACATTCGCGAACTTCCCAAAATACAACATCCAAAAGTTTCTTTAGAAAGACGATATTCGCTGTATGAAGACAAAGTTGTGTTCCACACGAAACTGACTACTAAGCAAGATGTTCTCAAGGACGACGTCGCTCTATATCCTCTGCATTCTGAAAACGCGGTAAAACTTCTTAAGCACGTAGGCTTCAAAGACATTCGATTGTACGACGGTTTTTCTGAGCGCCCCTATTCAAAACACGAATCGTTCGCGCTTGTCATCACCGCTCAAAAATAAAGGGAACGTCTGCGCTCCCTTTATTTATCGTTTCATCATTCATCATTTGAACACTTTCAACCGTTTCTCTAACGGCTCAAAGGATTTTTCACCAGGATCCTCTTTGATGGCGCCAAACGGCATTTGTGCATGCAATGTCCAACTTTCGTTCAAGTTGAAATAATCACGAATCGCTTCATCGATTAATGGATTATAGTGTTGCAAGGATGCGCCAATTCCTTCGGTGGCAAACGCTGTCCAAACAATATGCTGCAACATCCCTTGCGTTTGGTCCGCCCAAAGAGCGAATTTGTCGGCATAAAGAGGCATTTTCTCTTGTTGTTTTTCCAACACGCTTTCATCGTTAAAGAATAAAACCGTTCCGTAACTGTCTTTGAACATTGAGATTTTCTGGGCTGTTTTGTCCCATTTCTTTTCCGGGACCACTTCTTTTAAGGCGTCTTTGACAATATCCCAGACTTTTTCATGATGTTTTCCTAAAGCGAGAACAACACGGCCACCCTGGGCGTTGAAAGCCGTTGGCGTGTGTTTGACGGCAAATTCGACAATCTCTTGAATACGGTCGTCGGAAACCGGCGACTCCGGTTTCACATTACGGTGTGAGCGTCTTGTTTTCACAGCTTCGAAATAATCAGTCATGTGAGCCCTCCTTTTTTTCTCTTGGAACCTGCTACCTTAATTATAAAAAATATATCGTACGGAGTAAAGTTAAACGCCGTCAAAAGGCCCCATAAAACGTACGTTTGTTTGGCGATATCTTTTGACACTCATTAAGTTGTTAGGGTACAATACGGTTGAAAAGAGGTGTTGTGCATGCGCAACGAAACCGTCAAAAAGATTGTTCCATTGATCATCTTTGTTTTTGGTTTGTTGGCGACACTTTCTATCTTTGCACCGGCGCTATACTATGAACCCGAAAATTTGACCCTAACGGGCTTTGAAATTGCGGTTGGCACCACTTTGGCCGACAATGGGTATTTCCTTGACTTGGACGCTGCGGAGCTGCAAGTCAACTATATTGTGATGGCCGCTTATTTTTCACCATTGATTGCGGGTCTTTTGACGTTGATTTTGTGTAGCGGGAATTTGTTTTCGCTCGCGATGTTTGTGATGGCGGCCGTGCTTTTCTTCCTTTTGCCGGATTATGTCGAAGTTGTCCATGGAGCCGATGAAATACACGAAAACCTTGATTGGGAACACGCTTATGGCTTAATTGTCGCAGCTTTTGCCTCGGTTGTGGCGGCGCTTGGCGAAATGCTTCATATATCCATGGCGGAACAAGAGTAAAAACGTTCACATTTTATGAGAAAAACGCTTCAACTTGAAGGACGTTTCACGGTCAGCTTAATGGTAGAACGTTGTCTTGAAGACCTTGGTGCAACTCCTGGGTCTTTTTTTATGAGGGAAACATGGTATACTACGCTTGATAGACGATTCAACACCAAGGAAGTGGTAGACATGTTGGAACTACGAAACCTTTCGATTCGACTAAAAAAGACCGGGTTCGAACTCGTCAAGGAGTTGTCCATCACCTTGAACCGTGGCGATAAAGTGGCCGTAATCGGGCATGAAGGGACAGGGAAATCCACATTGCTCAAAGCATTGCTTGACCGTGATTTGCAAACCCACGTGGATGTTTTCGGAGAAATGCGATGTCGTGGGACCATTGGATACTTGGAACAAGATTTAGGCAAAACTTGGAATCAGTGTCGGATTCAGGACTATTTTGTGAAGGATACTCCGGATGGTCCAATTCGTTATGAACGGTATGAAAATCTCAAGCATCTGAGCGAAGTTTTTGAACGTCTTGTTTTTTCGGAAAAAAGCTACCACGACAATAAGACTCTTTCTCAGTTCAGTGGCGGAGAGCTCGTCAAACTGAATTTGGCCAAGCTTTTGATTCAAGATGTCGACGTGTTTTTGCTGGACGAACCCACAAACGATTTGGACTTTGAAACCATATTGTTTTTAGAATCGTTCATTCAAACCGAAAACCGGCCGATTCTTTTCGTTTCACACGATGAAAAGTTGCTTGAAAACACGGCCAACGGCATCGTGCACTTGCAGCGCGTGCAAAAACGGACAAAAGCGAAGACCTACTCGGAATGGTGTGGCTATCAAGAATATAGGGATTTGCGGCTCCGTGTATATCGTTCGAAGCTTATGCAAGCTCGCAAGCAACGCTCGGACTATAAGAAAAAAATGGAGCGTTTCCGACAGATCTATCAAAAAGTTGCGCACGAGCAGGACCAGACGGTTCGCAATCCCTCCAAAGCCCGATTGTTGAAGAAGAAAATCAAGCATATGAAAAGCATTGAGAAAAACATCGAAAGAGAAAAAGACCGTTTCATTCCAATCCCTGAAAAAGAAGACCACATCGATATATTTTTTTCCGATTCTGTCTCGATTCCCAAAGGCAAACGCGTGATTGATTACCGTCGAAAAGAACTGAAAAGAGACAATCGGGTTTTGTCAAAAGATATCGAACTGAGTATAGTCGGTCCTGAAAAAGTTGCCATCATCGGCAAAAACGGCGTGGGAAAAAGCACGTTGATGGCGGATTTGTATGAAGAGCTGAAAACGCGTGACGACATCAGCGTTGCGTATATGCCCCAAGATTATGAGGACTTGAACGAAGATGTTCCGGTGCTTGAGTTTCTTAACGCCGATTACGACCGCAAAAAGGAAGCCAAGGCCCGAAAGATGTTGGGGGCTTTAGCCTTCGAACGGGAAGAAATGACGGTCTCGACAAGATCGTTGAGCGGCGGTCAAAGAGCAAAGCTGTATTTCTTGAAAATGATTCTTGACGAAAACGACGTACTTTTACTGGATGAGCCAACCCGGAACCTTTCTCCGCTTTCGGCTCCGGAAGTGCATGAGATGCTTCTAAACTTCAAAGGGGCGATCATCGCCATCACCCATGATCGCACGTTTATCGAAAATGTCATCGACACTTTGTATTCATTGGATGAAACCACTTTTTCCAAGGTATAGAAGGCGTACTTTTTTCGAAAGCCGGAAGAATTTGTTATGATGGTGGTATCCCTAAAAGGATGTGGTCTTATGAACAACCACGTCAAGTTGTTCCATCGCATCGCCCCGATTTATGGTTTGTTTTATCGGTTTCAATTGCGAAAGTACCGCCATTTCCTCAAGCAAATGCAAAAGCGCTATCCGGATTTTAAAGGCGAAGCGCTCGATGTCGGCTTTGGAACGGGCGCGTTGATGCACGCCCTCATAGAACGGGGTTTTTATGTTCATGGCGTGGATGCCGCGCCGAATATGGTCAAAATCGCAAAGAAAAAGTTGCACAAGTACCCGGTGACCATTCACGGGGCCGATGTTTTGGAGGGGTTGCCCTTTGCGCGCGACGTTTTTGACGTTGCGGTATCTTCTTACGTGTTGCATGGCCTGAAGGAAGAAGAGCGGCTTAAAATGTATGCCGAAATGAAACGTGTAAGCCGCAATTTTGTGGTGTTTTATGAACACAGTTTTACGCCGTCGTTGCCGATACGTGTGGCCGAAAGACTTGAAGGAGGAGAGTATTTTGCCTTCAAGGAGAGAGTTTCGGAAGAATTGCAAAAGCATTTCCCTTGTTTTGAAAGTCTTAAGCTCTCGAAAAAAGTGATTGTCTATCTTTGTCAAGTTAAGGAGAAATAGGATGTATCGACTTGGAAAAACCCTTCTGCTTGTAGCCGTTGGCGGCGTTTTGGGGTATTTGACTTATTACGGCCATTCGCTTATGCCGCATGGTCTTTCTTGGCGGGTTTTGGTTCCGCTTTTTTTCATAGTCTATTTTGTGGCGCTTTTTGTTCATGAAATGGGCCATTTTCTCGCGTTTTATTTCCAAGGGATTCCTTGTCGGGGAATCTTTGTTTTTTTCTTGTTTTTCATCAAAAGGAAGAACAAGTGGCGCTTGGAAATTCGTTGGAACATCGTCACGTTCTTCGGAGGCGTCGTGTTTCCCGATTACGAGGGTCCCATCGATGAACAAAACTTCAATCGTGTGCGAAAAGCGTTCGCTCGAGCCATCATCTTTGGCCCCATCGCTTCCATTTTGCTTGCTGTTATGGCTGTAGGCACGTTTTTAGCTGTGACGGCGTATTTCCCCGGGGGGATGGCGCAAATATTGAGTTTTTATGTGAGCGCCTTTGTGATGTTTATCGCCTTTTTCATCGTATTGTTGTCTTCTTTTGAAAACGAAGCGGCCATTGGCGATTTTCCAGCTTACCGTTATGTTCGCAAGAATGATTTCTTTGCGGCTTTGCAGCTCTATCAATCGTATATTTATGCATCAAACCCCGGGCGCTATCGTGAAAACACCCGTTATTTGGCGTCGGTTTTAGACCGGGGAATCGAAGACAGGCTTGAAAACATGCAATACGGATTATTCACATACGAAGCGGTGCATCAGCGATTGATGAGTCATCTGTCGGGAGACGAAGAAACCCTCCCGCAAAGCGTTGAGAGAGCGGTAAAAGCCCTTTACACGAATAGAGTCCTTTTCCGAGAACGTCTTGAAATCGCGAAAGTTTTGTCGTTTCGGATTGTTCCCGTGGTAAAAGCTTTATACGGTGAGTCGACCGCCATAGATTACTATCAGTCCTTGTTGGAACGGTTCCCCAAAAGGGACAGCGTTCTTGAATACATGCGTAAACAGCAAGCCCATTATCTGGGGCTTGAAAAACACGGCGAGACCTTGTTGGACAAAGAGAAAGTCCGAACGAGCATGCTGCATCCGGTGTTGAAATTCTTTGAAGGATATTACCGGGATGATCTAAAGTTCAATCGAAGCTTCGTGCACACCTCTTGACATGAAAGTAGTTTACATTTATAATATGAAAATAGATGAAAGAAATTTTCATGACCCAGAAACCCGGGGTTCAACAAGACCGTACAAAGGAGTGTGATACCATGAAGAAACTCAAAAATCTCAAAACAGACAAAAGAATCATGAAAACCATGGAAAACTACTTTTCTCAAATGATCAAAACTCGTTTTGACAATGTCCATCGGTTTTAGACATTCCTTCTCTTCCCCTTTATGGGGCGGGAAGAACGATTTAGATTCCTCCATTCGTTCAAACATTTGTGCCGCTTGCATGAAACATACTATTATTATATAATGTGAACGAAAAATCCATAGCTTACGTTAGGCGAGGCTCCTATACGAACATACGCTGCTGCCCGGAAATGTCGAAAGATGCCAACGGGTCAACAAACATTGCCGATTTAAGGCATGTTTAATGTAGCTACTTACGTCGTATAGTGCCAAAACTCAACGAAGGTAAGGTGGTTATCTTTGATAGTCATTGGCCTGCCGTTGAGGCGGGCTTTTTTTGTGGATCGAACACAAAAGGAGGGCGATAGTATGAACAAAGAAGAAATCAAGTTGTTGCGCCGCATTCGTCAATTGGTGAACGCGAACGAAACGGAAACGTTAAAACAAGAAATCAACGCCATGGAAGATTTTTTACTGGCGGATATGATTGAAGCGCTCGAATCGCAATATCAAGTGGTGGTGTTCCGTCTTCTTGACAAGGAGAAGGCGCTTGAAGTCTTTGAACATATTGAAGTTGAAGTTCAGCAAGAACTCGTGCAAAATTTTGCCGATGAAAGAGCGGTCGAATTCTTTAAAGGATTAGAACCCGATGACCGCGCCCGTTTGATGGACGAACTCCCCGCCAAAGTCGCGAAGCGTCTAATCGGCTCCCTATCGCAAAAAGAAAAGGACTTGACCTTGACGGTTCTCGGGTATGAACGCGGTACGGCCGGGCATGTCATGACGCCGAAATATGTGCGGCTTCGCAAAGATCAAACCGTTGAAGGCGCTTTGAAAAAACTGCGGGAGATTGGCAAAAAAATTGAAACCCTCTACAATATTTACGTCACAGACGATCGTAGAAAGCTTGAAGGCGTCGTTTCGCTAAAGGATTTGGTCACGGCGGAACCGGCGGCGTTGGTGGGCGATGTCATGACCGAAAATCCCATCAAGGTCACTTATGACGTGAAAGATGAAGATGTCGCAAAATTGTTGCAGGATTCCGATATGATTGCCGTTCCTGTCGTTGACACAGAAGGTCGTTTGTTGGGCGCCGTCACGGTTGACGACGCCATGGACGTTTTGGAAGATGAAGCTTTGGAATCAGCGCTTGATAAAGCGGGATTCGCCGGTAGCAGCCAAGAAGACATCGACCGTAGTCAACTGCTCACCACCGGGAATTTATGGCAGGTTTGGCGAATTCGTATGCCGTTCTTGTTTGTGGCGTTGTTCGGAGGCATGATTGCAGGGATGTTCATTGAGCAGTTTGAAGAGACGCTTGAAGCGATTGCCGCATTGGCTTTTTTCATTCCTGTCATTATGGATATGGGTGGCAATGTCGGAACGCAATCGGCAACGATTTTCACACGTGCCGTAGTTCTTGGCCAAATTGATTTTAAACGATTCATGAAACAATGGCTTCGTGAAGTGGGGATTGGTTTCTCCATGGGAGTTGTGTTTGGCATTCTCGGTGGTTTCATCGTTTTTGTGTGGCAACGCGATTTGGAATATGCGGCCGATTTGGCTTTTGTCATTGGCGTCGCTTTAGCGTTTACCATAACCATTGCCACGGCACTCGGGTTTTTTGTTCCGTTCGTTTTGGTCAAGTTGGGCCTCGATCAAGCGGCGGGAGCCAATCCGTTCATCACAACGCTTAAAGACATTACCGGCTTGCTTATATATTTCTTACTTGCGGCGGCGCTACTGCCTGTTGTATAATAAGATTTCGTTTGTTACAATGACTTAAAAGGAGGCGATTTTATGAGCAAAAGACAAATGACACCCCCGGAAAGCCGCAAAGTTCTTCACTTGCGCATCTGGGTTCCCGGCTTGATCGCCACTTCGGTGTTCGTTCTTATCAACGGCTTATTATCAGGCGATCAGTACTCCTTGCAAGAAGGCGTTTTGCAGTTCATCGTTTTCTATGCCATATGGGTCATTATCCATTACATATTTTTGCGCAAACAGTTCAAACAATTGCCAAAGTAAACCCCGAAAGTCTCTTTTCACAAGAGACTTTTTTTGTTTGAAAAAACCTCTAAAAATGGATGTTTACACGCTTTTGTCCACTCAATGCTGACCACCGCTTCTTTTTCAAACGCACAAAGTGTAGTATAATGATAAGATACGGGAAACGGGGTGGCTTCATGCGGAATAACGGTAGAAGAACGTATGCGATGCTTGTGTTCATAGTGTTTTACGCATTCATTGGAATGTTTATATTGGCGGCCATCGACACGAATCGAGTCGGAAGACTTTTGCTTGCGCTTGGTTACGGACTCACCGGGGTGGTCGTCTTTCTTTTGCTCTATTTTTGGAAAGTGAACGTTCGAATGGGTGAACAACTTGAAAACGCTGTGAAAGAGAAGAAAACCCTTCGACTTAGAAATATGGATTGCAGCCGTTGGGCCGAAGGAACCGATACGATTATTTGGGAATTCGACTTAAAAGGTCGCTATACGTATATGAGTCCGAACGTTCAAGAAATTTTGGGCTATCGAGTCGATGAAATTGTCGGCAAACGGCATGTTTGGGATTTGCATCCGGACAAAGAAGCCTCCGAGGTGCGGAAAGTCGTGTCGAAAACTTTAGAGACCGAAGAATTGGTAACGGGCTTTGAAAATCCCATGGTATCCAAGGACGGAGACGTTGTCTGGATGATGAGTACAGGGTTCCCTTTGTACGACGAGCATGGCAATTTGCTTGGTTATCAAGGATGGGACACCAACATTAGCGATCGCAAAGTCGTTGAAGACGAGCTGATGGAAAGCGAGAAAAAGTTTCGCTCGCTCTTTGAGAATATGGAAGAAGCGCTTGTTATCAACGAGCTTATTTACGACGAAAACGGCGAAGCGGTCAATTATCGCATAGTAGACGCTAATGATTCTTACGAGGAACAAACCGGCTTGAAAGTCGAAGACGTTCGCGGGAAACCCGTTGATGAGGTTTTCAACACCGATGAACCGCCTTATATGGATATCCATAAAGAGGTTGCTCAATCTGGGGGAGCGCAAGCTTTCACCCGCTATTTCGCCCCGTTGAAAAAGTATTTCCGTATTTCGGTTTTCTCTCCGAAGAAGGGACAAACCGCCTCGATTTTCATTGATTTGAGCAAAGAACGAAAATTTGAAGAGACCATAGATTTTCTCAGTTACCGGGACAAGCTCACCAAATTGCACAATCGCCGTTATTACGAAGAGAATATTCCGTTCATCACGCAAAAGGCGCAAATGCCTCTCAGTGTTTTGTTGTCCGATTTGAACGCGTTGAAGATTGCAAACGATGCGTTCGGCCATCAAGTCGGGGATCAAGTCATCGAAACCGCGGCGAACCTTCTTGAGAAGCACGCGCCGAAACACTCCACGCTTTGCCGCATAGGGGGAGACGAATTCATCATGTTGATGCCGAATACTCCGCGGGAAGACGCAAAACAAGTGATGAAAGCCATTAAAGCAGAATCGAAGCAAATACACGTTGACAAAGTAGAAGTTTCCATCTCGCTAGGTTTGGCGACCATGCAAACAGACAACGAAGATTTTTCCGCCCTATACAAACTTGCCGAAGCAAAAATGTATCGGTATAAGCTCGATGAGGGGCCGAAAGTTCGAGAACGGTTGCTCGCTTTGATTGAGAAAACGCTGTTTGAACGCTATCGCGGTGAACAAGACCATTCTGACAATGTAAGGCGCTACGCTCAGCGTTTGGCCGAAACAGTCGGTTGCAGCGAACACGAACTGAAGAAAGTCGATTTGGCGGCTCGTTATCACGATATCGGAAAAATCGCGCTTGATGAGAATATTTTGAACAAAGAGGGAGCGCTGAGTGAATACGAGTGGATTGATGTGAAAAGACATTCGGAAATAGCCTATCGGATTCTAAGCGGCATTCCCCGTTTGGCCGAGGTTTCCGAGTACATACTATCTCACCATGAAAACTACGACGGTACCGGGTACCCGAAACGAGAAAAAGGAAAAGACATACCCAAGATTTCCCGCATATTGCGTATTTGCGACGCATACGACGCCATGACTTCGTTCCGCTTTTACCGAGACACTTTGGACCAAGAAGCCGCCATTGAAGAACTCAAACGTTGCAAGGGCAAGGATTTCGATCCGGAACTCGTCGATCATTTCGTCGAACAAGTACTGACAGAGTGAGGGATTCCATGCAAAATTCGTACGACTACGCTTCCATTATTGAAGACATCGCCCGGCGTCTTCACGTCGAGGAAACCGGGGGTGTGGTTCATTCTATCGCTTGCGCCGGGAAATCAAGCAATCTTGTTTCTTCTATCGTTGCCGTAAAACAACTGCGCGAATACTTGCAAGGCTTGCGAAAGACGTTTGAGTTTTCTTATGAAATGGGCGGAACTCTCTTTGAGAAAGAGGTGTATGAGGCGACCATGAATATTCCTTACGGGGAAACTCGAAGCTATGGGTTCATCGCTTCTGAAATTGGCCGCCCGAAAGCCGCAAGAGCGGTCGGCAACGCATTGAACAAGAACCCTTTGATGTTAGTGGTGCCTTGCCACCGCGTTGTGGCAAGCGATGGCATCGGCGGTTTTGGCATCGGCACGTCTTATAAAAAAGCGCTCTTAGAACTAGAGCGTACCCATCGTTAACAGCGATGTTTTTTCTTTTTGGGCCAGGTTTTCATGGTACAATAAAACCATCAACTTTTCGAGGTGTTTTATGCTTTCTAAAAAAGGATTCGACGAATGGATGAAATCTTACGACAAAGACGTCGTACAAACGGACGAAGCCGGACGGTTCCCTTTTGCGGGGTATCGCGACGTTCTTTACACAATCTATCAGATGGGGCTCAAAAGAGCGCCGAAAACTCTTCTGGATGTTGGCGTTGGGACGGGAGTCTTAGCGAAACAGTTTTACGCCGCCGGCGTGAAGGTTGAAGGCATGGATTTTTCAGCCGAAATGCTGAAAAAGGCTCAAAAACGCTTGCCGGACGCCACCCTTTTGCATGGCGATATGCGTGAGGGCTTGCCGGATGGATTTTCCGGGAAGTCTTACGATTTGATCACCGGCACATATGCGTTGCATCACTTGAATCATAAGGAAAAGGTCCGTTTGCTTGAAGATTTGCGCAAGCGACTGAACGACGACGGCGTATTGCTTATTGGCGATGTGGCTTTTGAAACACATAGCGACCATGACACAATCCGGCGCAACCATCAAGAAGATTGGGACGAAGACGAACATTATTGGGTGTATGAAACGATTCAGAAGGATTTTCCCAAAAGTTTGTTTTTGCCGATATCCTATTGCGCCGGCGTGCTGATTGTAAGGAAGTGACCTCATGCGTTCAACCGAAGACATGATGCAAAGGATTCATGCGTTCATCGATGGCGATGAAAGAATCCGCGCTGCCATACTTAACGGTTCTAGGGCGGATGAACATCGCCGCAAGGATGCGTTTTCCGATTTCGATTTGGCTTGTTTTGTCGAAGATTTTGCGTCTTTTTTACGCTCGATGCCGGATATGCGCATTTTTGGCGAGACATTGATTGTCCATACTTCAAACGACATGCTTTATCTCCCGGATGAAAGAGCGGAGGTTTACATGGTACAGGCGCTTTATCCTGACGGGCATCGCATCGATTTTGCCTTTCGTCCGCTTACGGTGCTGAATCGGCACTTAGAAAACGAACCCAAGAGCGTAGTTGTTTCCGACAAGGACAATCGTTTGAACCGTGAATACTACCGCGGGAATGTGGATTTCAAGATGAAAATCCCTTCTGAGAAGATGTTTCAAAGCGCCATCAACACATTTTGGTGGCTGGTACCCTATGTAGTGAAAGGCCTTAAACGGCGGGAGTGGTTTTATGCGGAGCGTCCCTTGCGATTGCTGCGTGACATAGCGCTTGACATGCTATGTTGGGAAGTGGCTTCAAAAGACCCGGCGTTTACCCCCGGAAACGCAATGAGGCATGCGTCGAAAGCGCTTCGAGAAAACGATTTGCATACAATGCTAAAAGCGCAGAACAACAACAGCGAAACCACGATGTGGCAATCGTTAAACGCATTATGCTCAATGGTTTTGAAGCGTTCAGAAGCGTTGGCGACAGTTTTGAACTACGCACTAGACGCTGGAACCTATCAAGATGTTTATCGATATGCATTGAAAATGGAAGGTGATTCCTGTGAAAAAACTCTTTGACCTTTTGGATAAGCCTAAGCCGTTTGCGCCTCATACAACCGATTTTTGGGACGATGAGCACATCAGCAAGGGCATGCTTGAAGCGCACCTTGCCCCTGATGTTGACGCCGCTTCTCGAACCGCCGCTTTCATGGATGCTTCGGCGGACTTTATCGCCCGCCGTTTGCCGCCCGAACACTACGAGAAAGTCTTGGATCTTGGGTGCGGGCCGGGATTGTATGCGAAACGCTTGCGAGAAAGAGGCTATAAAGTCAAGGGCGTAGACATTTCAAGACGTTCCATCCGTTACGCGAAAGAACAATTTCCGGGCATCGACTTTGTTTGCCAAGACTATCTTTCTTTGACAGAAACGAACCAATATGACTTGGTGTTGCTTTTGTACTGCGATTTTGCGGTGTTGCCGCCCGACGATCGCAAACAACTTCTCGATAAGATTCGCCAAGCCCTTCGGCGAGATGGGCGTTTCCTCTTCGATGTTTTCACGCCTCAAGCTTTCTTAAACCGAGAAGAAATTCATACATGGTTCAAAGAACAAAGCGGCTTTTTCCGAAAAGAACCTCATCTTTGTTTAGAGTCCTATATACCTTATGGAGACGACGTTCATCTAGAACGCTTCATCCTTATCGATGAAAACGGAAACGTTGAAGCGATTCACAATTGGCATCAGGCTTACACTTATGATCGCCTTCGCCAAGAGCTTCTATCCTCGGGGTTTGATATTGAATCTTCCTATGGCGATGCGAAGGGCTCTGTTTCAAACAAAAAAAGCGAGACGCTTTGCGTCATCGCCTTTTAGGAAGGGAAAGGCACCGTGAGGTGTCTTTTTTATAGCGTAAGATTTTTTCGGGTGAAAATGCGGATCGCAAGCGCGAAGAGGATGGCTCCCATAAGGATAAGGGCCAATGATTGAATGTAAAACGCAGTTTCAACGGGAAAGAGCTTATCGGGACTGAACAGTGAATATGGCGTGAAATAGCGCAAAAAATGAAGCCGATCGTTGACATCGGTCAGCATATCGAACAATAAAAAGCCGACCGGGAAGGCTATCGTCAGGCCCAGTGTGTGTTTGGTTTCATTGAATACCGTTGAACAAAAAAAGGACAATCCGGCGATAAACACATAAAGACTCAACGCTCCAGCATTCAATAGCGCATATTTTCCAATGGCAAGTTGGTTGGGGAACATGGCTATGGTAAAGATTAAACCGAGTATCGACATCAGAAGAAACAAGAGAAAAACGGCAATTAGGAGGAAAAACGCTTGCGTTATAATGATCGTGCTTCTTTTGTGGGGCGTGGCGATAAGATAGGCCATGGAACCATCGTCGACATACTTTCCGACTAAACGAAATGAGAGCATGATGGTAAAAATCAAAGGGAACATCAAAATGAGAAAAGTGTAGAAGTAGCCTCCAATATAGCCTGTTAAGGAAAGATCCAACAACTGATAACCGATGGCTTGAACAAACTCTTCCGGCATGAGCGCCATGAACTCGTCCATGGCTTCGATGTTGTCCGGGTCGAACATGCCTATGATCACAAGCTTATAAAATAGAAGTATCAACAAAAACACGATCCAAAGCTTGTAAGAACTCTTGGTATTCATCTTTAAAAGGGCTTTATTCATGCTCGTCATCCTTGTAGTATTCCATAAACACTTCTTCTAAGGACTGCTTTTTGATGTCGATTCCTTTTAGTGTACACTTCGAAAGCCTTTTGATAAATTCATTTACATCGCCGCTTACGGCGATTTCGAGTTCGTTGTTCCGGGTGTTTTCAACGGTGAATCCCTCCGTATTGAAACGCCGGCGTTCTTCGTCGGTATCGAAATGCACCACAAACACCTTTCTTTGTCTTTGCTTGAGGGCGTTAACGTCTTCCAAAACCATTTTTTCGCCGTGCTTTATAATCAATGCGCGGTCACAGGTTCGCTCGACTTCTTCAAAGTTGTGTGAAGACATTAAAATGGTTTTGCCCCTTTTTTTCTCTTTGTGAACGAGCTGAACGAATTTGCTTTGCATGAGCGGGTCCAACCCGCTTGTGGGTTCATCAAGAATGTAAATGGAAGGATCGTGCATGAAAGCGGCCACAATCGCCAGCTTTTGTTTTGTTCCTTTCGACATTTTGCGTATGGAGGTTTTCGGGTTGAATTCCAAAAGTTCAATCAAATTGTTGTAGCGTGAGAAATCATTCATTCCACGCATTTCCGCTTGAAAACGCAAAAACTCATCGCCCGTCATATGATCGAAAAAAGCAATTTCTCCGGCAATGTAGCCCACGTCTTTTTGGATAATATGGGCGTCTTCGAACACTCTAAGTCCATGGATGTAAGCCGATCCATTGTCAGGGTGTATAAATCCTAAGAGTTGCCGGATGGTTGTCGTTTTTCCTGCGCCGTTTGGCCCCAAAAAGCCGAAGATTTCGCCTTCTTGTACAAAGAACGACAAATCAAATATTCCACGTTTGGGTCCGTAAGATTTGGTCAAATTTCGCACATCAATCATAAAACACCAACTTTCTGTTCATACGCTCTTATGTTTATATTATCACGAAAACAATGTGGGTCAATCTTTTTCAAAATCATTGTGCTTGTTCATAGATAGGCTTATAATGAAAGAAAGAGGGGGGAGGTCAAGTATGGATGGATACAAGAAGCGTTCCTTGAAAAAGCGGCAAGAAATATTGCGGGCGTCCGAAGAACTGTTTCTAAGAGAAGGCATCCGCGGGTCGACGATGAAAGAAATCGCAAAATCGGCGAAAGTGTCCCCGGTTACCATCTACAACTATTTCGGTTGCAAAGAACGAGTTGTCTACGAGGTAGTCAAAAAGCTTTTAGAAGATTATACTAGGCGCTTTGAGGACATCGTCTACGACTCTTCTTTCACGTTTAGAGAAAAAGCCAACAAATTGTTGAACTTTGAAATTGAACTGATCGATTCATTGAGTGAAGATTTGGTGCAAACTTTTTACAGACCCAACGACAAAGACCTCAAAAAACTTGTATCGTGGTATACTGATAACCGGCTTGTGGTTGGTTTGCAACATATGATTCGCGAAGGGCGCAAAGAAGGGGAAGTGTCCACGGCGGTTGAAGAAGAATCCATCATGGTTTATGTCGAATTGTTCAAGTCTTTAACGAAGGTGGATGTGCGGCATGATAAAAATCGCTTGAAGGATTTGATGCACATGTTTTTCTACGGAATCGGGGGAAAACATGGACATTAAGTTGCTGCGCACATACGATGCATACGCGAAGACTTGCGTTGACATGCTGTCGAATGTTTTTGAAGACCATTATTCCAAAGAAGAGTCCGAACAGGAGATAAAATCACTTCTAAAAGGAAAGAGCCTTCTTTACGTCGCTATAAACAAGGAAGTTATAGGATTTGTCGGCGCCATCGATACAAGTTATCCGGCAGCCTACGAACTTCATCCGTTGATTGTGAAAGTAGCTTGGCAAAGACAAGGCATCGGTCGGAAATTGTTAGAAGTATTGGAAGAGGATTTGGCAAACAAAGGGGTATTGACCTTATATCTAGGAACCGATGATGAATGTTTTGCGACCAGCTTGAGCGATGGAGATTTGTATCAAGACACCTATCAAAAGCTTTCTTGCGTTAAAAATTACAAAGACCATCCATTTGGCTTTTATCAAAAGTGTGGATACACAATCGTTGGCGTCATCCCAGACGCCAACGGGTTGAACAAACCCGACATTATCATGGCCAAAAGGCTTCACACAAAAAATAAGAGGGAATGAATGTTCCCTCTTTATGCAAGTATCCGAATGTCTTTGTAAAGCAGAAGCGAAGCGAGATCGATAATCCAAAAGATGGCCCAGCCAACGAGAATCCAGATGATGCCGAGGACAATCTTGCCTTTGGCGATGCGGTAAATCCCCCAGGCAATTCCGTCGATAAAGGGTAGCGCAAGGATGATTTTCACAATGTAGGGCAAATCGTCGAAGAATTTGACAATGTCTTTCATGGCACAATCTCCTTTCGCACAGGATATTTTTATTATACACTATCATATTGAAAATGCCACAATTATTGGCATTCTGGAAGTTATCATTGTCAAAAGACCACGTTTTGCATACAATAAAACCAAAGGACGGCGATAATCATGAAAAGTTTCAGCATAGAACTCATCGAATGGCTTCAAAGTGCAAGAAACGTATTCACAGATGCCTTTTTTAACGGCATCAGCTTGCTTGGCGAAGAATATTTTTATATCATCGTGCTTGCCACCATTTATTGGACGCTCCACAAAAAGTTGGGGGAGTTTCTCGCAATCTCGCTTGGGCTCGGATTAACGTTGAACAATGTATTGAAAGACATCATTGCGGCGCCCCGCCCCTTTGAGGAATACCCGGATCGGGTGGATAATCTCCGTCCCGATACGGCGACGGGTAGCGCATTTCCAAGCGGACATGTACAAGGTTCGAGCACGCTCTTTTATTCCATTGCGGCCTTTTTCAAACGATGGAAATATTTTTTGATCGCTACGGTTTTGACGGTGGCGATGATGTTCAGTCGACTTTATCTAGGTGTCCATTATGTCAGCGACGTGCTAGTTGGCGGCGCTTTAGGCCTTGCCGTCGCGTTGCTTCATGCATATTTTTTTCGTCGTTTTGAAAACGACAAGGAATCTTTGCACCGTTATTACTCCGTGTTGGCCTTTATTTTCTTGGCGGGGCTATTCTTGTTTGAAGGCAAAGATTTCTATCGTTCTTATGGGCTATTGGTTGGCATCATAGTGGCTGTTTCATCCGAAAAACAGTACGTGAACTTTTCCATCGATGTTCCTTGGAAAATCAAAGCGCTACGTATTGGCGTCGGCATCCCTTTTGTGGCGCTCACTTTGATTCTTCTGGGGCTGCTTTTTGGCATTTTGGGGGCCGAGGAAGGAACGTGGGCCTTTAACATTCTTGAGTTCGTTCGGTATTTCCTTGTGGCGTATGCGGGCTTTTTCGTCTTTCCTGGCCTTTTCCACAATTTGAAGAAATAAAGAGGTCGCTTCCCTTTTTTCTTCTTTTGTAAAATAGTGTATAATGACGTTGAGGTGTTTGCATGAAAACCTACATTGGTATCAATCGCATGGTATTTTCACTGAATCGAATCTTGTTTATTGTGGCGGTGTTGCTTTACCTATCTCTTACGTTCTCTGATTGGAATCTTTTGGAGTCCGTCGCATACTGGTTCGTGAACCTTACCTATTTCTTTCTCGCAGTGGGCGCTCTTTCGTGTTTCGTTGAGTATTTCATCCGTCGCAACGCCGAAGACAAAGAACCGATTTATCTCTTTTATTATCAATTCATCGGGTTGATCATTCTAATGTTTTACAGCGTTTTAATCTCCAGTGTTGCATAGCGGGGCATGAATTTTGTATGTGATGTTCGAGTGCGTCTCAATTTCTGATAAAAAACGGTCAACCTTTGCGGTTGACCGTTTTTTTAAAGATAGAAGATGTTGTTTTTGTACTTGTTGAAGATTTTCTGGTTGTGTTCGTCGCCACCGTCAAGGTTCGCGCTGTAAAGAATCGGGACGTCGTGGCCATTTTTGTGGAGCTTGTCGGTTAGGCCGACGACGATGGCGTTGACAACGCTCGCTCCGATGACGGTGCTTGTGGGGCCGACTTTTTGATTCAGGCCCTCAAATTTGATGGCGGCGTCCCCTTTGTCGCCGTGGTTGTCGATGGTGAGATCGGCGAGTTCAAAGAGACGTTTGCCGCTTTCATGGCGACTTTCCACGTTTTTGGAATAATTCAAGTTGGTCAAGGCTATGACTTTCACGCCACGTTCCTTGGCGGCCATAACCAAGTCTATCATAACGGTATTGCGGCCTGAAACGGAGTGGGCGATGAGGACATCGCCTTTTTCAAACGGGGTTTTTTCGGCAATCAATCGACCATAGCCCGGCAACCTCTCCATCTTTGATGTGAATGTGATGGGTTTTTGGTCAAGCATCAGGCTGGATGGCAACAATGGATTGACCGTGGCGAGGCCGCCGGCACGGTAAGCCATTTCCTGGCTAATGATGCCGGCGTGCGAGGCCCCGAACACGAAAATGTTGTTTTTGTTGAGCGTCGCTTCATAAAGCATGTTTACGGCGTCGTCGAGTGCGGATGCTTCTTTCTCTATGAACGCCCTTAAAAGCTCTTGAACGTGGTTGAAATAGTCTTTGTGATCAGGCATGAATGATTAGAACAACCAAGCGAAGAATTCGGCAATTCCGCCGGTGACGCTGCCCCAAAGGCTCATATCGTTACCGCCGAAGATGAGCATCCAGTCCATAATGGTGTCTTGGAAGAAGTAAAGCGAAATACCAAGAAGCAATACCATTACGAGGGATGCGAAGAACGTACCGATGATTGCGCCGCGAACGCCGCCTTGGCCTTCGCCGACAACCGATGCCATACCACATTCGAAGAAGCTAGGAATGACAAGAGGAAGCATCAGTGCCACGAAAATGTCAAATTGGTTGAAGATTACGATGGCGATGGTTGATGTGATGAACGCTACAATGAAGCCGATGATGACGGCGTTAGGCTTAAAGTTGAAGAAGATGGGCGCGTCATACGCAGGCTGTGCGTTTTTAATCAGTTTCGTGCTGATACCTTCAAACGCGGGAACGATTTCGTTAACGAAGATTCGTACACCTTGAAGGAGGATGATGATACCGATACCGAACGTCAAGCCTTGTTCAAGCGCGAAGGGGAATAACGGCAGGTCTGTGAGACCTTCTCCGCGGAACCCGTCGCCAATGGTCAAACCGCTGATGATATAGGTCAAGAAGATGATGATGGCACCCATAATCGAAATTTCACGGAAGAAACCAAGGCCCTTAGGAAGTTTGATGTCTTCGGTGGAGTTTTCTTTGTTTCCGACGTATTTGGCGATGGTTCCTGAAACAAGAGCCAAAATCGCGGAAGGATGACCAAGCGTGAAATCGTCGCTGCCAATGACGGCACGAGAATAGGGACGCAAGAAATAGGGCATGAACGACCAATAGAGCGCGGAAAGGACGCCACCCCAAATGATAATGCCCCAAGTTGGCATGCCGACGCCAGCGGCGATTGCTGTGAAGATGAAAGGAATCCAGAACAGGAAGTGGCCTGTTAGGAAGATGGTTTTGACCTTGGTGAAGATGGCGATTAGAATGTGCAAGACAAAACCAAGAAGCATGGCCAGTCCGATTTCAGCGCCGTATTCGGTGATGAATCCAACTTCATCAGGAGCGGCTTCTCCTCCTGCGGCAACGTTGTAAAGGTTGTTGACCGGGAGAATTGAACCGACCAATACGTCGACGCCAATCATGATGATCATCATACCGAATGCGGCCATGACACCACCACGGATGACCTCACTAAAGTGCTTGCGTTGAGCGATGAGACCGATGACGGCAATCAGACCGATTAGAACCGGTGGGAAGCCGTCAAAAAATGCATACAGTCCTTCAGCAAATGTTCTAAAAGCATCCATCATAAAACAATCTACTCCTTTTTATATTTTTTGGTGCTGTTACTTCTTAGAATCGATCAAATCTTGAACCTTTTCTTTCACTTCCTCCAAATCCGAGTATCTTTTGATGGGGTAAAGCTTGATCTCTTTGTTTTTGAAGCGTTTTTCAAGGTCGCCGATGAAATCGGGAGAAGAGAAAACCGCATCCGCATTGTGTCCCGCTGAATCGGAGATGTCCGTGTTGATGACTTCGGCATCCACCCCGAATTCGCGGAGGGCTTTTTGAATCGTCAGCTTGAGTATCATCGATGACCCCACTCCAAAGCCGCATACCGCTAGGATCTTCATATCAGTTCCACCTTTCGTCTAGTATCTTTTTTATATCTTGCACCCTGTCGCAAGCGATTACGTCTTGAATGTTTTGTTTGTCCATCAAGAATTCCGCGAGCGACTGCAACGCTTCATTGTGAGAAGTGCTGTCTTTTGCGGCCAAGACCACAAAAAGTTTCACGGTGTTTCCTTTCAAATCCACGCCGTCTTTGACCGTCAAAAGAGACAATCCGGTTTTTTTTACGGCTTCGCTGGGTCTAGCGTGTGGCAAAGCGAAGTCGTCGGCCAAAACAATATAAGGGCCATGCTCTTCGACGCTATCGATCATCGCTTGGATGTAATCCTTGGTGATATAATCGTTTTCGAGCAACGGTTTTGACGCAATCTGGATGGCCTCTTCATAATTGCTTGCGTTCTCAATAATTTGCATGTGGGATTGCGGAATGTTTTGCGCCATAAAACCACCTCCGGATTCGTGGTATAAACCACGCTTACTTTTTATTATAAAAGCGTTTACTTTTATTGTCAAACCAAAATAAAGAAAAAGGCTTTGGCGTTTGACAAGATGCCGTATAGACCATTATAATATGGTATAGACCACATGAACGAGGTGAGACGTTATGAAAATAGAAATCGTGAAAGACAAAGAAGAAATGGCTCGCTATATAAGTGACTACCTAGTCACCGAGATATCCAACCGTACCACCTTGAATTTAGGTTGCGCTACCGGATCGACGTTTGAAGAAGTGTACCACCGTCTTGTTGAGGCCCATAAACAAAAAAATGTCTCTTTTTCTCATGTTCGCACTTTCAATTTGGATGAATATTTGGACATTTCCGACGAACATCCGGAAACCTATAAAAATACGATGGAGCGTCTGCTTTTCAATCACGTGGACATCCCAACCCATCAAAGACACTTTCCACCATCGGACGAACACGCCGAATACGATGCCTATGACGAATTTATCAGAGCTCAAGGCGGCATCGACATTCAATTGCTTGGCATCGGTGTGAACGGCCATATCGCATTCAATGAACCGGGGAGTTCGTTTACATCAAAGACTCATAAAGTGGCGTTGAGCAAATCGACCCGAAAGGCCAATGCGCGGTTCTTTGATTCCATGTCTTCCGTGCCACAATATGCCATCACCATGGGCATTCAAACTATCATGAACGCAAAAAGCATCGTGCTTGCCGCAAGCGGAAAGCATAAGGCCAAAGCGGTCAAGCATATGATCGAAGGGAAAATTGACGAATCTTTACCCGCCAGCGTCTTGCGACGTCATGACGATGTCACCGTTGTTTTGGACAATGCCGCGGCCAAACACCTCAAGGAAGGGTGAGAAGGGATGAAACCGAAATATTTGCAGCTTGTCGACATTTTGGAAACCATGATTCAACAACTGGGCCAAAATGAAATGATTCCCTCGGAGAGAACTTTGTCCGAACGTTACAACATGTCTCGTATGACAGTTCGGAAAGCGATTAATCATCTTGTCCAACAAAACAAGCTCTATCGCGTGCGAAACGTCGGCACATTCACCACCGATGAGAAGCTCTATAAAAAAATGGACGTTTTCAAGGGCTTCACCAAAGAGGTGCGAACCGCAGGAGGAATACCTTCGAGCGCGCTGATTGAATACGGACTTTTACCGGCGGATGAAAAGGTGGCCGCGAACTTGAACATCAAAGAAGGCGATTCGGTCTACAAAGTGATTCGACTTCGCAAAAAAAACGGCAAACCGATCATGGTGGACGAATCGTATTTCCCAAAAGCGATCATTCCGTTATCGGAAGACATCGTCAGCGGCTCCATTTATGAATACATTCATGAAACTCTCGGATTGCAAATAGTCACCGCCAATCAGCGGTTTCGAGCCACGTTTGCGAAACCGCTGTATCAAAAATACCTTGAAATAGACCCCAACACACCCGTAATGCACGTTGAAATCACAGCCCTTTTGAAAGACGGACGTGTTTTTGAGTACACGAATTCCTACATCAACACCCGCCGTTACGAACTTATTTCAAAGAGTTACCAATAAGGAGGCTATATGTTTGAAATCAAAGATGTAGAATATAAGGATGTCTTACGGGTCAAAAACATCGATGTGGCTTCCGGGGAAATCGTTTGTATTGTTGGCGAAAGTGGCGGTGGAAAAAGCACTTTGCTTCGTCTTTTAAACAAGTCCCTTTCACCAACGAAAGGGACGATTCACTATAATGGAAAAAGCCTTGCAGAAATAGATAGCGTGGCCCACCGCCGTGAAGTGGTGTATTTGAATCAAAAGCCTCATATGTTTCCGGGGAGTCTTCGCGACAATTTGCTCATTGGTCTTCGCTTTCAGCAAAGAGAAGACGCAGACGATAAGACTCTCTACGATTTGATGAAACGGGTTCGGTTGAACAAATCGTTGGATATGGACGTTAAGCATTTATCCGGGGGCGAAAGGCAGCGACTCGCTTTGGCGAGGGTTTTGCTGTTGGATGCGGCCGTGTATTTGCTCGATGAACCCTCAAGTTCTTTGGACGACGTTTCTGAAGACCTTATGATTGAGACAATTGTGGAATTCACCAAAAAAGAGAATAAGACTTTGGTTATGGTCACCCATTCCAAAGACCAAGCTCATAAACATGGGGACAAAGTGTACGAAATCCAAAACGGCCGACAAAAAGAGGTGAGTTAGATGGACGGAAACGTTATAGAATTGACCTATTGGCAGGTGCTTTTCGGGTACATATTTGTGCTGTTTGTTCTTTATATTTTAAGACGCCGCGCCATCAAGCGAGAAAGCGTCTTAATCATAGCGACGTTGAGGATGACGTTTCAGCTCGTCGCGGTTGGGTATGCCCTGACATTGATTATTGAGAATCCTCATCCGCTGCTTACGCTCGCCGTGGTTTTTGTGATGCTCGGGTTTGCGGTGTTTACGGTGTTTCGCAAGTTCAAAAAGGAGCTTACGCTTTCTATCAAGAAGGTTGTCGCGTTCACATTGCCCGCTGGTAGTTTGACGTCTTTGGCGTATTTTTTGTTTGTGGTGATTCGGGTGGAGCCTTATTACAATCCTCAATACTTCATCCCCATAACCGGCATGATTGTCGGCAACTCTATGACGGGCATCACGTTAGGTATACACACGTTGCTCAATCGTTTCACGGACCAAAAGGAAGCCGTAATCGAAGCGCTGCATCTTGGCGCGACGCCTAAAGATGCCTCCCACGGAATCGTCAATGAAGCGTTTGACGCCGCGATTATGCCCACGGTGAACAATATGCTAGGGATGGGGATTATCTTTTTGCCGGGAATGATGACCGGACAAATTTTATCGGGCGTCGCTCCAACGACGGCGATCATGTATCAAATCGGCGTCATGCTTGGCATACTCGGCGGCGTTGCACTCTCCACCTATCTTTTCCTCTTGTTTGGGTATCGGACGTTTTTCAACAAAGATGCACAACTGAAAACCATGGTATAATTGAGCTATGCAATTGATTTGCCATATGCTATACTGTATTCAAGGGAATGGGATGTGTCAAGGAGAAGGTGACAGAGTTGAGCAACGACAGAAGAATTCTTTTTGACGCCATCATTGAGCACACAAAAACTTTTCGCTATGTAATTTTGACGTTGAATATTCTCTTGTTTCCACTCGTTTTTGCCATCGTCTATTTTACCGGCGGCACCCAATACGCCTACTTGCACATCATGTATATTCCCGTGATGATGTCGGCGTTCCTTTTCGGTTGGAAAGGCGGGGTTTTGGCCGGATTGGCCGGTGGTTTCTTGTTGGGACCCTTTATGCCTCTTGACACTTCAACAAACGTCATGCAACCTTTTATGAACTGGTTTTACCGAATGGCGTATTTTATGTTGATAGGCTTAGTGCTTGGGTATATTTTTGACCGTCTGCGCGAACAGATGCTCCGCATGTTGAATTTGCACACAAGAAGCTACGATACCGGCATCATCAACTACAACTATTATCTCAAGCACCGAAACATCCGCTCTCAAGGCCGCAAAAAAGTCACGATGGCCCTCACGGTGAACAATTACGAGCAGTTGACTTCGCTTTTGGGGCGGGACGCTTACATTGAAGTATTCAAAGAACTCTATGAGGCGTTGAAAACTGTTTTGCCGGATCACGCGCTGGTTTTCCAGGTGGATTTTCATCGTTTTTGGGTGGAGATGTCTGCAGAATCATTCCGAAAGATTCGGGATACCTTGGCCGAGTCGCTTGACAATGTGACGTTTTACAGCGAGAGGGTTCCGCTTTATCTTGATTATTCTATCGGCATAAGCATGCCGAGTCCGACTCGGACGATGCACGATCGTTTCAAGGAAAGCGATATCGCCGCGATGCACGCGAAAAAACAAAATTTGAAAATTGCTTTGTACCATGACGACCACTTGCATGATGAACTGATGCTTCGCCGTTTGGGCGAATTGCCATTAGCCCTTCAAAACAACGATTTGTTTTTGGAGTATCAACCGTTGATTGACCTCAAAAACGATAAAGTAGTGGGTATTGAGGCCTTGGTGCGTTGGTCTCATGCGGATAAAATCCTTTATCCCAACGAATTCATTCCTTTGGCGGAAGAGTCTCGCATCATCGACGACATTACTCTTTGGGTGTTTGAACGGGTGCTTAAGGATTTTGGACATTTGCACGCCATTGCCCCGGATGTAGACATCGCCCTGAATATTTCCCAGAAAAACTTGTTCAATCAAAGTTTGCTGGATACCATGATCAAACGAATTGAAGAAACCGACTTTAACGGTAGAAATCTCCACATTGAAATGACCGAATCCTCAATGATGAAAAATCGTACGTCGACCGGCATGTTTTTCAATAAACTCCGCAACCATAATGTGAAGATCATCATTGACGATTTCGGCACGGGCTATTCTTCGCTTTCATGCTTGCGGGATTTGCCGGCCGACACGGTGAAAATCGACCGAGATTTCACGATGAATCTTGAAGACGATCCTTCTTTGGCTTACATGGTGGAAGCCATTGTGGATTTGGCGCATAACCTTCACTTAAAGGTTATTGCCGAAGGCGTCGAAGACCAAAACATCTTAGAAAGGCTCAAAGCGCTCGATTGCGATTATGCGCAAGGCTTCTTATACGCCAGACCGATGCTTAAAGACGACTTGTTCGTATGGTTGAAGGAAAGACAAAAAAGCGCGGCATGACAAACGACGACCCTGAAGTTCCGATGCGAAAACACATTTTGGCATCGAAGCTTCAGGTTTTTTTGTTGCGTTCATGAGGTCCTTTAAGTAAAATAGAAGCGAAAGGGGAGGTTGGATGAGTCCCGAAGTTATTGGTTTTAGCTTGCTTTTGATTGGATTGGGATTGCTTGTTGCTAAGTTCATACGATTGAAATTCGGAATTTTTTCGAAGTACTTTTTGCCGAGTTCGATCATCGCCGGGTTTTTGTTTTTGCTGGTCGGGCCTGAGGTTTTAGGGCGATTTCTTGGCAACTTCGAACGGTTCGAAAATATGGAATACGGTTTGCTGACGAAATCCGTGGTCGGTGTGTTTTCCACGCTCCCCGGGTTGTTGATCAGTTTTATTTTTGCGTCTTTGTTCATTGGTAAGAAGATTCCTTCTTTCAAAGACATTTGGCTGACGGCCGGACCGCAAGTTTCGTTTGGCCAATCGGTTGCCTGGGGCCAGTATGTTTTCGGATTGCTGGTGACCATGGCGATTTTGGTGCCGGTTTTTCAAACGAATGCGATGGCAGGCGCGTTGATTGAAATTGCTTTTGAAGGCGGCCACGGAACGAGCGCGGGCTTAGCGGATACCTTTAGGGAACTAGGGTTTTCCGAGGGGGCGGATTTGGCCATGGGGCTTGCGACGGTAGGCGTTGTGAGCGGTGTCATTTTCGGCGTTGTTTTGATCAATTGGGGCGTACGCCGTGGGAAGACGAATTACTTGAAGGATCCTAAGGATTTTGATGAAGCTCAGCTGCGCGGTGTTGTCGATGTGGAAGACCGGGTTGCGACCGGAGTGCTTACCACAAGCCCTCAATCGATCGAACCGTTGGCTTTGCATTTGGGCGTTGTCGGCGCCGCGGTGATTTTGGGAAAAGTGATTTTGGAGTTGCTGATTTTGCTTGAAGGCGCAACATGGGGTTCAAACGGCGGTGTTGTGATTGTGGAGTATCTTCCGCTTTTTCCCTTGGCCATGCTTGGCGGTGTGATAGTCCAACTGTTGCTGGACAAATTTGACCGTCATCACTTGGTTGACCGCGACATGGTCAACCGTTTGCAGGGGCTGGCTCTCGATTTCTTGATTGTAAGCGCGATTGCGACGCTGTCTTTGCAGGTCATTGGTGAAAACCTCGGTGTTTTCCTAATCTTGGCGGCCACGGGCATATTGTGGAACGTGTTGGCTTTTGTGTTCATCGCGCCGCGGATGATTCCTAAGAACTGGTTTGAGCGCGGTATTGGCGATTTCGGTCAATCGATGGGCATGACGGCCGCCGGCTTGATGCTCATCCGGATTGTCGACAGCAAAGGCGACACCAAAGCGTTA
>PWFC01000037.1 GCA_003554025.1 Mollicutes bacterium
CAACACATTTCGCCGGCATCAAGTGGGCGTTTCGTGTTCGTCCATTTTATGATATACTTGTTTTTGAAGGGGGTATTACAATGTCTAAACCGAAAATAGCGCAAAAAGGACCATATCCGGTTGAACTGGAAAAAGGCCAAACATACGCATGGTGTCAATGCGGGGAAAGCTCTAGCCAACCATATTGCGACGGTTCACACAAAGATACTCCGTTTGAACCCAAAATTTTCAAGGCGGACCAAAGCAAAACAGCGTACCTTTGCGGCTGCAAGCAGACTAAAAAAGCTCCGTACTGCGACGGGACACATCGTTCGCTTTTCGACAACAACGGCGGAAACAAGTAAGGCATCGTTCGTTCCATCGCTTATTGGATTTTTGCATAATAGGAAGACAAAATCGTTCTCACTCGGTGAGAATAGGCTATTTTTTGTTTGAACGAGCACCGCGTATACCTTGCTACGAATAATTGAACATTAAGGATGGATACTGTATGCACAAAATGGAATCGACTTCAAAAATCACCACAATCATCGGCCTTGTTTTTGAAGGATTAGGTGTTTTAGGCGCTGCGCTGGGCGCGGTTTTGACCGGCCATTTCGCCGGTATGGACACGAGTTTTTTCATGGATTTTGATTTGTCACAGTCGGAAGCCAGTCTTCTTTTGACGATGCTTTCGATATTTTCCATCATATTGACCATTCTTGGTGTTTTATTGTTGGTGGTTTTCTTGATCAACCTCGTGTTGTTTACCAAGCTGATCTATGAGAAATACGACGAAGAGACCGCTAAGAAGATTTATCTTTACCAAGCGATTTGGGGAGGCATCAATCTGTTGTTCAACCAGATTCTGGGCATACTGTATCTAATCAGCGGTATACAAGGGCGTTCGTCGCTGGCAAGTTCGAAATCCAAAGAAAAGGTATAAAAAAAAGACTCTCATGAACTGCACCCCGTTCATGGACACTAAAAAAGTGCAAATGAAACACCTCCTTGTATAATGAAGACAAGGAGGTGTTTTTTATCGCTAAAAAAGGCCAAAAGTTTGGTAGATATACGAAACAACAAAGAGAAGAATTCATCAAAGGTGTCCAGGAAGGGCTCAGCAGTAGTGAGTTGGCGCAAAAACACGACCTACCACGTGGAACCGTATTCACATGGAAACATCGATACTTGAAAACAGGAACGCTTGAGCCCAAGAAGAAAGGCAGACCGGAGCAACCTGGCAAAGAGAATTATAAGCTCCGCTATGAGATTCTAAAAAAGTTTATGGACTCACCAAGGGCGGCGGGAAGAAAAACTAGCCTTCATCCACCGCCATCGGTTTACCTATCCGATTCGGCTCATGTGCGAAGTTCTCGAGCTTCCCCGTAGCACCTACAATAAATACGTCAATCGTCGTCTCCCCGACAAAAACGATTAACTATTGATCAAGGCTGTGTTTGAAGAATCGAAACGGCGCTATGGCCATCGTCGCATCGCAATGCGGCTAAAAGAGAAATACGGATTGGTTATGAACCACAAAAAAGTGCTTCGCATCATGCGCCATTACGGTTTGAGTCCGGATTATCACAAACGATTGAAAGTCAATTACGGCGTGAGATATATGAAAAGTGTGGTACGCCCCAACTTACTAGAAAGAAATTTCAACCAAAAAGCCTGGGTTACCGACATCACGTATCTGACGTTCAATCAGAAGCGTGCCTACCTAAGCACCATCATCGATTTAGAATCACGCGACATCATCGCGTACAAAATCAGCCCTCAAAACAATCTGAAATTGGTCATCGACACCCTGCAAGATGCACTCAATAAAACCGTAGATCCGAGCGGAATCATCCTCCACTCGGATCAAGGTTCACAATACCTCGCACAACAGTATAGAATGATGTGTGCGGCGCACGGTATCGTCGTTTCAATGTCAAGAAGAGCTACACCTCTGGATAACGCCGTAATCGAAAGCTTTCATGCGTCATTGAAGCGTGAGACCCTCTACCATCATCATATCAAAAATATCACAGAATACCTAACAATCATTCACGATTGGTTGGACTGGTACAACACAACGAGACTTCGTCTAAAGAAAAGGTAGACACTTTTTTTATTAGTGTCTACCTGTGGGGTTCACTTCATCAGGAGTCTTTTTTTAATGCCCGAAGAAAGTATTCCGCGGTTTTTAGGTTTGAAGCGAGAGGGATTTCGTAGACGTCGCTTAACCGGAACAAGGCGGAAACGTCCGGTTCATGGGGTTGAGGCGTTAGCGGATCGCGGAAAAAGATGACCATGTCGACTTTGCCTTGCGCGATTCTTGCGCCGATTTCTTGGTCGCCGCCCAATGGGCCGGAGCGAAAACAACGTATCTTCAGTCCCGTTTTTTCACTTACTTTTTTTCCGGTTGTCCCTGTTGCAATCAATCTGTGCTTGGCCAATGTGTCCTTGTGTTCGGTGCAAAAGGCCACGATGGCGTCTTTTTTCTTGTCGTGGGCTATCAATGCGATGTTCATTGGCATCACTCTCCCTCTACATTATACACGATTTGAAAGCATTTGTGGTATAATGTCTCAGGGTGATTGCATGTTCGAACGAGAATACTTGGTGCGCAGTGAACATTCCGATGCAAACGGAGTGCTGCAAGTGGCCACATTGATGAAATGGTTAAACGATATAATGGAAGAAAACGCGAATTCTTATGGCGCGGGGGCCGAATATCACCTTCGGCAAAATTTGGCCTGGGTGCTGGCGGAATACCAGATTGACGTTGAACGTTTGCCGAAAACCGGCGAGTCTGTCAAAGTTGGCACGTTGCCGTATTCGTTCAAACGAATGTTCGGCTTTCGTCTTTACCGACTCACCGATAAAGCGGGAAATCCCATTGTTAAGGGGAAGGGGAAATTCCTTCTCATCAACATCAAAACGAAAGAAATGGTGCGTCCTTCAAAAGAATTGCTCGACAAATTCACCGACGCCAAAAAAGAACCCGAGTCGTTGCCGTTTCCGAAATGGAAAACCGTGCGGAACAAACGTCTCTTTGCGAAGACTTTGATTCTCACTGAGGACATGGCCGATGCAAATGGACACTTGAACAATGCCCAATATGTTCGCATTGCGCAAGATTTATTGCAAAATTACCGGTTTTCCGAAACAAAAAGCATACGAGTCCGATACAAGCAAGAATTGTTTCCGGGCGATGAAGCGGTCGTTGCCGCTTATGAAGAACACAAGGGGGTTTCGATCGCTTTCTATAAAGACGACGCCTTGGCAAATGAAATATGGATTCACGATTGAACACCGCCATCGTGCGGTGTTTTTTACCAAGCGCGTTTTTTGCTTCGCGCCTTGACGAAAACGGTTGATTTCTAAAAGTCTTCTTGATATAATACAATAGCGCTCAAAAGGGCGAACCCTATACGTGGAGGGGTAGCGAAGTGGCTAAACGCGGCAGACTGTAAATCTGCTCCCTCAGGGTTCGGCGGTTCGAATCCGTCCCCCTCCACCAACCATCAAGGGGTGTGGTGTTAATGGTAGCACAGCGGTCTCCAAAACCGTTAGTACGGGTTCGAATCCTGTCACCCCTGCCAATGCTTTCAAACATGGCGGATTCCGCCATGTTTTTTTTGTTGGGCGCACAATGTAAACGCTTTGATTTTGCGGTTTTTTGTGCTATCATGAAATCGATGTTAAAGGCATAGGGAGGCTTCTATGATTGAACTTGATGGGAATTCGTTGACGCTTGAAACGTTCGTTGACGTCGTTAGAAAGAAACACCGTGTAACGTTATCCGACGAAGCGAAGAAAAGGGTGATGGATTCACGAAACATTGTGGAGAAGGCCATCGAACGCAAAGACGTGGTATATGGCGTAAACACAGGCTTCGGGAAATTGTCGGATGTTCGGATTGACGATGCCGATTTGCATACATTGCAAAAGAATTTGATTATGAGTCATGCGTGCGGCACCGGAGAACCGTTTGGGCTCGATGTGGTCCGAGGCATGATTCTTTTGCGGATAAACGCTTTGGTCAAAGGGTATAGCGGTATTCGCCTTAAGACGGTTGATAAGCTGCTTGAGATGCTGAACGAGGACGTTGTTCCCGTTGTGTATTCGCAAGGTTCGTTAGGCGCAAGCGGCGATTTGGTGCCCCTTGCACATATGGTGTTGCCGCTTATCGGAGAAGGGGAGGTTTGGCTTGAAGGAGAACGTCTTTCTTCCCGTGAAGGTTTTGAAAAGGCGGGCATCGCCCCGTTAGACAGTTTAGAGGCGAAAGAAGGGCTGGCGCTCATCAATGGAACGCAGGCGATGGTGAGCGTCGGTGCGTTGACGCTTCACGACGCATACAAAACCTTATGGCACGCGTCGTTGGCCTCGGCGATGAGTTTCGAAGCGCTTAGAGGCATCACCGATGTGTTCGATGAACGCATCCATGAAGCGCGCGGGCATTCGGGCCAACGCATCATCGCCTCTTTAATGGGAAGATTGCTGAAAGGTAGCAAGAACACGACTTTTCAAGGCGAAGAGCGCATACAAGACGCGTATAGCTTGCGTTGCGTTCCCCAGGTTCATGGCGCTTCCTTAGAAGCGTTTAGCCATATCAAAGAGAAAGTGGAAACAGAGATGAACGCGGCCACAGACAATCCGCTGATTTTCTCAGAAGACAGCCGTGCGATTAGCGCCGGCAATTTCCACGGTCAAGTCATGGCGTTGCCCTTCGATTATTTGAGCATCGCCATCAGTGAACTAGCAAGCATCAGCGAACGACGCCTGGAAAGACTCGTCAACTACGACTTGAACAAGCGATTCCCCCCCTTTTTGGCGAATGAAAGAGGACGAAACTCCGGCTTCATGATCGTCCAATATGTCGCCGCTTCGCTTGTGAGCGAAAACAAATCTCTCGCACACCCGGCCAGCGTAGATTCCATTCCTTCAAGCGCCAATCAAGAGGATCACGTATCGATGGGGACCATCGCGGCAAGAAAAGCTTCAACCATACTGACGCACACTCGCAAAGTGGTTGCCTATGAAATGATGTGCGCCGCACAAGCGCTTGATTTCAGTGGTAAGGAGACAATGAACTCACACCTCAAAGAAGTGTTCAAACAAATCCGCAAAGAAGTGCCGTTCATTAAAGAAGACACCGTGATGCAACCTTATATGGCCAAAATGGAAAAACTTCTTATGGGCGAGCGCTTGGACGATAACGATATGGAGGTGCTTTTATGGACAAAATAATCACTTTGGAAAAGATTTTCGGCAAACTTCCGACCAAGCCGAAGTTTGAAGAAGGCATACGCCGCGCCCCAAAGCGCGAACTCACTTTGAGTAGACAGGATGCAGCGAGAGCGTTAAAGAATGCGTTGCGCTATGTGCCCGAAAAATGGCACGCAACGCTGCGCGAGGAGTTTTTGGAAGAACTTCAAACCTACGGTAGAATCTATGGGTATCGGTTTCGCCCCAAGGGCCGTATCAAAGGGAAACCCATCAATTCTTACGAAGGAAGAACGATTGAAGGGAAAGCGTTTCAAGTCATGATCGACAACAATTTGGATTTTGACGTGGCGCTTTATCCTTACGAGCTGGTGACCTATGGCGAAAGCGGACAGGTTTTTCAAAACTGGATGCAATACCAACTGGTCAAACGATATTTGGAAATCCTAGAAGAAGACGAGACGCTGGTACTCATGAGCGGGCATCCGCTTGGCGTCTTCAAGTCGTTCAAACATGCACCTCGGGTGATGCTGACCAACGGATTGATGGTCGGCATGTTCGACACCCCTGAACATTTCAACCGCGCTCAAGCTTTGGGCGTTACGAACTATGGACAAATGACGGCCGGAGGCTGGATGTATATTGGTCCGCAAGGCATTGTGCACGGGACGTATTCGACATTGCTGAACGCGGGCCGGATGAAACTGGGCATCGATGAAGACAAGGACTTAAGCGGAGTGCTCTTCGTTTCTTCGGGGCTTGGCGGCATGAGTGGCGCTCAAGGAAAAGCGACAAAAATCGCCGGCGGTGTCGGATTGATTGCCGAAGTGGACCCATCGCGCATCAAAACCCGTTATGAACAAGGCTGGATCGATGAAGTCGTACGCTCTGCGAAAGAGGCTTACGACTTGGCATTGCATGCGAAAAACAATGGGAAACCGCTTGGTATAGCCTACGAAGGCAACGTGGTAGACCTGCTTGAATATGCGGTTGAACACACCATCCACATCGATCTTTTAAGCGATCAGACCAGTTGCCATAATGTTTACGACGGTGGATACACCCCTTACAACCTGACGTTTGATGAACGCACACGGCTTTTGCAAAACGATAAGAAACTGTTCATGCGGTACGTCAACAAAGGCCTTGTCCGTCATTATGAGCTCATTCGCACGCTGAGCGAACGCGGCACCTATTTCTTCGACTATGGAAACAGTTTCATGAAAGCCGTATACGACGCCGGCGTAACCGAGATATGCAAAAACGGTAAGAACGATCTTGACGGTTTCATTTGGCCGAGTTACGTCGAAGACATCATGGGTCCGGTCCTTTTTGATTACGGCTACGGGCCGTTTCGATGGGTATGCCTCACGGGCAAGAAGGAAGATCTGAAACGGACGGACAAAGCGGCCATGGAAGTCATCGACCCCAACCGCCGCTTTCAAGACCGCGACAACTATCAATGGATTAAAGACGCGGAGAAAAACCAACTTGTGGTCGGCACGAAAGCGCGCATACTTTACCAAGACGCCTGGGGCCGGCGAGACATCGCCTTGCGCTTCAACGAACTCGTCCGCAAAGGCGAAATCGGGCCTGTCATGATTGGACGCGACCATCACGACACCGGAGGAACCGATTCGCCTTTCCGTGAAACTTCGAACATCAAAGACGGTTCAAACGTAACAAGCGATATGGCCACTCATATCTATGCGGGCAACGCCGCAAGAGGAATGAGCCTTGTGGCGCTTCACAACGGTGGGGGCGTCGGTACCTCGAAAGCCATCAACGGCGGATATGGATTGGTTTTGGACGGAAGCGAACGCGTCGATGATATCATTCGCAGTTCGGTCATGTGGGACGTTATGGGTGGTGTCGCAAGACGCGCTTGGGCGCAAAATCCCCACGCCGTGGAAGTGGCGAGCGCCTACAACGATCAACGAGAAGGCAGTGTGACGCTTCCCTTTGACACCGACGAGGAAGCGATTGAGAAATTGTTGGAAGACGCATATCAAGAAGGAGGCTATTAAACATGGAACGAGTTGTTCAATGCGTACCGAATTTTTCCGAAGGAAAAGATCAAGCACTTATTGAGAAAATCGTCGAACCGCTTAAAAACCAAGAAGGATTTGCTTTGGTCAGTTATGAGCCGGACAAAGACTACAACCGTACTGTAGTGACGCTTCTTGGGGACCCTGATGCCATGAAAGAGCCCCTCATCCGGTTTGTGCAAAAAGCCGAAGAACTTATCGATATGAACGAGCACAGCGGCGAGCATCCTCGCATGGGGGCAGTCGATGTGCTTCCATTCATTCCAATTTCCGGCATCGACATGGACACATGCGTAGACATAGCGCATGCGATGGGCAAAAACATCGCCGAAACATTGAAAATCCCGGTGTTCATGTACGCTGAAGCTAGCGTGCAAAAGGGACGGAAGCGCTTGCCCAGCATTCGAAAAGGTGAGTTTGAAGGCATGAAAGACAAAATCAAGAAAAACAAGTGGCATCCTGATTACGGCTCACCCGAAATCCATCCGACCTTCGGCGCGATGGCCGTAGGCGCAAGGTTGCCCTTGATTGCCTACAACATCGATTTGAACACCGAAAACATGGACATCGCCAAAAAAATCGCTCGCGCCATTCGCGGCTCAAGCGGCGGCTTCAAACATGTTCAAGCCGGCCCAGTCTTTTTAGAAGAACGCGGACATGTGCAAGTGACGATGAACATCCTCAATTACAAACAAAACCCCATTTACCGCATTCTTGAAACCGTCAAGATGGAAGCGGCGCGTTATGGTGTCGCCGTACCTTCTTCGGAAATCGTGGGGTTGATCCCGAAAGACACCATTCTCCGTTCGCTCAAGTATTATTCCGACCGCGCCGGGCAGACGCTCGATGAGGACGTCGATATGCAAACCATTGCAAAACTGGCCGCAAAACATCTGGGGTTCCGAGATTTTGATGAGAAGAAAATCATTGAAGCCAACATACGGAGGAAAGCCTGATGCAAGCCGACTTGGTCGTTTCGAACATCGGCATTTTGTGGACTCCGAAGGAAAGCGGCAAGCCGCTTCGCTTGAAAGCCTTTGACGAGGTCGAAGAGTACCGGAACGCCTTCATCGCCGTCAAGGATGGAAAAATCCTCGCCTTGGGCGAAGGCGACGGCGAACGCTACATGGGCGAACACACCCAAAAACATGACGCCGAAGGCAAACTTGTCACGCCGGGATTGGTCGATTCGCACACCCATGTCGTGCATTACGGTTCTCGTGAATACGAGTTCGAGAAAAAAATGCGCGGCGTCCCCTATTTGAAGATTCTTGAAGAAGGCGGCGGCATATTGGCTTCGGTCCGCATGACGCAAGAAGCGAACGAAGAAGCGTTGTACAACCAGTCGAAAATAAGCTTGGATCGCATGCTTTCCTACGGCGTGACAACGGTAGAAGGAAAAAGCGGGTACGGATTGGACGCCGATACAGAGCTCAAACAGCTTCGTGTTCAAAAAAGACTCAACGAAGACCATCCCGTTGACATTGTGGGCACATACCTTGGCGCCCACGCTTTGCCGAAAGCCTACAAAAACAACCGTAAAGCTTTTTTGGATTCCGTTGTGGATACGATGGACGTCGTGAAGAAGGAAAAACTGGCGGAGTTTGTCGACATATTTTGTGAAAAAGGCGTTTTCAACGTCGAAGAGAGTCGCTATATACTTGAAGAAGCGAAAAAGCGCGGTTTCGGCTTGAAAATACATGCCGATGAAATCGAGGCCCTCGGCGGCGTCGAACTGGCTTGTGAACTTGGCGCCGCCTCGGCCGACCATCTCATGGTTGTCAACGATTCCGGCATCGATGCGCTGTCCAAAAGCGATACAATCGCAAATGTTTTGCCGAGCACCTCGTTCAACCTGCAAAGCGAATACGCTCCGGTTCGCAAAATGATCAACCGCGGCGTCGCTTTGGCTTTGTCCAGCGATTACAACCCGGGCAGTTCGCCCAGCGAAAACTTCTTGTTCACGTTGAACATCGCCGCCATTCACATGAAAATGTCGCCTAGAGAGATTTTGAATGCCGCGACGATTAACGCCGCCCACAGCATCCAAAAAGCCGATAGAGTCGGAATTTTGAAGGAAGGATACAACGCCGACTTCGTCATATACGAGGCGGGAAATTTTCCCTATGTGCTTTACCACTTTGCCATCAACCATGTGAAGGACGTATTCAAAAACGGAACGTTAGTCGTTTCGAACCAAAACAAAGTATGGGAGGAAAAACCATGAAACTCATTGATTTGTCCGTGCATGAATTCGTGCGCGATCTCGATTCACCGAAACCTGCGCCCGGGGGCGGTTCCACAAGCGCCTTGGCCGGAGCGATGGGCATCGGCCTTTCTCGCATGGTCGGGCATTTGACCATTCCGAAGAAGAAATTCAAGGACTTGGACACCGACATACAAGATGAAATCGTGGCTTTGCATGAGGGCGTTAAAAACCAAGAGCAGCGTTTGTTGGACCTGATTGACGAGGACACGAACGCGTTCAACGCCATTATGCGCGCTTTCAAGATGCCCAAGGAAACCGATGAAGAAAAGAAAGAACGCAAAAAAGCCATCGAAGACGCCACATACAAAGCGACCGAAGTGCCCCTAGAAATCGTGCGCATCGCCCACGATGTGCTTGGCCGTTTGAAACCGCTCTTAGAATACGGAAACCAAAACGCCATCAGCGACATCGGCGTCGGCGCTTTGATGCTGTACGCCGGTTTAGAGGGCGCGGCCATGAATGTGAAAATCAATCTTTCCTCGCTTAAGGACGAGACTTACAAACAAAAGGTATCCGAAGAAGTCGAATCCCACATGAAAGACGGGAAACGGCTTAGCGAAGAGATTACGAGCAAAGTTCACGAGATGATTTCGTAAATGCCGCACGATGAAAAATGTGCGTATGCGACCTTTATTATCCGCAACGATTCTTTTTTGCCCGGAGCGCTGCTTTTCGCGTACTCTTTGCGCAAACAAAAGACCCCTCACGACCTGCTTTGCATTGTCTCCGACAATCTGTCGCAAAAATCGATTGCGGCATTGCGGGTGCTTTTCGACGACGTTTTGGTACTCGATGAAATCTATACGCCGCATAATAAGCGTCACGAACGCCAGGACAGACCGTTTCTTTTCAGCCGCTTCCACGCCCTTCGACTCGGAAAAGACGGTGATTTGGGCAAAGAGTATGACAAAGTGCTCATTTGCGACGCTGACTTGTTGCCGCTGCGCCATTACGACAGTCTTTTCGAACTTCCTTCGCCTGCGGGCATATTGAACGAGAAAAAAAGCTATTGCATGGAATACGAGCAAGGGCAATACATCATCCCGGAATCCGTTTATGCGAAGGGCACGTGGATATGGCACGATATCTACCGGGACATTCCCCATGGAAAGAGAATTCCTAAAGAAATCACCGATAGGGTTTTGCACGATCCAAAAAACAACATGGGCGTGAACGCCGCTTTGTATCTTTTCCGTCCTTCAATGGAGCTTTTTGAAAACATCTTGAAGGATCTGGTCAATGAGAATAAGCGCGATACGATCGCCGGTTATCCTTGGCCGGAGATGCAGTACATGACTGCGAAAATGAGCGGGGAATGGCATAATATGGACCTTCGCTATGCCAGCTTCAATGGGTATCCCTGCATCGATGTTTTATATGGAATCCATTACGCAGGCATCAAACCTTGGCAAATGCGACACCGATCCATCAGACATTTCGGTCGCTTTGAAGATTATCGATTGTGGTATCGCGTATTTGTAAATATGTTGCGGGATTTTCCGGATTTGAAGGTCAGCCCGAAAATTGCCAAGCTTCACAACCAAATACATGAACTTTTGAAAGATTCCGAGTATCGTTTCGACCGAACAAACCTCAAAGCGTTAGAACAATTGTTTTGACGCTTTTTTAGTGATTACATTGACACGCATAGTAATATTTGGTATGCTTTACTTATCACCAAAGCAAAGGAGAATGACCTTGCGAGACGAAAAGACATCGGAACTCATTGCCAACGCCGTAAGCCACGGACTCGGTTTCTTTCTTGCCACATTCGCGTTAGTGTTTTTGCTTGTCAATGCCGAAGGTGCCGGGGAATTGTTTGGAATTTTGGTGTTTGGCATCTCCTTGATTCTCCTTTATTTAAACAGCACTCTCTACCATTCGTTTCCCATGAAACTCGGCAAAGTCCGCCGAATCTTCCGCAGATTCGACCACGCGGCGATTTATCTGCTTATTGCCGGGACGTACACGCCTTTTGTATGGATTTTGGTTCCCAACACAAAGGGGTACGCTCTTCTCGTCGGACTTTGGCTAATCGCTATCGTTGGCATCGTCGCCAAAGTGTTGTGGATTGAGCGCTTCCGCATCATGCACGTGGTCATGTTTTTGGCAATGGGTTGGAGCGTGATGTTGATTTGGGAAGACGTATACGCCGTCATCACGGCCGAATCCTTGGTCTTTCTTTTGGCCGGCGGCGTCAGTTATACATTGGGGGTCGCCTTTTACGCTACTCGTTTCGCGTTTTCGCATTTCGTTTGGCACTTGTTTGTGCTTGGGGGATCGCTTTTGCATTTCTTTTCCATATACCATATTTTGTAGGAGGCTTTTAACTCATGGAGAAAATCGGACTTGTCCTGGATAGCACCATATATCTTTCGGACGAAGAACTTTCGCGCAAAGACGTCAAAGTCGTATCGTTGAACATTTTGGAGGGAGAAACGGTATACAAGGAGACGGACATTACACCGGAGTTCGTTTTTGAACAACTCGACCAAGGGAAGGAGCTCACAACTTCGCAACCGGCACCGGAAGCTTTCGTCAAAGCCTATGAAGAATTTTTGGCCGATGGCTTTGAGAAAATCGCCGTGCTTACCATTTCTCGCGGCCTTTCAGGCACTTATCAAAGCGCCATGTTGGCCAAAGAACACATCGACAGACCCGAAGATGTGCATGTATTCGATACGCAAAACGCCGGATTCGGCAATGAATTGATTGCACTAGAGTTTTTGCGGTTTGTTGAAGAAGAAGCTTCTTTTGAAGCGGTTGTGGAGAAAACGAACAAAGTCATTGACCGTGCGCAGCTTTTTTTCACCGTTCAAAATCTGTTTTCCCTGCAAAAAGGCGGGAGACTCTCAAGAAGAAAAGCGCTTCTTGGCACTGTTTTGCGGGTCAAACCCATCATCCGGCTGATTGAGGGGAAATTGGAGCTCGTGCACAAGGAACGAACGGAAAAAAGACTGTTTGAGTACATCACAAACGCTATCCAAGAAGATGTGCAGGAAAAAGGAACGTTGCATGTTCGCATCGTCCATCAGAAATCCGAAGCTATGGCCAAAGCTTTGAAAGACAAAATCAAGGGCCTCTACGAAGACGCTATCGTCCGAATCACCGATTATATCGGCCCCGTTTTCGCCATTCATATAGGCAAGAAGGGGCTCGGCATTGCCTGGTACTTGGAAACCTCATAAGAAAAAGCCATACGCGAGTATGGCTTTTTTTAATGGGAAACGGCTTCGTTGGGGCTTAATCGTCTTCGTCATCCGACATCCTGCCGAAGTAGTCCGTATTGAGTATATAGCGACTCATTTGCTGCCGGTGGATTAAACGGTTGTAATGGGCGTAGACGGTCTCTTTTTCGACGTCTTCGTCACGCAAGCCAAGATAATCTTTGCGGTCAAAGTCTAGGAAATAACGGTCCGTCATGAAGTCGGAATTTACGAACAATACTGCGTTCTTCCTAGGTGTGAAGACATCGCGTCCCATCGCTGTGGTGTAGTCCATGTCCAAACCGAACATGTTGGCGAGTGTGGGCATGACGTCCACGCTGGAGAGCGTCAGGTCAATATGCGTTCTTTCCAAGGAAGGATTGAACATGAACATCGGTACGTTGTGCATGTTCAAGAGAGTTTCTTCCAAGTTTTTGTCCATATCGTAGTTGCGGATGGTTTCTTGGGTCAAGCCGTAGGCGAAATGGTCGCTTGCGACCATGATTACGGTGTCGTCCAATTGGCCTTCCGCTTCTAACTTGTCCAATAGATAGCCAAGGGCGAGGTCGAACTCATAATGGGCGGCGTGGAAATAAAGGAAAGCTTGTTGTTGGTTATCGGGAAGAGCTTCGAAATTCTCTTTGAATCGCACGTCTTCTGTCTCGAAGATTTCTTCGACCGTTTCAAGGTTTTTCAAGGAAATCGGATGCGTGTCGTCGTAAGGGAGATGGCCGCTCACGGTTAGAAAATAGGCGAAAAAGCGTTCGTGCTCTAAGACGTTGGGCATGGCGGCTTCAAACATCTCTTTATCGCTTGGCCAAGGATGGTCGAATTCGTCGATTTCCTCGGTTTTTTCGGTGTCTTGTGTTGTGCCTGGTACAAAATCTTCAGGCAGAAGCCCCAAATCGATGGCATGGTGGTATTCGTCGTAGCCCGTGGTGTTTAAGGGGAAATCTCCTCGCGGGTAGAAATAGTCGGTGTAATTATGATGGGCGAGCGTATGGTAACCTTGTTCTTTGAAAAGTCTTGGCAAAGTGTTCGGGAAGTGATTGTCCAGTGCATCTGCCATTGTTAAATTTTGTTCTGCATCGGGGGAGGGGTAATACGATGTATGCATCATGAACTCTGTATCGGCTGTGTAGGAATAGTATGGTGGCGCATAGAAATTGTCGAACACGATGGAGTTGTCTAACATTTCGTAGAGGTTTGGGGTCAAGTGTTTATCGATCGCGAAGGTGTCCAGCGATTCTGCGAGGATGAAGATAAAATTCTTGTCCTCGAAATCTTCCGTATACTCGTTTTCCTCGTATTCGCTTTGGTGGGACAAGAAGCGTTCCACCAAGTCGTCCATACGTTCCTCTTCGCTAGGAGGATTCACGATGTTTCGAATGTTGATGTTCACATAGGTCATCAAACCGAATCGGTCAATTGAAAGGCGGGGACTGTATAAAATGTCGTAAAGGTCGTTGTCGGAATAATTGTAGTCGTATTGTTCTTCGGTGATGGGGCGAGAACTGATTGTCTGAACGGAAACAAACATAAGGAGTACCGCCAAGCCCAAAACGTAAAACGGTACGAACAGCCGGTCGTAACGGATGTCGAACCATTCGGTTTTTAAACGCTTATGAAAAATCAAATATCCTATAAAAGCTAGCAAGGGTACGAAATAGAGAACTTGGATCGGTTCCAAGTTCATGAAAATGCGGTCGAAGAATGAAAATCCATGCCCTACGCGGCGTAGCACCGTGAGTGAATAGAAATTGTTCATCACAAGATAGTAAACGGTTTGGGAGAAATATAGGGCGTTAAGCGCTATGACGATAAGAAGAAACAAAGCTTTTGCCGCCCGCGGCTTGAAAAAGCGGAGAATGAATGTGAAAAACGCCGAATACGCGAGGGAAAACAGTGCGATTCGTAAAAAATCGACATTCAATCCGCGGCCCAACGCTGCGGCGCGGAAGACAATCTCAAAGAAGACTATAATGCCGAAAAGCGACAAAAAAACTGCGAATGTTTTATAGGATTTTTTGTTGAACATGTCGATCACCTCAGAAGCGAACGGGTATTTATGGAACCTTATCGGAGAAATGCAAACATACTGAAAGTATAGTACACAATAGCCATAAAGTAAATACTGAAAGAAAAATACACAAGCTTCAAGGCCGTTTTCGAGGGGCGGAAATTATGCTTGACAATTGGGGGCATTTTTCATAGAATGTTTATAGTCTTTTGTGAGACTGTGGATTTGGCGGCTGTGGCGAAGTGGTTAACGCACCGGATTGTGACTCCGGCATGCGAGGGTTCAAATCCCTTCAGTCGCCCCACTAGACTGGGCTATAGCCAAGTGGTTAAGGCATCGGACTTTGACTCCGACATCGGTGGTTCGAATCCACCTAGCCCAGCCATTTTTATGCGGGTGTGGCGGAACTGGCAGACGCGCTAGACTTAGGATCTAGTTCTTCGGAGTGCAGGTTCGATTCCTGTCACCCGCACCAAAAAGACTTTCATGACATCGTTCGTACGATGTCTTTTTTTTATATTAAGTAAGATGTGAAGGGGATTGACTGGTGTAGTAGAATGCATGAAACATCAGACGTTTTTTAAAAGCCATAAGAACAAAACAGCGCCAAGCGTCGCTATGACAAAGCCTTCAATTGTGAAGGCTCGGACAGACCCAAATCCAATCCACGCTCCAATCCAACCGCCGATTACGGCGCCAATAAGGCCGACTATCATGTTTTTGAACATGCCTCTTCGCTTGGTGCTTGTAAGCACGCTGGCCACCCATCCCACCAACATGCCGAATAAAAGCCATACGAGCAAAACATATATCATCATCATTTTGTTTTCTCCTCAATGGTTCGCACCTTTGATACTTATATTTAAACATAACCTCGCTTTAGTGACAATCAAAACGTTAGCCCGTGTTATTGAGTTTTTCGCAATAATGGTATATATTTGTAAGTACTTGGTGTGAATACGCCAGCAATCATGGAACATCCTTTGTGGGATGGTTGGGAGGCCTTTATGAGTGAAGTGCAACTGATAACCGACAGCACATGTGATTTGTCGCCGGAATTGCTCCAAAAGCACGACATTGACGTTTTGCCGCTTTATGTGAATTTCGAGGAAGAGTCGTTTCAAGACAACGTCGACATGACAACACCTGAAATGTATCGTAAAGTGCAAGAGCTTGGCATTGTTCCCAAAACCGCCGCGGCATCGCCCGGTGATTTTGAGAGTGTATTCAAAAAACATCTGGAAGCCGGAAAACATATTGTTTATGAGGGCATTGGCTCGAAATTTTCGGCCACCTTGCAAAACGCAATGATTGCCAAACAAAACCTCAACGCCAACAACATTCATCTTGTGGATTCCGAGAACCTCTCATCGGGTTCGGGGTTGCTGATGCTGAAAGCGGCGAAGTTCCGTGACGCGGGCGACGACGCGAAAACCATCGCTAAAAAAATGCGCGATTTAACCCCGAAGGTACGGACGCAATTTGTCATCGACACTCTTGAATATCTTCACAAAGGAGGGCGTCTTAAAGCGATTTCCCGTTTGGTGGGGTCCATGCTTCGCATCAAGCCGATCATCAAAGTCGTTGACGGAGAGATGGCCATCGGAAAGAAAGCCCGAGGCAAAACCCAAGCCGGCATCAAACTGATGGTACGGGACGCTTTAAAAGATCAAGGCAACATCGATGAGGATTTCTTTATGATTACCCATTCGGAAGCGGATCAGCATGTGGATTATATTCGCGGCCGGATTGAAGAAGAACTCGGTCACAACAACATTGTGGAGACGCAAGCCGGATGCGTGATATCAAGCCATTGCGGACCCGGAACGATTGGAATATTATACATTGTCAAAGAATAAGAAAACGCGACAGCGGGAAAGCCCCGCTGTCGCGTTGTTTTTACTTAGAAGACAGATGATTTTTGATGGTGTCCACCATGTCCAACCTTTCCCACGGCAAATCGAGATCGTTTCTGCCAAAATGTCCGTATGCGGCGGTTTGTCGATATATGGGACGTTCGAGATCCAAGTGGTCGATGATCGCCCGGGGCCGGAAATCGAACAGTTCGCGAATCAATGTGATGAGTTCGTCGTTCGTCATTTTGCCTGTGTTGAACGTGTCGACGCCAACACTGATGGGTTCGGTCACGCCGATGGCGTAGGACAGTTGAATTTCTAGTTTGTCGGCGACGCCGGCGGCTACTAGGTTTTTGGCGGCGTAGCGCGCCATGTAGGCGGCGCTACGGTCGACCTTGCTCGGGTCTTTGCCGCTGAACGCGCCCCCGCCGTGTCTCGCTTGGCTGCCGTAGCTGTCAATGACGATTTTGCGGCCGGTAAGCCCCGAGTCCCCGTGGGGACCGCCAATGACGAACTTGCCGGTTGGGTTGATGTAATATCGCGTTTTGTCGTCAATCAGTTCTTTGGGCAAGATGGGTTCAATCACATGCTTTTTGATGTCTTCGTGTATGGTGGATTGTTTGATGTTCGGCGCGTGTTGAGAGGAAAGAACGACGCTGTGGATGCGCAAAGGGAGATCGTTTTCGTCGTATTCTACGGTTATCTGCGTTTTGCCATCGGGCCTTAAATACGACAGTGTCTTGTCTTTTCGCACTACGCTGAGACGACGCGCCAATTTTTGGGCGAGCAAATGGGGAAGCGGCATGTATTCGTCGGTTTCGTTGGTGGCGTAGCCAATCATGACGCCCTGGTCGCCTGCGCCGAGTTGGTTTTTGTCTTTTTTGTCGACGCCTTGCGCGATATCCGGAGATTGAGGGTCGATGGCGACCAATACGCCTAGGTTGTCCGCATCAAATCCATATTTTCCGCGATCATATCCGATGTCTTTGACGGTTTTTCTTACGATGCTTTGGATGTCGACATAGGTGGATGTTGTGATTTCGCCCATCACCAGAATCATTCCCGTCGTGGCGGACGTTTCGCAAGCAACGCGGGCGTCGGTGTCGTCTTTCAATATCGCGTCCAAAATGGCGTCAGAGATTTGGTCGCATATTTTATCCGGGTGGCCTTCGGTGACGGCTTCTGATGTTATGAGTTTGCGATTGTTCATTGCGATCTTCCTTTCTTCGGTGACGAATTTTTATGCGGGGTGTTCGAATTTTTGGGGACAGGGTCGTAACCGCCTTTGGAAAAGGGGTTGCAACGGATAATCCTGTATAAGGTCAGCCAAGAGGCGTAAAAAAAATTGCGTGTTTCAAAGGCCTCTTTCGCATAAGCGCTACAAGTCGGATGATAACGGCATGTAGGCTGTGTGTGTTTCGATACTTTTTGATACCAGTCAATGATTTTGATGACGAGTTTTTTCATATTTCCACCCCTGAATGCTCATGTTAATCATATCAAAGCTTGTATACAACTGCAATATATAAACCTTTGAATTTCTACGCGCAGATTTTTTGTCTATTCCGCCCGGCGCTCTTTTTTTGCGGCGCACTTTTTGGTATAATTACCAAGTCGATTATAAACCATGCTAGGAGCATCCATTGCTATGACAAAAATCTTAATGAAACCTCGCATTGCCTTGATTGTGATGTTTGTGCTTTTGTTCTCTATGGCGTTTTATTTTGACGATGTTTCCACCATTTACCATGGTTACATCGCCATACTTAGAAGCCCCAGCGTTCTCATCAGCGATTACTTGGAAATTGGTGGGTTGGGCGCTACCTTGTTTAATGTTGCGACCATTTTGTTGATCAATGTGGTCATGATTAGTTATTTGAAGATGAAGATGTCGGGGCCTGTTTTTGCGGGTATTTTGACGATTGCAGGTTTTTCGTTTTTCGGAAAGAACATTTTCAACACAATTCCGATCTATATCGGCATCTACATTTACGCTCGCATGCAAAGTCTAGACTTTAAATCCTTCTTTATCGTTGTGTTGTTTTCAACCGGCATTTCTCCGATTGTCAGTTTCATGATTTTTGGCGTCGGATGGGCGGATTGGTTTGGGTTGTCGCCTTTTTGGAATTATTGGATTGGGGTTCCTGCCGGAGTGGTTCTCGGATTGATTACCGGGTTTGTTCTGCCGGCCTTTGGAGCGCACACCATCCGCTTTCACAAAGGGTACAATCTTTACAACATCGGCTTTGCCTTAGGGGTTCTTTCCATGTTGTTTTCCGCGTTGTTGCGGAGCTTTCACTTTATTGATCTCGACCAAGGTGGGCCGACAAGCGAAGCGTTCCATTCGGAGCTGCTCCTATTGACAATTGTTTTGTCGCTCGTTTTCATCGCCATCGCTTATGTAAACGATTTGCAGGTTCACAAGAAGTATTGGAGTTTGATGAAATCATCGGGAAGACTAGTTTCGGATTATATTCGGGATTACGGGCGCAGCGTTTCGATGCTGAACGTCGGTGTTTTGGGCATTATGTGTGTGATAATTCTTTGGGTTTTGAACTTCGAAATAAACGGTCCCATTATGGGCGGAATTCTTACCGTCATGGGCTTCGGATCGTTCGGGAAACACCCGCGCAATTGCCTCCCGGTCATGTTTGGGGCGTATTTGGCCGTCGTTTTGACGGATCATTCCTTTGATGGCATCGGGATGATGACCGCGCTCTTGTTCGTTACGGCCGTGGCCCCCATTGCCGGACGTTACGGAGTACTTATCGGCGTTTTGGCCGGATTCATCCATGTGGTCATCACTCCGCTTGCGCTTGTTTTCCAAGAAGGCGGATTCAATCTTTACAACAATGGTTTCGCCGCCGGATTTGTGGCGGCGCTGATGATTCCGTTTCTTGAGGCAATCACGAAAAACAATGGTGAGGAGGAAGAAGAACAATGAGCAAACAGGAAATCAAGCTTTTGACGAAAATCATTCGCGAATTGAGTTTGTATATGCTTATGCACGGGTATAGAAAATTTTCACTGACCACAGAGTATGGGCAAAGCGAGACCCGTTTCTTGCTAAAAGTTCAAGGCCTTGAAGAGAGCCTCAAAAATCACATCAAAGAAAAAGTGAACCGTGAACGCGAAATTGAAGTGGAAACCTATGGCTGGGAGTTGGTGGGCGATGTCGATTCCCATAGCGAACTGGAAATCCTTGGTCTGCTGGTCGATTATGTCGAAATAAGCGAAGACGGCGAAGACACCGTGTTGACATTCGTTCGAAAAAGCATGTACAAAGAGAAAAAATAGCGTGTGCGTTTGTCTTATCGAAAGGCCTTTTTTCGTGGACAAAACTAGGATATTTTGGTAGAATGAACCTCGGTGATACGATGAGTGAAAATGGAAATGTCGAGGCGTTTTACGACTATCTTGACTCCGTCGCTACTCTGCTTTACGACAAACACGACAAACCGTATTTGAAAGGCGTGCATCAAGCGCTAGATTTTCTTTTGGACGAAACGTTGAAAGAAGATTTCCCTTCGGCGACAATG
>PWFC01000001.1 GCA_003554025.1 Mollicutes bacterium
ACCCTTTTCCCGTCTTTTCCGTCGGGAAGCATAACATCGTCTTCGTACACACGCAAAAAGTCACACTCGTATTTGAGCGTTCTCCTAACCTGTTTCTCTCGCTTTATCATACAAAGCCTCCCATATACAAACGGGCAAAACTAGCGTTTTTAAAACGCTAACATATATTGTAACGCTTTATCGTTTCCTTATCAACTGTTCAACAAAATCTTTGACAAAAGTGGGGCGCGTCATTCAATGAAACCACCGCCAATTATACAAAAAGATGCCGTGAACGGCATCAGAAAAATCTCTCGACTTCAAACCTTTTGATCGTATAAGATTCGTTCATGGAAATGCCCGCTTTTTGCAAAGCGATTTGAATCTGCTCTTCCGGAGTGTTTACGCCTTCTATATCCGGCAAAAGCAATCCTGTCTTGCCGTTGTTTTCAACCAAGACGCCATACCGGGAAGGGTCGAGACTATCCTTATTTTCCACAACTTCGGGTGCTTTGAGAACATCGACGCTATATTCCAAAAACGGCAGTTCGCTTGCTTCAACGGGAGGAAAGCGGGGGTCGTGCAAGGCAGCGCTTTTGGCGTTTGCGGCAATTTCTTCGGCCAATGTGGGCTTGCTTGGAAAGCTTGTCCCGATGCACCCGCGCAACACGCCGTGCATCTTAAGCGTCACAAAGGCTCCATGGTGTGCAAAATTCAAACGTTGCTTGTCTTCTTTGGAAACTTCCGAATCCCCTCGCGCCAAAACCAAATTTTCAACAATTTTGCGGGCGAATTTCACCGGTTCGCTTTCATGTTCCCGGCGCTTTTGCGCCTTCTTCTTCGCTTCCTTATTGAAAGTCTCCTGAAAATTGCGATTGTCATCCTTCTTTCCCACTTCGAAAGACAACGTGGCATACCCAACGCCAAACGGCCCTTCATAAGAATGAAAGATAGGTTTTACCGATTTCTTGTCCAACACGCCCGCCATCATCACAAACGGTCTTAGTCCGCCCTCTCCGGCGCGGTTGACCACACGCGAATCCATACGCAATAGCGCCTCGAAATTTGCATTTTTCAACGCTTCGACGCATTTTTTGTCAAAACGCGGTCCTTCTTCAACGTATCCATAGGGCCCTTCTTTTTTCAACCGGTGCGAAAGGTCTCCGCTTGCAACAACGACGATGTCCTTTCTCGATGCCTCAAACGCTTCCTGAAGGGCTTGGCCGAAACGATAGTGTTTCGAAAGCGGCAATCCCGAAATCGATATGCGGACAAGTTCGTAATCTTTATAGTGTTTGTTCACGAAATAAAGAGGCACCATAGTGCCGTGGTCCAACGAAGAAGACTGCCCCCCTTTGGTTCCGCCCCGGATGTTTTGCCTGCGGAGCGTTTTCTCAATAGAAGCAATGAGCGTTTCATCGTATGTTTGCCGAAAAACGACCTGCGGGGCTCCAAATTGCGCAAACGACCCGTGTCCCTCTTTCCCCGATGAGATATGGAAATAATCCGCATACGCATCGCTATGTGGCGTAAAAAGCACAATCGTATCCGGTCGTTTCGCGGCAATATCTTCTGCGACGCTTTCGTATCCTTTTAGCGTATCGGCAATTTTCTTTTCTTCCCCCCGTCCAACCTCATGCACCGCAAGCGGTGGATGAGGAAGAACGTAGGTTCCTCGCAAAGCCATAACAATCCTCCTTTGTCACACGTTTCCTAGATAAATCTTTGTCAAACCGCAAGATTTTCCGAATTCTTGCGCTTTATGAAGTGTCGAAAGGGGCGTCGGAGACTTCCCGCGCATCTTCCACCCCGGGAAAAACCGAGAGATATGCCACGGGATGTTTTGATCGATTTCGGAGATGGCTTCGGCCACGCTTTGAAGTTGCGCATCGGAATCGTTCACGTCGGGAATCACCAAAGTTGTGACTTCAAGATGCACACCGGCGTTTTTCAATCGTCGCATCGTTTCGAAAACCGGACCGCTTTTGCCTTTGCAATAAGTGGCATAAACCTCATCGTCCGGTCCCTTGAAGTCGATGTTCGCCGCGTCAAGATACGGCAGAATTTTTTCGAGCGCTTCGGTCGTCGTGTAGCCATTGCTCACCCAAACGTTTTTCAACCCTTCTTTTTTTGCGAGTTTCATGATGTCGAGGGCGTATTCTATGTAGATGGTCGGTTCCGAATATGTGTAGGCGATCGATTGGCAAGCGTACATTTTCGCCAATTCCACATGGTCTTCGGGCGGCACATAAAACCCTTCTAGTTTCCCTTCCGATTTCGGCCCTTGCGAAATGCGGAAATTTTGGCACCAAGGACATTCCATGTTGCATCCGTCGGCGGCTAGCGAATAGGCTTTGCTGCCGCTTAAAAATTCATACAGCGGTTTTTTCTCGATGGGGTCGACGCCCGAGGCGACAGTCTTGCCGTAATTGATCGCATAAAGGGTGCCCCCACGATTTTCTTTTACCGCGCAAATCCCTTTTTTGCCGTTGGCAATCACGCAACGATGCGGACAAACTTTGCAGCGGACCTTCTCCTCTTCAAGCCGTTCATAAAGAAGCGCTTCTTTCATACTCATCCCTCAATATCTCCGACATATCCATACTTCATTTTATCACGTAAAAAGACGTTCAAGAAGACAATGTTGACAATCTTCTAAAACGTCTATTTCAATCGTTAAAAACGCACTTGGAAATCATGGAAAGTTTCCGATAGAGAAACTTCCTCGACATCGCTATCTGTAATTCGTCCCCTCGGGGCGTTTCGAACTTTCGAAACAAACGACGCCATCGTCTTCTCGTCCGCTTCTCCAACGCATTCCACACTGCCGTCGGCGCGGTTTTTCACATAGCCGCGCACGCCCATGTTTCTGGCCAAATTTTGGATGTAAAACCGCATACCGACTCCTTGCACAACGCCTTTGAGGATGATTTTTTTACGAGTCCTTTGCATCCTAACACCTCCTACGAGGGTCATTTCCATTGTAACGTTCTTAGGCGCGGCTCTTCAAGTTCGCCACTAAAAATGACTCTTACAATCGGCGCTTGTCAAAAACGTTTTTGTCAAAAATCGCGTAATTGTTTTTGCCGGACTGTTTAGCCTGATACATGGCGAAGTCGGCATAATCGATCAAAAGATGAATGTCTTTTGTGTCCTTTCCGTACACGGCAAATCCTACCGAAATGGATATATCAAAAGATTTTCCGTTTGCGGGGATTGGCGTATGCACTACGGTACGGATTTTCTCCCATAGAGTCTCCAGATACTTTATCCCGGTGTCTTCAACCCCTGCGACAAAAAGACCGAACTCATCGCCCGCGATGCGCATGATGATTGCGTCTTTTAGCGCCAGGCCTTTAAGGCGCTTTGCGAATTCAATCAACACCCGATCGCCTGTAGCGTGTCCGTAGTTGTCGTTCACGCTTTTAAAATCGTCAATGTCCAGAAAGCAGAAGACGCCGTATTGCCCGGGAAACTCTTTGATTTTCATCGCCATTTCATCGCGGTACTGATAGCGTGACACAAGCCCTGTAAGCGGGTCGGTGACAAGATGGTTGTTTAGGATTTTGTTGGCTCGGTTCAATTTTTTGTTTAACTTTTCCAACTCGCGGGATTTGTTGGTGAGTTCGTTGTTAAGTTCTTGGATGCTTTCATAGTAAAAGATTTTCTCTCGTTCGTTGTTGCTGTCCGCGCCCTTTTGCATCGCAAGCGCGGCCTCAATCAAGCGCTCTACTGTTTTCCATGAGCTTTCACTGTGTTTTTGATCGCTCATATAAAGCAAATACCTGCGTCCTATTGGCTTAAGCAGCGCTTCGTAAGACTCGCCTTCAAGCGAAAGGATCAGAGTCTTCGGCGGTTTCTTGCGCTGGATGGCCTTATAAAGGGATGTTGCCGAAGCTTCGTCAAACAGAGTATACACAGAACGAGCCTTCGCAACAGGCATATTCCAAAAATACACTTTCTCAATCAAACCGTTGTTGTCAAACCGCAAAAAACATTCATTCATAACATTCACCAAATTTCTGATTCGTCCAGTGCAACAAGCCTCTGGCCTTGTTCGCGTAAAAGTCCGCCGGCCATTTTTCCCAAAGCCGATTGGTCACTTGAAAGGCCCGTCCTCCTACGGCGACCATAATATCCGGGTGGTTCTTTTTGACCGTCTCGACAATCTCTTTGCATTCGGGCAAGTGCTGCGGCATCGTTACCGAAAGCACCATCAAATCGGGCGCATCCTTTTGCACTCGTTGCAAAAGGGCCCGCTTAGGCACCCCTGCGCCCAAATACGAACTGTCCCATCCGGATTCCTCCAACAAATCCGAAATCATGCGCGCGCCCATCTCGTGGAGTTCGCTCCCCACGCTGCAAACCAACGCCTTGCAGTTCGTTTTATCGGAGGAAAAGATTTTGGCGTAAAACTGCGACATCACTTTTTGCGTGAACGAAGTCATGTAGTGTTCTTGGTCCACGGTAATCTCTCTACGATGCCACATTTCTCCGATTTCAACCATGACGCCTTGCAAGATGTCGTCGTATAGGTCAATGAGCGGCACATGGTCATCGGCGAGCGATCGAATGAACGCATACGCCTGTTCCCCATCGTTATCTAACAGGTAACGAAGATATGTTTCTCTTACTTGGCCATGCTTTCCCTCGGACAAAGGGGACGCTTCTTTAGAGGAAGTTGTGGCGGTCTTTGTCAACATTCTAGCGCTATGAAGAAACTTTTGAGCGGTTTCGTACTCGCGCGCAGAAAGCGCTTCTTCAAGAGATTCTTCCAACAACTCATAATGCATGAGCATTTGTTCGCGGACGCGCTCTTCGCCCAAATCCGGCATCAAATACACCATCAGCTTGAACAGCCACACCGCATAATCGTCAAAAATCTTCTGATCCTCCAAACGAATCGCGGTCTCAAGAAAACTCAGATTATGCAAAATGTCTTCGAACATGC
>PWFC01000026.1 GCA_003554025.1 Mollicutes bacterium
TTTTCTAGCTCAATGGCAAATAGGGTTTTCGTTCCCGGAAACCGAAACCGGTTATGGATTTACGAACCCGGCGCAGGAAATTTTTTCACCAATATCGCCGCTCACACACGCCGGGGTGTTTTTGATTGTCGCTTCCCTGATTGGGTTCATCTATTACCGTAAAAACAAATGGGTGGACACTCGCGGCGGGGCGGATATTTGGAAACGGTCTTGGCAAAAAACCATTCCCTCAGCCATTGCGGTCATTGGCTTTGTGGTGATGAGCCGGATTATGGGCGGTACGGGACAAACGCAAGTTCTTGCGGAAGGCATCGCAAACAATCTCGGTCAAGTATACGTTGTGTTTGCCCCGCTTGTGGGGTTGCTCGGATCGTTCATGACCAGTTCCAACATGGCTTCCAACATTTTGTTTGCCGATTTCCAGTTGACCACGGCCCAAATTCTCTCCGTTGAGAGCGCACCGATTTTAGGCGCTCAAACGGCAGGCGGTTCCATTGGCAACACATTAAGCCCCGGAAACATCATACTAGGCACCACCACGGCCGGCATCATCGGCAAGGAGGGCATCATTTTGAAAATCATCTTGCCCATTGCCGTCGCTGCGGCCATCATTATCGGCGCCATCTTGTTTTTCTCCATTATTATTTTCTAATTGACTTGAAAGGAAGATTGTATGAAAATAGTCATCGCATTAGGCGGGAACGCCTTAGGAGACACTCCGCTTGAACAAAGAGACTTGGTCAAACAAACCGCCAAACCGATTGTCGATTTGATCGAAGAAGGGCATCAGCTTATCATTGCCCACGGAAACGGTCCCCAAGTCGGCATGATCAACAACGCATTCGAAGCCGCCCAAAGCACCAACAGCGCTCCGGCCATGCCTTTCCCGGAATGCGGCGCAATGAGCCAAGGTTACATCGGCTTCCATCTGCAAAACGCCATCCAAAACGAACTGGCCTCAAGAGGTGTGGACAGGGACGTCGCAACCATCGTCACCCAAGTCGAAGTCGACAAGGACGATCCCGCCTTTTCCAAACCTTCCAAGCCGGTCGGGCCGTTTTATAGCCAAGAAGAAAGCGAGCAGATTGAGCAAGAAAAAGGGTATACGATGGTTGAGGATTCAGGACGCGGTTACCGTCGCGTTGTCGCAAGCCCGCAACCGAAACAAGTCGTAGAAATCAATACCGTGAGAAGTCTAGTCGATCAAGGCAAGATTGTCATCACCGTCGGTGGTGGCGGCATACCGGTTATCAAAGAAGGCTTGCATTATCACGGCATACCCGCCGTCATCGACAAAGACTTCGCTTCGGCGAAGGTCGCAGACCAGCTCGATGCGGATATTTTCTTCGTCCTCACCGCCGTTGACCGTGTCATGGTCAACTTCAACACGCCAAAACAAAAAGCCTTGCCGAGTATGAATGTCCACGAAGCGAAACAGTATATCGATGAAGGCCATTTTGCCGCGGGAAGCATGTTGCCCAAAGTAGAAGCCGCGATGCGCTTTGTCGACAACCATAAGGATCGTGTAAGCATTATCGCTTCCCTTGAAAAGGCCAAGGAAGCAATCGATGGCAAATCCGGGACAAAAATAACGGCTTAGGACTTAAGCCTCAAATCATACCCTATAATACGCAAAAAGGTGTCGCTGAATGGCGACACCTTTTTGAATGGTTATAGAAGACTGTAATGCAGGAGAGGCGAACAAGCGAGAAACGTTTATTACGGCAACACTTCAATGGCATCGCCGGATTGGATTGTGGCTCCTTTCAAGACGCGCGTGAAGATGCCTTCACGCGGCATGACGCAATCTCCGACTTTTTGGAAGATTTCACATCCGTGATGGCACTTTTTGCCGATTTGGGTTACCTCGACGATGGCCTCGCCGATTTTCAGTTTGGTGCCGACGGGCAGTTCGTAAAGAACTAATCCTTCTGTGGTGATGTTTTCGGCGAAGACGCCGGGATTTAGATTGTCGATTTTGCCGAGCTTGGCCAACTTGTCGAAGCTCTCAAGCCCAAGCAGACTGACCTGGCGGTGCCATGGGCCTGAATGCGCGTCGTTTTTCAAACCATGGTCTATTACGAGTTCGCCTTGTGCTACGGGCTTTTTGACGACGCCTTTTTCTTCGCTTTGGTTGATGGAGATGACTTTTGCCATATCAGTTCGCCTCCTTGTCGGGGTGGGTGAATGTGCCGCTTTTCCCACCATGCTTTTCGACGAGGAAGACTCGGTCGATGCGCATGGTTTTGTCGATGCTTTTGCACATGTCGTAGACGGTGAGCGCGGCGATGTTGACACAGGTTAGCGCCTCCATTTCGACTCCCGTCTTCCCTTCGGTGCTTACGGTGGATAAGAGGCGCAGGGTGCCGTTTTCCGGGTCGGGTTCCATCGAGAGGTCGACATGGGTCAGTGGAAGAGGGTGGCACATGGGGATGAGCTGATGGGTTTGTTTGGCGGCTTGGATGCCGGCCACTTGGGCAACGGAAAGGACGTCGCCTTTGGCGATGCCGCCTTCTAAAATGCGCTTTAAGGTTTCGGCGTTCATGGTGAGAACCGCTTGCGCTTTTGCGGTGCGTTTCGAGGAGTCTTTGCCTGAGACGTCGACCATTTTGGCCCGGCCTTCTTTGTTGATGTGGGTAAGTTTCATCGTTAGCCTCCTATCTTGTTCATGGAACGGAGAATGGCGTTTTCTTCTTTGTGCAGCTTATGGTTTTGCGGTTTGTGCCGGATGGCTTTTTGGAAGGTGCGGTAGAGTTCGTCCGCGGTTTGATGGCGAATGTCGATTTCCTCGTTGGTGTGCAAACAGGGCTTCAGTTTTCCATCGGCGGTGAGCCTCAAGCGATTGCATTGGTTGCAGAAATGATGGCTCATGGCGTTGATGAATCCGATGTTGCCCCGTTGGTTTTTCACGGTGTAGTATTCGGCGACACGGTATTTTTTGTCGAACTCGAGTTCGGGATGGCGCTTTAAGACGTCCTGTTTGCTGATGAAATGCTTCTTGTAGTCGTAGGGCAAATGTCCGATGGGCATGAGTTCGATGAAACGAACGTGCAAGTCGTAGCGGTCGGCTAAGTCCAAAAAGTCGGAAATTTCTCGGTCGTTGATGCCTTTTAAGAGCACGCAGTTGATTTTGACGGGCAAAAGGTCGTGTTCGATGAGTTCTTGGAGGATGGCGTGATAGTTGGGGAAGCTTCCCGTTTTGGTGATTCTTTGATAAGTTTCCGGGTTTAAAGTATCCATGCTTAGATTCACACGCTCGATGCCCGCTTCCTTCAAGCGATTCACGTTTCCTTGCAGGAGGATCCCGTTTGTGGTCATCACGACTTCCTCTACGCCTTCGGTGTCGGCGATGGCGCGAACGAGGTCGAAAATGCCTTTTCGGACCAAGGGTTCACCGCCGGTGATGCGAATCTTTTTCAGCCCCAATTTCGTCGCCGCTTGCACGGCGGCGAGGATTTCTTCATCCCGCAGGATGTCTTCGTGTTTTTTCTTGTCGATGCCTTCTTCGGGCATGCAATAAAAACAGCGCAGATTGCAGCGGTCTGTGACGCTGATTCGCAAATAGTCGATTTCGCGTTCGAAGCGGTCTTTCATGCTATCCTTCCTTTGCGAGAATGTCGCCGCAATTTTCAAAGGTGTAGCCGCCGATTGCCTCAAGGCGCTCTTTGAAGGCAGTGGATTTCAACACTTCGATGAAGCGTTTGACATGCCCGTGTTTTAGGCTTTGTTTGTGGACTAGGAAATCGTATCGCTCTACGCCGATTTTGATAAAGGGGAGGTCGTAGAGGTTGGCGACGCTTTGTATGCCGAGTCCGGCGTCGAACTCCCCGTTTTTCACGGCGGAAGCGACCATGGTATGCGTCGGAACGATGTTGTCGTAACCGGTGATGCTTGCAGGCACAATGTTTTTTTCTCTCAAGAGGTGATCCAAAAACAATCTCGTGCCGCTTCCCTTTTGGCGGTTGACGAAACGCACATCGCCGCTTAGGTCTTCGACGCCTTGGATGTTTTTGGGATTTCCGGGTTTCGTATAGAGGCCTTGCACCCTGCCGACGCCGCGGATGAGCGTGAAATCGTTGTCCAGATAGGTGTCGATAAGGTGTTTGTTGTAGTTTCCGTACTGATCCAGCATATGCACCGGCGCAAGATGGCATTCGTGTTCTTTGATCGCCATGACGCCGCCTAGACTTCCGACATGGTTGCTGGAAACGGTATAGCCCTCATCGCGCATCAAATCGTCGATTTCGTCGATCAAAATATCGTGAGAGCCGATGATGGACAAGGTCCGTTTGATGTCGTTGAGCGGTTTGAGCAAAATCACATCGCCTTCCTCGTTCGCTTTGAACCCTTCTTTGTCTTTGGGCACAATGAACAAACCGTCGGCTTGCACAATGCTCATCGTCATGCCCGCGCCCCGGGGAAGCGGCGTGGCGGTCAGCCGGTTTTGCACGTTGTTCAAGCGGACGCGAACGAACTCTTCGCTGTCGAGCGATGCATAGAGTTGCTTGGTCAAAACCGCTTTGATGGTTTCGGGGAGGGGATGGTTGTGTTTGGTCGCATCGAGTATCAGAGGTTTGACGAAAAGTTGAAACGCGATGAATGTGGAGACGGGGTAGCCGGGCAGCCCGATGATCGGCGTGTTGTCGATTTTGCCAATCAATGTGGGTTTGCCGGGCTTGATGGCGACGCCGTGAACGAAGACTTCGCCGTTTTTTTCAACAACGGTTTTGACGAAGTCTTTGGACCCGGCGCTGCTTCCGGCGCCGACTAAAACGAGGTCGTAGCGCTCTTTCGCTTTGAGGATGACCTCCTCTAAAGCTTCGATGTCGTCTTTGACGATATCGTGGACGGTTGGCGAAAGGCCGAGTTCTTGCAAGGCGTTTTCGATGTAGTAAGAATTAGAATCCAAAAGTTTTCCAGTTGTGAGCTTGTCCGGATCGCGAACGATCTCGTCCCCCGTGGGGATGAAGGCAACACTGGGTTGCTTGAGGATTTCGACATCCCCTACCCCTCCCGCCATCATGGCGGCGATGTCGACGGAGCGGATGGTGTGGTGCTTCGGTACGATGGTGGTTTTTTCGACGATGTCTTCGCCGATGGGGCGGATGTGTTGGTAGGGGGAGGCCGCTTTGATGATGGTGATGGCGTGTTCGTCGCGCTCGATGAGGTCTTCGATTTTGATGACGGCGTCGTAGGGGTCTTCGACCGGGTTTCCGGTATTCAAATACTTGAAATCCGGTTTCTTCAGGGTGATGGGGTTGGATTCCGTCGCTTCTTCAGTCAAAGAAGCGCTGACGGCGACGCCGTCCATGGCGCTTGCGTTGTAAGAAGGAGAGGAAACTTTGGCCTGCACGGCTTTTGCGGTGGTTTTGTGCAAGCTGTCTTTTACCGGGACGTTTTCGCTTTTGACGTGCAAACGGCAGTGGTCGAAGAGTTTTTTTTGGGCCTCTTCTAGGGCCAGGTTTTTCAAATATACCGAAGGCATCACAAATCACCCAACTTGTAGACGCGGACGATGTCGCCTTGTTGGCTGCCTTCATCGCCTGCGTGCAGGATGATGTATCCGTAGGATTCTTTGAGCGAAGCGATCATGCCGGACTTGGCGTGGATTGGCACGACCTTCAATGGGACTTCGGGTTCGATTTTCACCAGTTGATAGGTTGTCCGGCCTTGTGCGCTTGCGACGTTTTGCGTGAGACGCCCTTCGACATACGGGCGAATGAGCGGTTCTTTGACGGCGTGGATGGTGTTGTAGATGGTCGGGAAGAATGTCTGGAGCACCATGTATGCGCTCGTGGGGTGGCCCGGCAGGCCGATGAAGAGCCTGTTTTCCTGCTTGGCGAACACGGTGGGCTTGCCGGGTTTGATGTTGACGCCGTGCACGAAAATGTCGGCGCCGATTTCTTGTAAGACATGATAGGTGTGGTCCTGTTCGCCGACGGAACTCCCTCCGGAAGCGACGACGAGGTCGTAGTGTTTCATGCCTTCAAGTACGGCTTGTTTGTAGGCGTCGAAATCGTCTTTCACGACTTTGGTTTTTACAACGTCGATGTTTTTGTCTTCCAAATAGTGTTTGACGGTATGGGTGTTGATGTCCAAAATTTCGCCGATTTCCAAAGGCGCTTCGTCGGTGATTTCATCGCCCGTCGACAAAACGAGGGCGGTGGGTTTTTTGTACACCGTGACGGAGTCGACGCCCGCGGCTTTGAGCGCGCCGATGCGCATGGGGGTCAGTTTTTGGTGCTTCTGCACCACCATGTCGCCTTTTTGGATGTCGGAACCTTTCATGAGAACATTTTCCCATTTTGCGACTTTCTTGTTGATGAGGATATCGGGGCCCAAGGTGTCGGCGTTTTCAATCATGACCACGGCCGTTGCGTTTTCGGGCAAATGAGCGCCGGTGGGCGTGTAGACGGTGGTCTGGTCATCCAATTTGTGGTGGGAAGGTTTTCCCATTTCGACTTCTCCGATCAAACGCAAGGGGACGGGAGACTGCGCGCCTGCGAAGGCGACCGCCTTATGCGTCACGGCGTAGCCGTCGACCGTGGAGCGGTGAAAGTGTGGGATTTCCATCGTCGAAGGGATGTCTTCCGCGGTTATTCTGTTCCGGGCTTCCTCAAGAGGCAATGTCACGGTTTTTAGCGGATAGTTTTGGCAATGCGTTTGAAGAAGTTTCATTGTCTCTTCGATGGATTTAACGATGAACATATTTTCCTCCTATGTGGTAGACATGGTCGCTTAAAGCTTCTATGAACGCACGATTGTGGCTGACAATCACAAAAGTCGTCGTCGGTTTCAACGTCTTGATGAGCATGGTGAGCTGGTCGATGGACTCCAAATCGAGATGCGTGGTCGGCTCATCAAGCAAAACGATCTCCGGCGCGAACAGTATGCTTCTGAGCAAAGAGGCTTTCATCTTCTCTCCGGAAGAAAGCTCTTTTGCTTGCCGGTCGAGCAGATGGTCGATGTGCAGAATCGAAGCGTAGCGCTTCAGCTTGTCTTCAAAGTCGGCGCAATCAAGTTTGCGAATTTTGATAGGGTAAAGAGCGTTTTCTCTTACGGTCCTGTTAAACAGGATGGGCTCTTGAAAGTGGTAGGTCGCGAACCCTTCGTAGCGGATGTTTCCTCGGTATGGGAGCAACTTGCCGATGGCTTTCAAAAAAGAAGTTTTGCCGACACCGTTGCGTCCCGTCACAAACGTGACTTTGTTTTTCGGGAAAGCATCGTCTTCAAAAGACAGGGTAAACTCTGGGTACGTTACTTGCAACTCTTTGAACTCAATCATAGAAATCACTTCGGAATCTGGCGATGGTGGTGTGGATCAAGAACGCGATCACAAGCAGGATGAGCCCCATCGCGATAGAAGCTCCATAGTTCCCCATGCTTGTGTTTAAGGCGATGAAGGTTGTCATCACTCGGGTTTCTCCGCGTATATTGCCGCCGACAAGCATGACGGCGCCCACTTCGCTGATTGCGCGGGAAAACCCGAGTATGATGCTTAGGAGTATGAACGGTTTCGTTTCGGCAATCAACAACATGAGTTTGTTGTTGCGGGACGCCCCTAGCGTGGTTGCGGTTTCAAGCACTTTTTGTTGTGTTTTTTCGCTTGTGATGATGATGCTTCCGGTAATGATTGGATACACAAGTAGAGTTTGGGCGGTGTACATCGCCGTTCGAGTGAAAAGCAAGTTCATATTGCTCAAAGGACCCGCTAGGACCAAAAGAACTACCAAGCCCAGTACTACCGGAGGAATGCCCATAAATGTAAAGATTAGTTTCTTCAGCAGTCGCTTTCCCCGGAAATTGGTGACGCTGATTAGAATGCCGGATAATACCCCTAACGCACCGGCGGTAAGCGTCGCCAGCAGTGAAATGAAAAGCGACAATCCGATAATGCCATAGAGTTCCCTGTCAAAGGATAAAAGCAGTTCAATAGCTTCACGCAAACCTTCTAAAAACATCTTATCCCCCTACTCGTTCGGCGTAAACAAGGGTTCATCATTCACGGTGAACGCTAGAATCAATTGTTTTGCCTCTTTAGAAAGCATCCATTCGTAAAACAAATCGGCCGCGCTGTCGTCGCGATTGTGAAGCGACGGGTCGACTTTGATCAAACCGTAATCGTTTCGGAGAGAATCAGGTTCTTCATAGGCAATGGTCAAATCCAAATTATCGTTCATCGCCAAGAAGGTCGCGCGGTCGCTTAGTGTGTAGTAACCTTTGAAAGAAGTCATCATCAAGGTGGATTCCATGCTTTGTCCGGTTTCTTTGTAGCGTGAGCCAAATCGGTTGATATCGATATTGTGCGTCTCCCAAAGGTCTAGTTCGCGCAGGTGCGTACCGGAATTGTCGCCCCGGGAATAAAAGTAGTGTTGTTCTGTCAAGGTTTCGAGTGCATTCTCCAAATTTTGCCCATTTAGGCTGTCCGGACCAACAAAAATGAAATCGTTGTACATGCAAACCGCTCTTTTTTCTCCGTATCCCGCTTCCATAAACTCCAGTTCCCTCTTTTCGTCGTGAACGATCAACACATCGGCTTGTCCGAGCCTTCCATAATTCAACGCAGCGCCGGTGCCGACCGCGGTCACTCGAACTTTTACGCCATGCTCTTCTTCAAAATACGGAAGAAGATATTCCAACAAACCGCTGTTTTCCACCGAAGTGGTGGTGACTAGCAGCAGTTCTTTCCTTTGGCAAGCGCTCAATGTGAGGGCCATTGCAATAAGCATACACGCAATCACAAGTTTTTTCATAAAGCGACTCCCATAAAAAACGGGTTTTCCACTTGAAAAAGAAGTGAAAAACCCGCTTCCTTTCCAAGAATGGGAGGCATGAGCATTTCTGCTCATACCCATCGGCCAGCGCTCATAGTCTCCCTTAGAAACGATGGCTCGGATAGCATTGTATTCCTATTATAGCGAATAATTCGAGAAAAATATACAGTAATCTATAAATAAGGCACTATGAAAATTACAATGTAAATTGCAAATCGTCGCCGTTGTACGTTTTCCGTTGTAAATGCGTATGTATTATTTTATAATAAACGTATAAAAAGAAGTGGGAGGGATTCAAATGTACGGTTACATGGGGAAAGTGCTTAGGGTCAATTTGACCGACGGAAGCATCAAAGCGGAAGACCTCGATTTCGAACTGGCGAAGAAGTTCGTCGGCGGTCGCGGTCTGGCCACGAAGATGCTTTACGATGAAATCGACCCGAAGGTGGACCCGCTCAGTCCCGATAACAAGATTATTTTTATGAACGGACCGATGTCCGGAACGCCGACACCGACTGGCGGGCGCTACATGGTCATCACAAAATCACCTCTTTCAGGCACCATCGCGTCATCGAACTCAGGCGGAACTTGGGGTGCGCGCCTAAAATACGCGGGCTACGACGGTATCATCGTCGAAGGCAAGTCGGAGAAGCCGGTGTATTTGGAAATCAACGAGGATCAAGTGGAGCTCAAAGACGCCTCGCACATCTGGGGCAAACTTGTCGGAGACACCACGGATGCATTACAAAAGGACAAAAACACCAACGTATTGACCATCGGCCCCGGCGGTGAAAAACTGAACCGTATGGCCGCGGTCATGAACGAACGCGATCGTGCCGCAGGACGAAGCGGTGTGGGAGCGGTCATGGGCAGCAAGATGCTCAAAGCGATTGTCGTCACCGGCAAGAAAAAGGTTGATTTGTTCAACGAAAAGCAAGCTCGCGACAACAACAAAGAAGCCACAAACAAACTCAAGGACAACCCGGTCACCGGCCAAGGCCTGCCCACATACGGCACCGCGGTTTTGGTCAACATCATCAACGCGAACGGCGTATTCCCTACCCATAATTTCCAGAAAGGCGTTTTTGAAGCGGCCGAAGCGATTTCGGGCGAAACCCTTGCTGAAAAGTATTTGGTTAGGAAAGAAGCCTGTCATCGTTGTCCGATTGCCTGCGGACGTTACACGAAAACCAAAAACGTCGAAGGCGGCGGCCCCGAGTATGAAACCGTCTGGGCTTTTGGCGCAGACTGCGGCGTAGATGATTTCGAAGCGATCATCGAAGCGAACCATTGGTGCAACCAATACGGCATCGACACCATATCGGTCGGCGCAACATTGGCCGCCGCGATGGAATTGAAACAAGAAGGCTTGCTTGACGATGTGGACTTCGAAGGCCATGACCTCGACTTTGGCAACGCCGAAGCCATGGTGTATTGGACCAAAAAAATCGGCGCTCGCGAAGGCTTTGGCGACAAGATGGCGGAAGGCTCCTTGCGTCTTTGCAAAGAGTACGGACGCGAAGACCTCTCTATGAGCGTCAAGGGTCTCGAATTGCCCGCATACGATCCGCGAGGCGTTCAAGGCCACGGCTTGACTTACGCCACAAGCAACCGCGGGGGATGCCACGTCCGTGGTTACATGATTTCGCCTGAAATTCTAGGGCTTCCCGAAAAACTTGAACGTTTGGATCTAAAAAACAAGCCTCTATGGGTCAAGATTTTCCAAGACTTGACCGCGTTCATCGATTCCGCCGGCGTTTGCCTGTTTACGTCCTTCGCCTTGGGTGCGGACGATTACGCGAAAATCTACAACTCCATCGTGGGCACCGACTGGACCGGCGAAGACGCTTTGAAAGCGGGCGAACGGATTTACAACATCGAACGCCAGTTCAACTTAAAAGCCGGCATTACCCCCGATCAGGACACTTTGCCTGACCGCCTCCTAAACGTCGAGATGCCGGACGGTCCGTCGAAAGGCCACGTCCACAAACTCGACAAATTGCTTCCGGAGTACTACTCGTTGAGAGGCTGGGATGAAAAAGGCATTCCAACCAAAGAAAGACTATCCGAACTAGGCTTGGCATAGAAAGGCTGGTAGAGGAATGAATGGTTCGCCATTCATTCCTCATCCTTATATGAAGAAATTGTATGTAGAACTCACCAATCGCTGCAATCTCAATTGTGTCATGTGTTATCGGCAATCCTGGGAAAGCGAACTCGTAGACATGGACGAGACGACCCTGCGGAATCTTGCCAAATCCGTTGACGAGGACGTCACCATCATGCTGGGGGGTATCGGAGAACCGACAATCGCCCGCCATTTTGATTTGGCGCTTGATTTGTTTCAAAACCATACGTTGCAGCTTACCACAAACGGTGTGCTGTCTCCAAAACGACTTCAACAAGTCCTGACGCACTTTGACGACGTTGTCGTCAGCGTCGATGGGACCGAAGAAACGTACTATCACATTCGCAAGACAGATTTTAAGCATGTGACGAAGACGCTGGCGGCGATTAAAGAACACAAAAATAAGAACGACGTCAAAACGCCTCGCGTCGAGTTCGCGTTTGTGCTGTCCAAGCGCAACAAAGACAGCTTTCCCTCCGTCGTTGAAATGGCGAATCAATACGATGCGCAACGTGTGTTGGTCTCGCATTTGATGCCGCAAAATGAACAACAGACGAAAGAGATCTACTACGACGAACATTTTCATGAAGAAGGGCGTACGTTTGCCGAAAAGATGAGCAATTATGCGTATTTTCAAAAACGTGTGGTGACGTCTTTCCCCTATATGGAAATCAAGACCGAACGATTGTGCCATTTTGTCGAGAACGACTACACTTATGTCGACGTATACGGCGACGTGGTGCCTTGTTATCGGTTTGCTTCAAATTATACGGAGTATGTCTTCGGACGAAAAAAACAGATTAAGAAGCACGCTTTTGGCAACGTCAACCGTCGACCTTTGCAAGACATCTACAACGACAGCGCGTATCGGGATTTCCGTCACGCGGTGAAATATACGCTTCATCCAAGTTGTGTGGATTGCGAACTTAGGGACGGTTGCGAGTACATTGAAACGAGCGAATACGATTGCTCGGGTTTCTCGCCAAGTTGTGCCGATTGTCTTTGGAACCGTAAAATAATACGTTGCACGTAGGTGATGCTATGATTACTGTAAAACTTTATGCGTACTTGCGCGACAATCGCGGGAAAGAAGTGTCCATAGATTACCGCGAAGGGTTGACGATTCAAGACATCGCCAACGATTTGAAGATCGACTTGGCCGATGTATCGATTGTGATTTGCGACGGCAAGGACGACCTCCCTAACCGCATGAAGGACGTCGAAGTCAGTGAAGACTCCGTCGTCCATTTCTTTCCGCCCGTCGCGGGAGGATAATATGTTTCACGAAAACGAGAAGCTCTTAGGCAAAGAACATTTGAAGCGTATGGAAGCCCATACGTTTTTGATTGTCGGCGCCGGCGGCCTCGGCGGGCACCTTGCGAATGCGCTGGTGCGTTTGGGCGCCAAGCGTCTGATTCTTGTGGATCGGGACGTCTTTGAAAAAAGCAACTTGAACCGTCAGCTCTTTTCCAACCAAAAGTCGGTCGGCGAATACAAAGTCGACGCGGTTCGCCGAGAACTTTTGGACATAAGTCCCGATTGCGAGATCGAGTGTTTTTACGACGACATTGAATCGTTGGAAAACCATCCGAACATCGCAAAGGCTTCCGTTGTGTTTGATGCGGTGGATTCGGTTGCAACGAGGCTGTGGTTGGAGAAGTTTGCGGAAAGGCTTGAGGTGCCGTTGTTTCATGGCGCCATCGGCGGATGGTATGGAGAAGTTGCCTTGATTGAACCGGGCACCAGACTGCTTGAAACACTCTACGGCCAAAAGAAAAAGGGCGTGGAAAAAGAACTTGGCAGTCCAACTTTCACCCCTGCCATAGTGGCAAACTTGATGGCAACCGAATGCGTCAAGTGGCTGCACGGTGAAGAAGGGGTTCTCCGCAACAAAATGCTGATTATCGATTTGAAGCATCACTCCTATCAAGTGGTGTTCGACCGTTCGAAAAAATAAGGAGAGCGATTTTCGCTCTCCTTTTATTCTTCGCCACAATCCGCATCTAGGCGTTTTAGAAGCTTCAATCCGTGATCGAGGACATTGTCCAGACATTCCAGGTTTTCTTTCACGGCTTTCAAACTTCCGGGCAAGTTGATGATCAACGTACGGTCGCGGATGCCGGAGACCCCTCTCGACAAGTACGCTTTTTTGGTCACTTTGTAGCTTTCATAGCGGAGCATTTCGCCAATGCCCGGCACTTCACGCTTGATCACATTTTTCGTCGCTTCGGGGGTATTGTCCCGGGGCGAAAAGCCGGTCCCGCCCGTGGTTATGATGAGATCCGCGCCTTTTTCGTCCGCGTAATGCAAAAGATGTTTCTCAATCGTTTCCAAATCGTCGCTGATGACGATTTGGTCGATGATTTCAAACTTGAGGTTTTCCAGAAAATCCTTGATATAGGGCCCCGAGGTATCTTCGCGCAAACCTTTGGAGCCTTTGTCGCTGCAAGTTATGACAACGGCTTTGAACATCGTTCCACCTCCTAAAGACAGTATACCATTTAGCGTATCTTTAATAAATGTCCTTTTCACATTATAGGATGTTGCGCAGACGAATATAGAAGTCTTTCTTTTATCAACATATAAGCGCAGGAGGATGAAAATCGAGAAAATCACATAAGCAGCACTAATGTGCTAAAAGTGTTGAAAGTGCTATGCGTATCACAAAAAATGCACTATAATAAATTGTATGTTTTCGTCACGGCGATGTCATGCGTACAATGTTCAACCATATTTGGGAGATACTTTCACAAATGGAAAGAATTTATGTTGAACTCAACCTTTTGGTTGAGGACAGCGTTTTATTAATCGATTACAATGATTATGAAATTGTTTTGTGGGAGGTTTTATGAAGTCTTTATTGTTTGAACGAAAAGGGAAGTTTGTGCTTTACGTAGTTGCGTGCATGTTTCCCGTGTTTGCGCAAATCATGCAAATTGGTGTGATTGCGCTTGTCTTCGAAACGGTGGAACGTCAATCCATGACGTTTTTCCGAACCGCAATCTTCCTTGCGGTTGGGTACTTTTTTTTAAGCGCCGGATTGTTTATCTTATCCAGGATGATGAGAATCAGCTTCATGCGAGACGTCTTGTTGACGCTTCGTTTGCGAGCTTTTGATAAAATCATGCGCATGAGCTATAAACGTTTCAACAAAAAATCACGGGACGTCTACGTGTCGAACTTGATCAATGACATCAACACGTTTGAAAGCGCCTTTTTTCACTCTTTGATCAATGTCATTTTCCGCATTGGCGTGTATGTTCTGGCGATTACTTTATTGTTTGTGCTCAATTGGATGATTGCCCTGATTGTCCTGTTCACCTCTTTTATGGTGCTTGGCCTCTCTAAACTTTTCGAAAAGAAGACGGTGGCCTATCAAAAAGCGGTTTCCAGCGAAAACGAAGCCTTCACTTTGGACGCTTCCAACACGTTTAACGGGCTTGAAATCCTCAAGCTCAACAACATGGAAGAAGGGTTTTTGGACAAAAGCCATAAGAAACTCTATCGGCTTGAAGGCAAAAAGAAAGGATTCAATCTGTTCACGAATTTGCAAATTCATACGAATGAAACATTGGGTTATATACTTTTCACCATCATTTTGGTCATTCTCATGTATCAAACGCAAGTCGGTCTTGGCTTAGGAGAAATGGTTTTGGTGATTCAATTGGCCACAAACTCCATTTTCCCGCTTGTAAACATGACGCCGCTTTTGAACGTCATCAAGTCCTCCAAAGCCATATATGAAAAAATTACGACTCCAGAAGATGAGGAGGAGTTCTCCGAGACAAGGACACTGCCTTTCTCCCTCCAAAACGCAATCACGTTGGATGAAGTGCGTTTTGCCTATGAGGACGGGGAAAGCGATGTGCTCCAAAAGACGTCGTTCACCATCGAAAAAGGCAAGAAATATCTGCTTCGCGGTCCTTCGGGCGCCGGGAAGTCCACGTTGATGAAAATACTCAACATGACCATCGACGATTACGAGGGGGCGATTCGTGTGGATGATGTCGACATGAAACAAGTTTCGCTCAACTCGTTCAACGAAAAAGTGGCCTTTATCTATCAAGACGTGTTCTTGTTTGAAGCGACGCTGAAAGAGAACGTCACCTTGTTCAAAGATGCCAGCGACGAAGAGGTTTTGAGCGTTTGCGAGGCCGCCGGGCTCAAGGAGATGATCGATGCGTTGCCGGATGGTTTGAACACAATGATCGAAGAAAACGGCAAAAATCTTTCGGGCGGAGAAAGGCAGCGTGTATCCATTGCCCGTGCACTGTTTAAAAAAGCGGAGCTATTGTTTGTCGACGAGGCGACGAGCGCGTTGAACGACGAACTCGGACGGAAAATCGAAGAAACGATTCTTGAGATGAAAGCGACGGTTATCGCTATTTCCCACAAGACCTTTCCCGGCATCACCGAACGCTACGACGGCGTGTTGGAACTGAAAAACGGGTATGTGACACCGTTTACGTCCGCCGAGTATTTTGAGGAGGCCTTCGTATGAAAAAACGTATACTGTACTTTTTGCCGATGTGGAAGGTGCTCGTGGTGCAAATCTTTATTGCGGCAACCCTCTTCCAACTGTCGTTTGCGATGTACGATACCATCAACGCCGCTTTGGACCTCGAATGGACTTTGTTTGGCGAACGGGCTCGCGTCATGATCATGTATGCGGTGTTGTTGCTTCCTTTGCAGGCGCTTGGCGCCTATGCAAGGTCGCACGTGATCAAGACGATTATGGTTCGTATGAAAAGGGATTATTTGCGTGGCGTTTTCGCCAAGAACATCAACGAATTTCAGCGTGAAAACAATGCGAAATACATCTCGGCTTTAACCAACGATTTTACTTTGATAGAAAAGGACGCCGTAGAACAGGCGATTTTAATCATTCAATCCATTGTCATGTTTACGATGGGCATTGCCATCATCGTCATCATCAGCCCTATCGTGTTGCTTTTCGGAGTAGGTATTTTTGTGATGAACATCTTCGTCAGTTTGCTTTCTTCAAAACCCGTCAACAAACACAACAAGGAACGTTCCGAAATGATGGGCCGCTACAGCGGCTTCATCAAAGAGGTCTTGTCCGCCTTTCACATCATCAAAACCAACGATTTGGAAAAACGAATCGAAGAGAATTATAGGGAACAAAGTGTCGCCGTGCAAGAGAAGAAGTACGTAATCGACAAAATCATGTCCTACATCTTCGCTTTGCAAAACATGAACTTCTCCCTGACGTTTCTGGTGATGATGTTCATCGTCAGCTATATGACCATTCAAGGGCAAATTGCCATTGCCGGCGTTGTCGTAGTTGTTTACAATCTTGAAAACGTGGTCAACCCCATCGCGTTGATATCCGAAGCGATGCCGCGTGTGCTTTCGGTCAAGACCATCAACCGCCGCATCGACGAGTCGCTCAAGAATCAGTCGACGCATGTCGAAACGGAGGCGTTTGACGGACTTGAAAAAGGCATAGGCTTTCACGATGTTTCTTTCGGGTACGACGACACCTTGGTATTGGAAGACGTCAACGTCGAGTTTGAAAAGGGCGGGAAGTACTTGGTCATCGGCCCTTCAGGCGGAGGCAAGTCCACGCTTTTGCGGTTGCTCAGGAAGTATTTCAACCCCAACGACGGCGTCATTACGTTGGACGAGAAAGACTTGAAAGACGTCAAAAAGTTGGACTATTTCGGAAAAATCGCCAACATCGAACAGAAAATCTTCTTGTTTGAAGACAGCTTGCGCAACAACCTTACACTCTATAAAGATTACTCGGAGGAAGAGTTGCAACAGGCCATTGAACGGGCTGGGCTTTCAAAGTTTGTCAAAAGCCGCCAGGGAGGGTTGGACACCTTGATTCAAGACAACGGCAAAAACATCTCCGGCGGCGAGAAAAGCCGCATCGCCATTGCCCGAGGACTTTTGAACAACGCTGAAATCATCTTTTTAGACGAGGCGTTCGCTTCGTTGGACCGCGATAGCGCCAAAGCCATCGAAAGCGATTTGTTGAAACTCAAGGGCGTCACTTTGATTAACGTGAGCCACGTTGTCATCGAGGAGAACAAAGAACAATACGACGATATCATTCTTGTCCGCAACAAGCACGTCAAGTCGTCCAAATTGAAGCTCGTGGCCGTGACGAACTGACACGTTGGCTCTGCAATTTCGTAAACGTCTAGCGTAAGGCTAGGGGAGGTGCATGATGAAGGTAGCGCTGTTTCAATTTTCCGGTACCGGCAACACATGGTTTGTGGCGAAACACCTTCAAGAGGCGCTTGAACGATTGGGCACGGTTTGTTCTTTGTATGCAATTGAACGTTTAAGCGAGTTGGACCTAGGTACGATTCTTGAGGAAGCTGACATGGTCGGATTGGGCTATCCAATCTACGGTTCCGACTTTCCTCGTCCCGTTTCCGAATGGATAGAAACCCTCCCTCATGTTCATAACAAGCGCGCTTTTGTGTTTTGCACGCAAATGATGTATTCTGGCGATGGTGCGGCCATCGGCGCAAAAGCGTTGCGCAAGAAAGGCTTCACGGTTCGTCAGCTGATGCATGTCAATATGCCGAACAATATCACGGATTATCGCATCGTCCGTTGGGTGAAACCGACGCCTAGTGGTCGATTGAGGCGGAGAGTGAAGCGGAAAACGAATGGCTTTGTCCATAGCGTGATGCAGGACAAACGCCAACGTAAAGGAGAAGGATTGGGCTCCCTTTTCCTAGGGCTTTTGCAGCGTGTGCCTACGGGAGGGTTGAAAGAATCTTCTCGAAGCGCTTTGAAAATCGACGATACCTGCATCGGTTGTGGGCGGTGCGTCGAGCTTTGCCCTACTTCCACCCTGAGTTTTGCGGACGGGCGTGTGCATGTCGGCAAGGAATGCTGTTTTTGCTATCGTTGCGTCAACCACTGCCCCGTAAAGGCGATGCGTTTCTCCAAACGTTCAAAAGTCAAAAGGCCATATTTGGGGCCATCTCCTGAGTTTGACATTGAAGAGGTCCGTAAACACCGTTTGAAAGAATAAAAAAAATATACCCAATCCTACATTCTTATACATAAGGAGGCCATTATGACTCGTTGGATTGAAAACCCGCAAGAAAAACAAGATATCACCCGAAGCATCTTAACCGATCTTCCCGAGTGGTTCGGCATTCCAAAGGCCAATCAAAACTACGAAAACGAAGCCAAGCACTGCCCGATGGTGGCGCACTTCGAAGGGGAAACCCCGGTAGGATTTTTCGCTCTCAAAGAAACCGGACCAAAAACTCTTTCTTTGCACGTATTGGGCGTAAAGAAGGCTCATCACGGAAAAGGTATCGGCAAAGCGCTCTTCGAAGAAGTGAAGCGTTACGCCAATGACAAGGGGTATCGTTTCTTTACCGTTAAGACCCTCGATCCTGCAAGGGAAAGCGAAGAGTATCGTCAAACGCGTCTCTTCTACGAAAAAATCGGATTTGTCAAGTTGGAAACTTTTGCGACACTTTGGGATGAAGACAATCCTTGTCTTCTAATGGTGCGCCATGTGAACGACGCCAAAAACACCGACGGATAATCCGTTTGCCTTTCGTCCTTTGCTTGTAGCCACAGAACCTGCGATTTGCTGTTAAGAACATGCGAACGTTTTTGCAAATTGCTATACCGCGTCTGTGGCTTTTGTGGTATAGTTAAGAAAATATACTATGTGAGGGTAGATATGAACGAAAGAAACAAGCTTGAAGCTTACGTTGAAAAAGCGCTGCAACACCCCATTGTACATGGCTTTGCCATCCATGTCCGCCACAAGGATTCCGAGCAATTGGTCGAAGCGGGGAATCTATCGGAAAAGAACCGGTTTTTCGCGGCCAGCGTCACCAAGCTCATGGTGACCGCACTCATGCTTTCGCTGCTTGATGAAAAAAAAATAGCCCTATCGGATCCCATCGTCAAACATGTCGGCGAGAGATTGCCCAAACGGCTTCATACGTACAAGGGCGAAGATTACACAGACCGCATCACCATACTGCAATTGATGTCCAACACTTCTGGGTTACCCGATTATTTTGACAAAGCATTGGTAGAAAAACTTTTGAACAATGAAGACGGGGCTTGGCATTTTGAAGATGTCATGGAGTATGTTCGCAAAAAAGACGCCCATTTCCCGCCGGGCCATAAACGCAAAGTGAAGTATTGCGACACGAATTACGAATTGCTCGGCGCCATTATCGAAGCCGTTACCGGCAAGACGTTTGCCGAAGTGGTCGATGAAAGAATCGTGCAACCGCTCGGTCTGTTTGAAAGCTATATTTATGACGGGCGCGAGGATGAAAAATTGACCAATATCTTCTATAAAGAAAGAGAAATCGTGTTGCCGAAATACATGGCGTCCATCGGGCCGCAAGGCGCTCTTGTCACCACCGCAAAAGAACTCAACGTTTTTCTTCAGGCGTTTTTCAACGGAACGTTCTTCAACAAAAACCATTTTGACATGCTCTACGATTGGAAACTCGTGTTCGCGCCGGGTCTTTTTTTCTACGGAGTGGGGGTTTCGATGCAACCGATCAGCCTCCTTCATTTGAAGAAGGGCCTGATTGGACATTGGGGGCAATCGGGTGCGTTCGCCTTTTATCATCCGGGCCATGATGTGTACATGAGCGGAACGGTCAATCAGTATGTCGGCCACAACAAAGCCGTTCGCGTCATTCTTCGTGCGCTCAAGGATATCAAAAAACAGCGTTAAAGGTTCTATGTCTTATGGTATGAATTACTTGCGTTTGCAAAACCGCCTTTTTGGGCGGTTTTTTCATGGTTGGATATGGGTGGATACACATTTTTTATGCTTTTCAACCTTTCGGTTGATGGTAAAACCGAAACCTTATTCTATAATGGCGTTTGAAAGGAGAGGATTAGTATGAAAAAA
>PWFC01000011.1 GCA_003554025.1 Mollicutes bacterium
ACCCTTTTCCCGTCTTTTCCGTCGGGAAGCATAACATCGTCTTCGTACACACGCAAAAAGTCACACTCGTATTTGAGCGTTCTCCTAACCTGTTTCTCTCGCTTTATCATACAAAGCCTCCAATTCAATCGTAGGCAAATCCAAGCGTCACTAAAAACGCTAACATATATTGTAACGCTTTCTCCTTTCCTTATCAACTATTCAACAAAATCTTTGACAAAATCGTTGAAAAAGAGGCGTTCGGTTCCAAAAAAAATGCCGAAAACGGCATTAAAAATAGCGCACAACTTCAAAACGCTTCAACGTATACGGTTCCTTTTCGGAAATCCCGGCCTTGTTCAGCGCGATGCGCACTTGATCCTCGGGCGTCTCAACACCGTCTATATCCGGCAGCAACAACCCCGCTTTGCCTGCGCTTTCCACAAGGACGCCGTAACGTTTCGCATCCAGAGCCTCCAAACGTTCCACCTTTTCAGGCGGTTTCAACACATCGACGCTATATTCCAAATACGGCAGCTCTTCTTTAGAAACGCGCGGAAAGCGCGGGTCTTTCAAGGCTGCGCTTTCCGCATTGGCGGCAATCTCTTCGGCCAAGGTCGGCTTGCTCGGAAAGCTTGTGCCGATGCATCCGCGCAATTGACCTTCCTTTTTGAGCGTCACAAACGCCCCGTGATGCGGCATGTCCAAACGTTTCTTATCGTCTTCGCCCACCTTGAGGGTTGTGCCGGTCTCCACAACCTTCTCGACAGCGCGCCTGGCGAAACGTACAGGCGCGCTTTCTTTCTCGCGGCGCGCTTTGAGACGGCTCAGGGTTTCCTCTTCATGGCGCGTGCCGAAACTTCGTTCACCATCCTCATGGAGCACATCGTAAGAAAGCGTCGCATACCCTACGCCAAAGGGGCCTTCGTACGCATGAAAGGTCGGTTTCACCGCTTTTTGATCGAGTGCGCCCGCCATCACCACAAACGAACGGAGCCCGCATTCGCCGGCCTTTTCAACCAAACGGTGGTCAATGCGCATGAGTTTGTCAAACTCGGCGTTGCGCAACGCCTCGACGCATCGCTTGTCAAAACGAGGGCCCTCTTCTGCGAATCCGTAGGGGCCGTCCTTTTTCAAGCGGTGCGAAAGGTCGCCGCTGGCGATGACGACGATGTTTCTTTCGGTGGCTTCAAACACTTCCTGCAAGATTTGTCCGAACTGGTAATGCTTTGAAAGCGGCAAGCCGGAAATCGACAGACGCACGAGACGATAGTCCTTATAGCGCTTGTCGACAAAATACAAGGGCACCATGGCGCCATGGTCCATTGGCTCGTCTTGTTCGCCCCGCGTGCCGCCCGGGAAATTGTGCCTACGCAGCGTTTTTTCCAACTGAGCGATCAATTTTTGGTCGTGCGTTTTCGTCATGACGACTTCGGGCGCGGCGAACCGTGCGAAAGACCCATGGGCGTTTTCGCCGGAAGCGACATGGAAATAGTCCGCATACGCCTGCGCATGCGGCGAAAGCAAAACAATCGTATCCGGACGCTTCTTAGCGATATCTTGGGCGGCTGAATCGTAGCCTTTCAGCGTCTCAGAGATTCTTCTTTCGTCCCCTTTGCCCACTTCGGGCACCGCAAGCGGCGGATGGGGCAAAACATATGCGCCCTGCAAAGGCATAGACAACCCTCCTTTTACACATTGCCCAAGTACACTTTTTTCAAGCCTTGGGACTCTCCGTATTCTTTGGCCTTGGTCAAGGTCGACAAAGGCGTCGGTGCCTTATCTTGCATCTTCCAGCCCGGGAAAAAGCGGGAAACGTGCCAAGGGATGTCTGGGTCGAGGGCTGCGATGGTGTGTACGATATTTTCGATTTGGTCGTCCCCGTCGTTGATGCCCGGGATGAAAAGCGTGGTGATTTCAAGGTGTACGCCGGCTTCTTTAAGAAGCTTCAACGTGTCCACAACCGGTGCGCTTTTGCCCTTGCAATAGGTTGCGTACACTTCGTCGTTTGCGCCTTTGAAATCGATGTTGGCCGCATCCAGATACGGCAGGACTTTCGCCAAGGCTTCCTTGGTGATGTAGCCGTTGCTCACCCAAACGTTTTTCAAGCCTTCCCGCTTGGCGAGTTTCATGATGTCGAGGGCGTATTCAATATAGATCGTCGGTTCCGAATAGGTGTAGGCAATCGATTGGCACCCGTACATCTTCGCTAGTTCCACGTGGTCTTCGGGTGGCACGAAGAATCCCTCGATTTTCTCTTTCGCTCTCGGGCTTTGCGAGATGCGGAAATTCTGGCACCAGGGACACTCCAGGTTGCACCCGACCGCCGCAAGCGAGTACGCTTGGCTTCCGGGCAAAAAGTCGTAAAGCGGCTTTTTCTCGATCGGGTCGACCCCGGAGGAAACCGTCTTGCCGTAGTTGAGCGCGTACAAAACACCCTTTTTGTTTTCTCTGACGGCGCACACGCCTTTTTGCCCGCTACCAATCACACAATGGTGCGGACAAACGTTGCAGCGGACTTTTTCTTCGGAAAGCCGTTCGTATAGAAGCGCTTCTCTCATAACCATCCCTCGACAAGCGACTTGTTCTACTTACATTTTATCATGGAAAAAGACGTTCAAGAAGACAATCTTTCGCGTCTTCAAAACGTCCTTTTGATTAAAAGCGCACTTGGAAATCCGCAAACGCTTCCGAAGCGTCCGCTTCATATACTTCGCTTTCATAAATTCTTCCTCGGGGAGCGGTGCGCACTTTCGAGACAAACTCCTTGAGGGTTTCCTCGTCGGCTTCGCCCACGCATTCAACGTCTCCGTTTGCAAGGTTTTTCACATACCCTTTCACGCCCATTTTTCGGGCGAGGTTTTGGATGTAAAAACGCATGCCGACACCTTGCACGATGCCGCGAAGGACGATGCGTTTTCGCCGGGTGTTCATCAAAACACCTCCCTGAACATTGTCATGAACAAGCGGCGCAAAGTAAATCAAAGATGGTGCTTATCAAACAATTCTTTGTCAAAAACGGCGTAAGCATTTTTTTGCGTTTGTTTGGCGCGATACATCGCAAAATCGGCGTAATCGATTAGCAAGTGGACATCGTTGGTGTCTTGGCCGTACACCGCAAACCCAACCGAAATCGACACGTCAAAGGAGAGATTCCTCACCTTGATGGGCTCTTTCACCACCGAGCGGATGGCCTCCCATAATGCTTTAAAATACTCATCATGCACCTCGTTTACACCTGCCACAAACAGTCCGAATTCGTCGCCGGCAATGCGCATGCGGATGGTGTCGCCAAGAGGAAGTTCTTTCAATCTGCGGGCGAACTCGATCAAGTACTCATCGCCGGTGGCGTGGCCGTGTTTGTCGTTGACGCTTTTGAAATCGTCGATGTCGATGAAACAAAACACGCCGTATGCGTCGGGGTGTTCCTTGATTTTCATCATGATTTCATCACGGTATTGATACCTTGAAACCAAGTTTGTCAACGGGTCGGAGACAAGACGGTTGTTCAAGATTTTGTTGGCGCGGTTCAACTTGCGGTTCAGTTTCTCCATCTTGCGGGCGCTGTTGGTGAGTTCGTTGTTCAAAGACTGTATGTTTTCGTAGTAGAAGGTCTTTTCATACTCTTTGTCTTTATCGTTGATTTGGTGCGAATCGATGACGCTGCCCATCATCCGTTCGATCGTTTTTTTCGCCTTCTCATCATGCTGCTCGTTTGTCAAATACATATAGATTCGCCGGCCGACCGGCTTTAACAACGCACAATATGTTTCCTCGTCAATGGTGAGCGCCAACGTCTTGGGCGGATGTTTGCGTGAAATGGATTTTCGCAGTTTTTTTGCGGAAGTTTCGTCAAACAACGAATAGACCGAACGAGCCTTTTGGCCGGGCATCTCCCAAAAATAGATTCGCTCAATCACCCCGTCAATGACAAACCGGAACAAACACTCACACATGTGCATCACGGAACGTTTTCTTCGTCCATTCCAAGAATTCCCGGGCCTTGTCCGAATAGAAATCCACCGGCCATTTTTTCCACAACTCGCTAGTCATCCGGAAGGCTCGCCCTCCGACCGCAACATGGGTGCTTGGGAATTGTTCCTTGATGGCTTCGACAATCTTTTTGCATTCGTAAAGATGTTGCGGCATGGTGACCGATAAGACAACTAAAGCCACGTCGGCCAGTTTCACCCGACGCAACAACGACTTTTTGGGTACGCCGGCGCCCAGATACAAACTGTCCCAACCGGCTTCCTCAAGCAAGTCGGAAATCATCCTCGGTCCCATTTCGTGAAGCTCTCCGCCCACGCTCGCCACAATTGCGGTGTGTTCGTGTTTATCCGAGGAGAAGATTCTGTCGTAAAACTGCGCCATCACCTTTTGGGTAAACGACGTCATGTAATGTTCCTGGTCGACATCGATGATGCGGCGGTGCCACAGTTCACCGATTTCCACCATCACATCGTACAAAATTTCGTCGTACAAGTCGATGAGCGGCACATCGTCTTCCGCAACGGATTTGAGGAACGCCAGCGCATTTTCGCTGTCGTTTTCCATCAAATAGCGAAGATACGTTTCCTTGACATGGCCGTATTGGCCTTCCGCAAGAAAAGATTGCTTGTCTTCGGAAGCAACGGATGTGGTTTTGGTCAGACGAATCGCAGTAAGCAGGTATGCCTGAAACGTTTTGTATTTTTTGGGAGAGAGTTCTTGTTCCAACACTTCTTCCAACAACTCGTAATGCATGATCATTTGCTGGCGAACGCGTTCTTCCCCCAAATCGGGCATCAAATACACCATCAGCTTGAACAGCCACACCGCATAATCGTCAAAAATCTTCTGATCCTCCAAACGAATCGCGGTCTCAAGAAAACTCAGATTATGCAAAATGTCTTCGAACATGC
>PWFC01000027.1 GCA_003554025.1 Mollicutes bacterium
CGATGTTCACCACAATCACCGTATTGGGATGCTTGGTGGTGGTCGTATTCTCCCCCTTCCTAAACGTACAAGGCGGAGAAAGGCTCTACGCTTCGCTCGTTATGCTCTTTGCGGGAATGTTCTTCATCGCAAACATCCTGAAAATGATTCATCTCGACAAACGATAAATTGGCGCCGCCTACGAATGTGGGCAGCGCTTTTCATTTAGAATTACTGATTAGTGTAGAACTTTTTCTCGATGAGATTCCCGTTGAACATTTTCATAGAACATTTGACATCAAGGGTTTCGCCATTTCGCAAACAGGCATTCAATGGACTTATGAGTTCGACTCATAAATTTGCCCTTTCTAAAAGCTATAACATTTTCCAAATACAAGAACAACATAGCTCTATCGAACGATACGCTTTGATTTAGCACTATGAGCCAAGCTTCGCATACTCTTGATGACGAATCCTCACGGTTCTTTCGTGGATTTATTCTTGTAGTAACATACACCCAAAAAGTGCGCCTTCCCGAAAAGGAAGGCGCAACAACTTCAATCTTTTTGTTCGTTTTGTTCATGACATACATTCTTCAAGCCTACAGTTATCTAATCAACGTACACACCAAAAATTTTCCCGATGCCATCATCCAGTATGTTTATGTAGGATGTGGCGCCCCAACCGTTCGAGACAATTGCGAAATCGTCAGAACCAACATACATCAAATCATAGTGGGGGCCTGATTGATGCGTAAGGTAGCTAGGCTCGTCCATGGGTTCGGGGAAATATCCTCCCGTATCGATATAGTAATTATACGTGGTGTACCCATACCCCACAACGGTATGCTCTATGTTTTCGCCTTTATCAAACATAGAATACGTAAATTCAATGGTGTCTGACCTTTGTGAAATGTCTTCTTCAACATCTTTAATCATGGAATAATCATCTGCGTACCAAGCAAGACCCAAATGCATTACCACAGGCCTGTTTTGATTGATGGCAGCCTTGTAGTCATCCCAGTAATCATACAACGCATCAGTCGATGGAGGTCTTATCGGCATTCCCGCATAAGATCGAATGTTGTCAAATTCCAAATCCAAGTCGTAAGCCTCAAAATAATCTTTCAAGCCAATTCCAAAATTAGCGTGATAAATCTCGTCTCCGCTATAGTGCATGTGGTCTCCGATTTCACCATGTAACTCGCGAAGATCATCGCGCTCGTGTCTACGTGAAAAATCATGTTCTTTATAATCTCTATATTGATTGTTCTCAACCACAGAGGGAATATTGTCGTAATCTTCTAACAACTCTTCATGATAATGCGCAAAAAACAAGGCAAGTGATACCCCCGCAGTAGGTCCGCAATTGTTGATTTCGCTAGGAAAACTAATTAGGTTCGCATCCAATATGGGAAAACCAAATGCAGTCGTAGTTTCAGTTGAAACTACATGGTCCGCGTCGATGGTAGATGTGTACGTCTCACTAACGGTTCCACCGGCCAACGTGGCATTGTCTTTGAACGATTCGTACAAATAAGCATAATCCACCGTACCATTGCTATGGTAGACGGTCCCGTTCTCGTATTCATAATACCGTCCATACGAAAGATACATGTTTTTCATGTGCTCGTTCTCATAAGGGCTTTCTCGATCGAGTGTCAATTCTTCGATAGATAGGGGCTGATTTCGGCCGGTATCACCGTTGCTGACAATGGCGTACCCGAACGTATCCTCAACCGCAAAATCGATCACACTGCCAAGTCTGTTCAGCTCCAAGTCGTATACGGTCTCTTCTTCGAACGCCATATCCTCCAAAATGTCCTCACACGAGGCGCCATCCTCGCATAAAACATCGGCGAGCATGGATGAAACGATCGCTTGCGACATGGATGTTTCCGAAGAAACATTTTGCGTCGTCGCAGTAACCATGAACAATCCTGCAATCATGAGTGTCGTGATGTAAAGCTTTTTCATGTATTTCTCTCCTTTGAGAAAATTTTTGTGTTCATGGTCACTATACTATGAATTGTTGGGGGGGGTGAAGCGCGGATATGTCGTAGATTGTAATACGTGAGAATAACACAATAAAAAAAAGGGACGCATCCCTTTTTTTGTCCTCGGGCCCCAAAAGCATCCGAGGCGCTTTCTAAGTTAATAGTAGCAAACACCATGGCGAAATGTCAAGACATATTGTCTAGCGTATGACGATTTCAGAAGAAATCATACGCATTCCTGCAAGACACTCTTATCGGAGGGCAATCCCGTGTGTTTGTGCACATTGTCTATCCCGATGGTCTTCAGCCTTTGTTCGAGAATTTCGAACAATCCCATCGTTTTATCGACCAACTCTTCATAGCGGCTTTTTGATAGGAAAAACGTTAACGATATAAAGACGTTCAAAAGGTTGTGCTTGCCGTGGTTCGCTTGAATCAGAACGTGCCGCTTCGGAAATGTGTTTTTGTTTGGAAGCGGCAAATCGATTTTCTTTCTCATGCAATATATGCGATTGCCATGCGCACAATGGTTGCGTATGAAGGCGAGCAGTTCCATGTGGGTAAGCAAATCCGCATCCGACATGTTGTATTTTTTGGCTACGGCTTGGCGGGTCTTGGACTTTAGACAACTGTAAAACATTTTGATGTCGCCAAACGTCATGCGTGTGGCCAAAACCCATAAGGGCACATAGCCGTAGTTCGAGAGATAATGCGTCACCGCGTCGGAGTTTCCAAAACTTGTGGAGATTGTCCTTTGCAGTTTGGCGATCATTTTGATGGTGTTTTTGGACGATTGTTCGCTATGGTTTGCATAGCTGTGCAATTTCAAGTAGTCGTCCCGGGGATATTCCACGTTGCCACCCGCGTCCGTGGTGTTCATGAACGCATAGACGATTCTGTTTTTCAGTGTCGTTTCGACCTCTAACAAAAAAGACAATAGCGAATGCCGCAATTGGCGGTCGAAATGATAAAGGGCGTAAAGCTCCGTGAAACGGGTGCCGCGGAGAAACTTGTCCTTTTGGTTTTTGAACAAAAACAAATCCCGGTACCCGTTTACGATGTTGTAATAGGAATTGTCGAGCAATTGTTTCTTGGTCTTCTCGTCGTCCGGTATGTGGATTCCCAGTTTTTTTAGGCGCTCGATTTGTTCGTCGACGTTCATAAACATTTTTTCGTTCACTGCAATCATCCTTAGTTTGAATATTTGTCATGGCGTGTCATTTCCGTTCATAAGGAATGCACTACTCGGCTTGTTTATCTTTTTCCTTTTCTTTAAACAGATTGTTTACGTTCATCACCGGCAAGGTATAAGGCGGAACGTTGCCGTTCATGGTGATGTTTGAAAGCAAAGTCCGCAAATACGGAAACAAAATCGCCGTGCCGTTGTTGACGGCGATTGAGTGCCGATCGGCTTCTTCCCAGTTTTCAAACTTGAATTTCGCGGCGATTCGGACTTCCGCGAAAAAAGGCACGTCGCTTTCTTGATGCTCCTCGGAAATGGCCACCGTCAAACGAACGGCATACTTGCTGGCGTCGATTTTGTGAACGTCGCGATGAAAGTTCGGCTGCACGCGAACCTTTTGCTTAGATGAGGCGTCGAAATTTTCGTTCAAAGCGAAATGCAATTTTTCCACGCGATAGCCAATCAGTTTTAAATCGCTGTTCATGAGACTGTGCCCCCTCTCTCGGTGTTGGAATACCAAGACATATTTTCACCATCGGTTTCACTTAAATCGGTTTCGTAGTCAAACCCTTCATCGGCATCCGATAACGCGTTGGACTCCGTCGCAATATAGACAATCGGCAATTCCCTCTTCGTTAATCCCCACAAAGTGTCCATCTTCTCAAGTCGTTGCGCGACCTTGCGGTTGGCTTGTTTTGAAAGTATTTCCTTCCGGCGTGACCACAACTCCCGGAAATTACCGATTTTTTTCATCAATCGCATGAGGTTGTCGTGCGCACGGTCTTGAATCGATCCGTTTTCATACCTTGTGACCGTCTTATCGCCAAAACCGAGCAATCTCGCAAAATTCTGCTGCGAAAGCCCGTATTTTTCTCGAAGGTCTTTGACTTCGTGGGAGGTCAACAATCCGTTTTTCTCTTTGTACGCATTGAAAACAATGCCGTCGTTATGTATTTCCATTTCGCGGTTATAGACTTCTTCTTTGCACGTTTTGCAATACGAAAGAAAAAGATTAACGTTCACTTCGGTGTCACGAACCGTATACGTCCTGGTTTCTTCGCGAACCTCAAACGATCTTTCTTTGTCGCAAACGTCGCAATATAGTGTGTTCATGGTTTCCTCCCTCTTCTCAATCATAATCTATGTGGCAGCTGATCGCATCGACATAGGCGCCCGAAGAATCTCTTTTGATGTCCGTTATCTTTACATATATTGGCGTTTCATCAAACTGGGTTTTGAATACCCAGACGTATTGGTTTCTTCGAGGATCGTCATCTTCTAATGGTCCTTTACAATACTCTTGAATGGTCAAATTTCGGACAATGTCTTCTTGATCGGCAATCGTAATGTTCAAATCATAACGCATTTTTCGATTCTTTTCTCGATCCACAATTCTTATCCGCTTACACTTCTTAACATCGCGCAATAGCTTCTCTAAATCATCATGCGACAAGCCCCCTCCTCCTTCCCTTGGTATCATGTGATACTATATTAACACGACAGAGTAGTTTCCGCAAGAAAATGGTTGAAGTTTTCACCCCAACCATGCGGCGCCAAAAAAACACGCCACCCCGGCGGGGTGGCGTGTTAACGTTAGTTGATGGGGCGCAAGCGAATGATTTCGCGTTCGGTGACGACGGTGTCGATATCGATGGTGCCATCAGCCGCAATCGCCCCGGTGATGGTGGAGAGGAAACTGTCGACGGCCTGGA
>PWFC01000004.1 GCA_003554025.1 Mollicutes bacterium
AAAAAAAGATGCTGCTTCGGTAAGGTCTGCCCGTTGCGATTACTAGTGTATGGCCTTCCGTTTGCAATGCTTTCAAGTATTCGCAAGTGTCTTCAGTCAAAGTTTCCCAATCGTAAAGCAACGTGCCGTCCAAATCTAGGACAATCATATGTTTTTTCATGCAAATCACCCAAGACATTATCGCATAAAGGAATTGCTTTGGCAAATTATTTTGATGCAGGGTTTTGAAAGATGTGACAAATGTCACTATTCGTAAGCGGCATGGTTTTAGTATACTAAGCATGAGGTGATAGAAATGATTGTAAAACTAAAAGATGTTATCAAAAGATACCAAGGAGAATTGTTGGCGTTAGATTATTTCGATTTCGAGGTTCAAAAAGGAGAAGTGGTCGGTCTGTTAGGTCCGAACGGGGCCGGGAAGACTACGGCCATCAACGCCATTGTCGGATTGCATGATGTGGATTCCGGCGAGGTTGAAATCTTCGGAAAACGACAAAACGGTTCAAATCTTGAAGTCCGCCGCCGTATCGGCCTTGTGACACAAGACGTTACCGTTTACGAACATTTGAGCGCGTATGAAAATCTATTGTTTTTTGGCAAGCTCTACGGACTACGGGGCGAGACGCTCAAACGCCGCGTTGACGAGGTAGCTGAACTGATTGGCTTGAAAAATCGGTTGCATGAAGCTCCAAAGAAGTATTCCGGTGGAATGAAACGCCGCTTGAACATTGGCTGTGCATTGCTTCATCAGCCGGAACTCATCATCATGGATGAGCCGACTGTGGGCATTGACCCTCAAAGCCGGAATTATATTTTGGAGTTCGTCAAAGAACTGGCCAAGTCTCAAGACACAGCCATTATCTATACTTCGCACTATATCGAAGAGGTCCAAGCAATCAGCGATCGCGTCTACATCATCGACCAAGGTCATATTATCGCCAAGGGAACCGTGGAAGAGTTGATCGACAAGATTAAAGGCGACCAAAGAATTACTATCGACGTACAAAGTCCCAACGAAGAGGCGTTGGACGAAATTGCCGACCTTGCCGACGTCAAAGAAGCGCGCTTGGATGCGAACACGTATCATGTCGTCGCCCATGCCGGCGCGCCCGTGCTTGATGCTTTGTTGGCGAAACTTGCTCCCTTGCGGATTATGAATGTTCAAAATCACCAGGCGAATCTTGAAGATGTGTTTTTGACGCTGACCGGAAAGACTTTGCGTGATGGAGGTGCCCGTTAAATGTTGAGGTTTTATTTTTTAAGAGTTATTAAAGATTATTTGGGGCACATCATCCTTCTGGGGCTTCCTACTTTACTTATTTTTATCAACATGCAGATTCAGATGAACGTCGACCCGGATGTTGATAAAGGCGGCGCGGCGTTGTACGTGGGTTTTGTGTTCATTCTCATGTTTCAGGCGTTTGGTGCGGCTTACACTTTTGAAGGGATTGAACAGGATTTCTTCACCCCCTTTAAAGATCGGTTGCGTGCGGCTCCTGTCCGCCCCGTGTGGTTTTTGATCACCAACATGGTCTATGGAATGCTGATTAGCTTTTTGCAACTCTTGGTCGTCTTGACGTTTGTCGTCTTGATGTATGATGCGACCATCAGCAACTGGGGCGTTGTCGTTGCGGTTCTCTTTATGGGGGTTATGTTCACCCACACGTTTGCCTCCCTCTTGATCGTCCTTTTGAAAAAGGCGAACAAGGCGCAGACGTTCATCACTTTGTACGCCATTGGCGGTACTATGATTGCGGGAATGTTCTTTCCCTTGCCGGAAAACGCCTTGACCGAATTCCTTTCACGCTATTCCTCTCCGATTACTTGGCAATGGATTTCAATAGAAGGGTTCATGGCGAATGACTATTCGGATGCGTTTTTAGGACTGAGTCTATTGCTAGCGGCGTTTGCGATTGTCATGGTGCTGTTTGTGAGGTTGAGCAAACGGGTGGTAGCATGAGCGTGGTGTTTGAACTTTCCATGAAGCGCTTGATGAAACAAAAACTCGTGTTGGCGCTCATGTCCCTGTTTCCTTTCGTTGTTTTGATTCTGCCTGTTCCAACAGGCGCAAAGGCTCCGACTCTGGGGTATGGCATGTTCGGCCTGGTGGTTATGTTTTCCGCGTTTCTCCTAAGCAAGCAAGTCATTGAGGACCGTCAGATGAAGACGGTAGTACGTATCGCGGCTGCACCGATAAAGCATAGAGACTATCTTTTGGGCCATTTGACCGCCTATTTCACGGTATTGTTTGTGCAAATTCTCATTTTTTGGACGCTTTCCATCGTCCGCTGGGAAGCGACGTCGATGTACTTTGTTTGGGGGCTTCCGTACTTGTTGGTGTTTATGGTTATGGGTGTAACCTTTTCACTGTTTTGGCATACGTTTTTCAAAACCTACGCCACATCGATTGCCATCTTCAGCATCGCCGTCAACGTCATGGCGCTCGTAGGCGGAATGACGTTTCCATTGTCGATTATGCCGGATTCCATGCGTCGAGTGGCGGTTGCCATGCCGACGTATTGGTTCTCCTACGGGTTGGAGTTTGTGGTGGATGAAAATACGGTGGGTGCCATAATTTGTTTGTTTATTATGACTGGGTTTGCTATAATATTTTTACTCATTGGTTCAAGAAGGAGACTTGAATAAAGGAGCATACCCCTATGCTGCCGACCCGATACTTTTCCCCGCTGATTGGTCTTGGTTTTTCCTTGACTGCGCTGTATGTGTGGATACTGATGATGCTCAGACCGCAGGATCCTGCGGTCTTTTCCCTTTGGATGCTTTCTTTGGTCGTTTTGGTCGCAAGGTTTCGATTTCACGAGTTTCAAAAAGGCTTATTGCTTGAACTGATTGCTTGGTTAATATTGTCGTTTTTTGTGGACACGGCGTTTTTGTTGTCGCTGCCTACCGCCATGGTTGCGCTTTATTCCGGGAAAACTTATGCGTTGTTTTATCCGATGTTCATGTGGGCCGCTTTTTCCTTGTTCGTCTTCGAGGCGCTTTTGCCGGTCTTGTTCACTATCGTAGTCGGAGTGATTCTTTACGGCTGGAGCGTGACCCGCGATGCGTTGAACAAGCAAGTGGACATCCATAGGGAAAAACTCTATGACTTTGAACAAGAGCGTCAATACCTTTTGGAAAACCAAGGAGAAATATCCAGGTTGAGCACACTAACAGAACGCGACCGCATCGCCAATCAGTTGCATGACGATTTGGGGCATGAACTCATTGGAGCGCTGATGGCTTTGAGGGCGCTTGAGGTTCAAGATAGCCCAGCGAAGGAAAGTGAATCGTTTCAAAAGCTCAAAAAACGGATTACACGCAGCGTCGAACAACTGAAAAAAACGGTGGAAAACACAAAATCGGAAGAAGAGATTGGTTCTGACCGTTTTAAGCATGTGCTAAAATCGTTTGCGTATTGTCCGGTTGAACATACGCGCAAGGGTTCTATCGATACATTGTCGCCCATGCATTGGCACTTGCTTACATCGGTGTTGAAAGAAGCGTTCACCAACGTACAAAAACACAGCCATGCGACATTGGTCAACGTTGATTTGGAGGTGGACGCATCCGTTGCAAGATTGGCGGTCAAGAACGACGGCATTCAAACAAACTCGTATAAAACGGGCATGGGCTTGCGCTACATGAGACGTCGTCTTGAAGGGGTCGGCGGGGCATTGAGCATTCAAAAGGACTATTATTTCAAACTGGTCTGCGTCATACCTTTAGAAATGGAAGAGGTGGCGACATGAAAATTTTGCTTGTGGACGACGATGCGTTGATTACGGACAGCTTTGAGACCATACTGTCTTCAAAAAGCGGGTTTGATGTTGTAGGGAAAGCGACGGATGGCGAACAAGCCGTGGCTTTTGTTGCGAAACACGCTGTGGATTTGGTGTTGATGGACATTCGCATGCCGAATATGGATGGCATCGAAGCGACGGCCATCCTTAAAAAACGCTATCCGGATCTCAAAGTCATCGTATTGACAACCTTCCGTGATTTTCGACATGTACATCAGGCGTTGCATTCTGGGGCCGATGGATATATGTTGAAGACCGATTCCGTTGAAGCGCAACTCGAAACCATCAAAACCGTTATGAACGGGTTTTCGACGTTCAGTCGCGAAGCGCTTGAAGCGTACACGGCGCGTAGCGTAGAAACGTCACTGACGGAGCGTGAAAACGAATGCATGGCCCTGATTGCGAACGGGTACAACAACAAAGAAATCGCCAAGCGCATGTACATTGGTGAAGGCACCGTGCGCAATCTGATCAGCAACATTTTGGATAAGTTGATGTTGCGTGATCGCACACAGATCGCCATTTATTACTGGCAAAGCCGTAACGAAGACTGACGATGATCACGCGTTGACCGGTTGTTCATAAACACGCCAGTCATCGACAAACCATCTCTTTGTCTCAAATCTGTTGTATATTGACACACCCTTTCGCGTCAAACATTTCATTCTACAATACAATAGGTTCTGAAAATGATACAATGAAGTATGCATGAAACAACGAAAGGAGCATTGTATGATTCTCAAACCGTCCATTCGCTCGAACGTTTTTACCAATGCGCATCCCCTCGGAAGTGAGTTGTTTGTGAAAAACCAAATCGAGGAGGCGCAAGCGCAACCATCTTTTGAAGGCCCGCGAAACGTCCTTGTTATCGGTGGGTCGTCCGGATATGGACTCGCTTCGCGCATCGCTTTGGCGTATGGAGCCTTTGCCAATACGCTCAACGTTTCCTATGAGAGTCCGCCGAAAGGCAAACGCACAGGTACGGCGGGATGGTGGAACAACATCTTTTTCCAAAAACATGCGAAAGAAACGGGGA
>PWFC01000046.1 GCA_003554025.1 Mollicutes bacterium
AAGGTAGTTTAATGTTTTCCAAAATTTCTATATAGTCATCGTCTTCAAATTCTTCTTTAGATTTGTAGTGTCTAACAATATTCATTTCTTGCAACTTGTCTAATATTTGTTCTTGGTCAGATATAATTTCCTCAACTTTACTTCCAGTTAGTTGAGAACGAATGGCATCATCGTCTTTTACCGCTTCTATTTTGCCGTCTAAATCGTCCACTTTACCGTAGAGCTGATTAAGTTTCTCTTCGGTAGCAAAATCCTTGGCTTTAATGTCAGACAATAGAGACCTTACCTGCTCCAAGGTTGCCTCAGTGGAAAAATCCTTACCTTCCAGGCGGAATAGGGTGCTCTCTGTGGCAAAGTCTTTGTTATCCAAAGAATCCAGAACTGTTTTTGCTTCGTCTTGCTTTTCAGAAGTGGCTACAGAAACCTTCTCACCTTCATCGTCCACAGGCCGCACATTCATGGCCCTTATATCGTCCGTTATCTTCTTAATCAAGTGTTTAAGTGGAAACAACGCCATACTTATACCTCCTATACCGCCACAGGGGAGACAGTAGCTTTAACGGTCAGCTCGGTGTCTCCGTCTGCGTTAGTCAATTTAAGTCTAAAGTAATGCACCCCTGCAGTAGGTGCTACGAAAATGCCTTCTTCGCTTATATCATCCTGATAGTGGTCTTTGGTGTTCTCCGACTGGGAAAGTTCCCTGATTTTCTTCATAGCCAGCCTGTGCCAGTTCTCTCCATCCAGGCTACCCTCTGGTTGCAGGCTCGCTGTTCCGAAGGTTCCGTCTATTTGCACGGTGGCCTGGGGGTAGCCAGCAACAGCTACTTCTACGCCGTCAGAGTCTTCGCCTGCGTCTTTATACAGAGTTCTGGGTGGTAAGACTATAGCTCCTCGATTGGTCATAGTTGCACCTCCTGATATGATAGGGGCAGGAACGCCCTGCCCCCACCGTTACTCAAGCAAACCTTTCTTAATCCTCTCGATACGTTCCTTCTTCTCCATCAGGTCGTCTATCTCGCCGTTAGCTGACAGCAGGATTACTACCAACGCCCCGAAGATTTTAAGAAAATCAACATCTACCTCGAACCCTGCTACTCTGGTGATAAGTAGTATGATGAGAGCCATCAAAGGAACCGAGTTCTTAGGCTTACGCAAATCTTTCCATTCCATATTAATCCCTCCCTTTACTAAAGGCTTGTTTTACCGCTTCCACTACAAACTTCAAAGCAGTTACCAAGTCCAGCTCTACCTTTTCACCGAGCTGTGCCTTTAGTTTTTTGATTTCTTCTTCCAGCTCATCGTTTTGTCTCTGGAGGGCTTTTATATCGTTTTCTAAGGCCTCAGCAAGTTCGTCTTTTTCCTTCTTCAGGTCTCTTACATCTTCCTTGTGGGCTTTTTTGGTAGTTTCTATCTTGTTTTTGAGCTTGCTTATTTCTTTGTCTCTTTCGTCGAGTTCGTCCTCTTGAGACTTGATAATCTGCTCAAGCTGGTCTTTGCCTTCTTCGAGCTGGTCTTTATCTTCTTTGAGTTGCTTTATCTCATCTTCCAAAGCGACAATCTTACTGGCTTTTTTGTCCAGCTTAGCCTCGGCTTCCTCCAACTTAACTTTCTTTTTCTCCAACTGCGATTCGATTTCCTCCACAGGACAGTCGTCCAGGATTTGTTGGGTCCTTTCCCTTAACTCGTCCATACGAAAGTTGTTGCCAGGGCAGGCAGTGGCAGACACATCGTTATGTCCAATGATGTCGTCCAGAGAAAGGTGAGGGTTGTCTTTTAACAGTTTAGCGTTAATCCACGCCCCACTTTCTACCTGCTCATCGGTCATTTGCTGGTCGTGTCCAGTGCTGTCACTGTGCAAGTATCCCTGGTAGCCGACACCATATGACCTGTCATTCCACCCTGCAACATGAGCTCCTACCCGGTCGCCCCTACCTTCGTAGATGTCGCCATTAAACTCAACGAAATAGTTATAGCCTACCCCGAACCACCCATTACTGTCACGGTGGAAGGCGTGGACTTCGTAGATGTCCCAGGACGGGTGAGCCATATGGTGCTGGATAGAATTTTTAGTATCGTCTGAATCGAGCTTCTGCGGTGTTCCATTCCATTTGAGGTCTGGCTGTTTTACTTCCATGTAAAACACCTCCTTAAAGCAGTGAGGAAATAAACGCCACTAACATACCTGTCACCGCATTAGATAAAACCACGATGACTACTGTTACCGCCCAAGGAGGTCTTTTGTCCATGTTTTGCCGAATCGTCTGCTGTTCTTTTCTGATTTCTTCTAATTTCCCATTCTGGATTCTCTGCCAGTCCTCCAAGTGCTTGATTCTCCTTTGGTTATCTTTGCCCATCAGACAGTGCTCCCCAGAAATCTGTTCACTGCTCAATTTTAACACTCCTTCCCCATACCGGCGGTAAGGATTACTCGAAGGTTCCGTTCAATGTAGCCTTGTCCCCGTCGGAGTTTTTAGCTTTTATATCACTGCCATCAAACCAGATAACCACACAGTCCTCTTCAGGAGTATCTGGCTCATCTATTTTCGTAAGACCTATGCCGTTCTTAGTGGCTACCAACCCTGCGAAGCGGGTGTAGCCCGTGCCTCTTAAAAGCATGTCTATCCCTCCATTTTAAGGGAAGAGGGGCTGGGCCCTTAGCCCCTCTCCCAGAATGTTACTTTAGCTCGGGTCGTTACCGAATATCCACAGCCAGTCGGACCAGCCGTAGTTATACCGCATGTAAGCCCGGAACTTAGCTACCAGAGTATCGAACTCCTCTTCCATAGCGAACTCCAACGGAACCCGGTCGAACCAGTTAAGGAACATATTGGCGTAGTTGGAGTCTATCATAAACCAGGGAGCCTTATCAGGGTTGTCCGTGCCGGGGTCTAAGTAGTCCCATACGATAAGTCTATACTTGCCGTAGTGGATGTTGGGGTTATTGTCTGCGGTGTCTACTTTCTTCTCCGACTCGATAAGCTCCCACGCTACGTCCTCTAAGATTACAGGAACCAGAAGAGTATCAGGAACTACCGATATGCGACCACCACGGTCGTCCCGGAAATCCCTCATATCATTTTTGGTTTCCTGCAGGTTAGAGTGGTTAAGGGGTCTGGTGTCTTTGTTACTCCGATGCTCTTTACCTACCCCAGCTTCCTCGTATGCCTTAGAGGGGTGTTCCTCGTCGCATAGTGCTTTACCATCAGGACCAGGGTAGTTGCTATCGAAGGCGTTGATGAACAGCTTAGCCGCATCGTTTTCCCGCCTACGAGCTGCCGAGATTGCCTGCCCCTGTGGACGCTTGTTGATGACGTTGTAACGCTCGTCATCATACAGCCTCCGTTCAATCTTGAAGCCTTTGGCAAACTCGGGGAATTCGTAAATCTTATTGTAGCCCTGATACATCCGGTCGTACTCTACTGTCCCCTGGAACTCAGGAAACTCGCCGAGAGTCCCGATACTTACGTCTTCCTCGTAGGGGTTGTCCGTAGAGTTGACGTTGAACAGGTCACTTATCATACTGGGAATCTGGTTAAACTGCTCGTAAAAGATTTCCCGCAGTCCAGGCTCCAGTAACTTACCAAAATATTCTCGCCTTGCAGTAGCCATCTATTACACCTCCATTACTGTGCCAGGGCACACTTGTTAAAGCATACCCATGCAAACTCGTTATCGTTATCATCCGTACCCAGACGCAGAATAGTGAGACACCCACCAGAGGTCTCATTGGCATTAACTTTCTTGCCGTCATCTGCCATCTGAACTCCTATCATACCTACTTCCAGGTCCTCCATATCTCCTTCGATTTCGGCTTTATACACCATACCAGGGAGTATATAAGAGAACCTTACCTTATCGTCATCTGCCGCTTTACCTGCCTCTAAAGCGATAACTGCGGCCTCATCGTCATTGTCGTCTACTGCCGCCAGTTTGCCGTCCGCATCGAACTTGCAAACCTGACCCATCTCTACATCGTCAGCGACTTCTGCAGAGAATACATCCTTCGGGGGAGCCACTTCCACAGCCCCGCCAAAGAGGTTCTGCACTACCTTAAACATCTAACTCACCTCACTGTTCTTGGTCAAGCAACCCGGTTGCCTTTGCCTGCTCGTAGTACTTCTTGTAGGACATGCCCTGTTTCTGAGCTACCCTCTTCATCTGAGGGGTCAGTTTGGAAGCATAGTCAGTAGTTTCAGACTCTTCTGCCCTTTCGTCAGTCCCTTCTACCTTACGCTTCCGTTTAACTTCCTTTTTAGCCTGCGTCTCTTTCTGCACTTGCTCCTTCATCTTGGGCTGAAGAACAATGGCGGCGGCTTCGTCCAAGGTCAGACCTTTTTCTTCGGCTTTATCTTCTATATCATCCTGGTGGTCATCGAAGAGTTTACCAAACTCTTGTCGAGCTTTTTTCTCTTCTTGCTGACGCCCTTTCTGAAATTTCTCGTCTTCCATCATATCCTTCATTTCCTGAATTTCCTGTCTCATTTCTTCAGGGATGGCTTGCCCAGTCTGACCCTGCTGACCGGCCTGATTTTGCACCTGGCGGTTCAGGCGGCTGACTACCTCCCGAGCAGGTATTCCTGCCCGTTGAGAAACTGT
>PWFC01000080.1 GCA_003554025.1 Mollicutes bacterium
AGCAACAAGCAGCCAGAGAAGCATGGGAGAACATAAACCAAAAAGAACTTATATAATATTTCATAAAAAACATGTAACTAATCAGCCTATATAAGGGTTAAAAACCGTGGTGTGGTCGGCGACATCGGCATAAAGTGAGTGGTTGCGGCGCCTGAGGGGATAAACCTGGATTTTGTTCCTGCTTTCTCGGAAGTTAATATAAACACAAAAGAGAAAACAGCCATTAAATTTATCGTGAAACCCGGGAAATAAAATAATAAATGTTTTAGTTGGCGAATGGGCACCTTACTAACGGTTTTTACCTGCTTGACAAATTAAGCAGGTTCCTTTTTAAATGGGGGGATTTGCTGTATATGTATTTAAAAAGACTGGAAATATTCGGTTTTAAATCCTTTGCCGAAAAAGTAGTTCTGGAATTATCACCAGGTGTTTCGGCGGTTATCGGTCCCAACGGATGTGGTAAAAGCAACATAATTGACGCCATCAGATGGGTTTTAGGTGAGCAGAGTCCCCGGACACTCAGGGGTAACCGTATGGAAGAAGTTATTTTTTCGGGTACTGATAATAGAAAACCGCTTAACTTTGCCGAAGTATCTCTACTCTTTGAAAAGGCCGATGATTTTCTCAGCGTAGAATTTTCCCAGGTAGAGATCACCCGTAGGCTTTATCGATCCGGTGAAAGTGAATACTTTTTTAACAAATCCCCCTGTCGCTTGAAAGATATTAACGAACTTTTTATGGATACCGGGGTGGGTAAAGAGGTTTATTCCATAGTGGGACAAAACCGGGTAGAAGAAATAATTAGCGCCAAACCCGAAGAGAGACGTGAACTCTTTGAAGAAGCTTCGGGGATTTTGAAATACAAGCATCGCAAAAAAGAAGCCCGTCGTAAGCTGGAAGAGATGGAAAAAAATCTGCAAAGGGTCAACGATCTTATAGGAGAGCTGGAGAACCAGATGGAACCTTTGCAGGAGCAAGCGGAACATGCCCGTAAACACCAGGAGTTAAAAGCAAGGAAGCAGGAGAAAGAAAAGCATCTTTTAAGGTACCAACTGGTCACCAAAAAGCAGCGCCTGGAGCGCTGTACTTCTTTGCTTACCGGGGTGCAAGAAGAAATGGCCGAGGTAAGCAGCAGAACAAGCCGGCTAGATGTGTGCCTGGAAGAACAGCGGCAACAGGAACGGGAAGTCAAGCGTCAAAAGGATTTCTTGGAAAAGGAACTCTCTTCTTTTAACCGGGAAAAAGAAAAAATAGAAAGTGAACAAAAACTTCTAAAGGAAAAAGAAAAAAATGTCCAGCAAAAGATCGAACAAGCCCGCGAAAGAAGCACTCAACTTAAAAAAAGAAAAGAAAACCTGGAGCAAAATATCCAGCAATGGGAAGACGAAGAAGCGCAAAATCGCAAACGTCTCAATGAGTGGGAGCAGCAGATAAGCAAACTTCAGCAACAGGTAGAAGAGTACCATCAGGATGACACCATAAAATCGATGGAAGAATTGCAGAATGAATCACTAACGGTTAGTTCCAAAAAAGAGGGGCTTGAATCTCAAAAAAGTGAACTGGAAAATCAGCTGGAGAAGTTAAAGAACAGAAAACAAGAATTGGAAACCCAGCTGGAAAATGACCGCATGTCACTGACTACTCTGGAAAACAGCAAATCGGAGGAAGAAAAGCATAAGGAGAAAACCTGGGAAGAATTGCAGGATAAAGAACGCCTTTGGGAAGATGAGCAAAAGAAACTGGAAAAATTCGAGCATGAACAACAAGACTTACAGGAACAGTTATCCTCTTCTCAACAAGAACTATCTGACCTGGAAAATCGTTTATGGTTGCTGGAAAAATGGAGAGAGGAAACTCGCCGTAATCACACGGGGGTTAAAGAAATATGGGAAGCCGTGGAACAAAATGATCCCACGGTATCCGGTATAGAAGAAAGCCTTTTTTCCGTAGTATCGGTGCCTAATACATACCGCAAAGCCATCGAGGCGGCACTGGAAGAAAAAAACAGTGCATTGCTTGCCTCCAACGAGGAAGCCGCTTTTAAAGCTATTTCCTACTTGAAAGGTGGACAAAAGGGAAGAGCGTCTTTTCTCCCCCTGGAGCTTTCCCGGAAAGAGGCAGAGGGAAGGCTTCTTGCCACAAAGGAGGAAATTACCCGGGCTTCTGAAGTTATCGCTACGGCAGCCCAGGTGGTCAAAGTAAACCCACGTTTCCGGGATCCTGTTTGCCGCCTCTTACAGGGAGTGCTTATAGTAGACACCCTGAAGGATGCTTTAAACATGTCTTCCAAGCTTGATTACTGCTTCACCGTAGTAACTCTGGAAGGGGAAGCAGTTCTACCAGGCGGATTTTTGCGGGGAGGGGCGGTACCTTCGGAAGAAAAGACAGCCATGTGGGGCGGAGAAGAAGATTTAAAGAACCTGCAGGAAAAAGCAGGTGAGTTAAAAAGAAGGGTAAAAAAGCATGAAGAACAAAAGTTAAAACAGGAAAAAGAAATTAAACAACAGCAAACATTCGTGGAAGAAGTAAAACAAGAAGTCAACCGCCTTAATAAAAAACTGGAACAAATAGAACAGAAATTGAATTCCCTTACCCTGGATGCCAGTTACCGTAAAGAAAACCTGGAACAGAAAATGGAACAACTTGATGATATTAAGCAAGAAGAAAAGGACCTTTCCCAAAGGCGAGAAAACCTGGAAAACCAGCTAGCAGAGGTTTGCCGCCAGGAGGAAAATATTCGGTTAAAGTTAGAGCAGATGAGAACCAGGTACCGATCTTCAGGAGAAGATAGGGATGCACTTCAACAGCAGCTTACAGATTTACAGATAGGATATAATAAATTGAAAGAACAACAGCGTCACTTGCAAGAGAAATCTCAAAATAACCGCCAGGAACTTGAAGAAATTAAACGAGAACTTCAGCATAAACAAGAGGAAGCAGAAAGCTTTGGGGAAGATCTAGATGAAATACGACGACAAAAAGAAGAAGAAGAAGAAAAACTGGAACTCCTCGCTCAAAAAAGCGTAGGCAGCAGCCGGAAACATGAAGAAGTATTTTCAAATTACCGCTCCTTGCAAACGCAGATCCGGGAGATGGAGAACGAGTCTGGGGAGTTAAGGGATCGCCTGAGGAAACTGGAAAGGAGAGAAAGGGACAGGGAGCTGGAAAAGACCAGGCTTCAAGCAGAAGTAGATGGTTTGCAGCAAAGCTTCCAAGAAAAATTCGGGGAAGAAAATCCAGGGAACCACGGGGAAGAAGATCCAGGGAACCACGGGGAAGAAGAATTGCTTGACCTTAATGAAGAAGAAACTCAGCGCGAATTAGAACAGCTTAAACAGGAAATAGAAGGACTCGGTCAGGTAAATACCGGTTCTATCGATGAACTAAACCGGCTCAATGAACGGGTTAGCTTTCTAAAATCTCAAAAGGAAGACCTGGAAAAAGGAGAGCAATCTTTACAGCAGGTGCTGGATGAAATTGACCAGGAAATCAAGCAGTCTTTTAACGAGGCGCTGGAGAAGATTGGAGAATTTTTTCAGCACACGTTTACAGAACTTTTTGGAGGCGGCTACGCCCTGTTGAGGCTTACTGACCCGGAAGATCTGCTGGAAGCCGGAGTAGAAATTGTAGCACGCCCTCCCGGTAAGAATCTACAAAATATATCTTTGCTTTCTTCCGGGGAAAAAGCTTTAACGGTTATAGCACTTATTTTTGCTATTTTATCCTATAAGCCGGCTCCATTTTACTTTTTAGATGAGATCGAATCCTCCCTGGACGACCACAACATAAACAAGTTTACTCAATACCTGAAAAAGCTTTCCCATCAGGCCCAGTTTATTCTAGTGACGCACCGTAAGACCACCACCGAGATGGCTGATTTGATTTACGGAATTACCATGCAGGAATCCGGGGTAACACGAGTTTTGTCTCTTAAAACTGACCAGGAAGTGTCATCAACAGGGTAGCCGGAAAAAATCCTGAAACAGTCGGCATGCCCTTCCACTATATGGAAAGCTGATTGCAGCCTGGAGCAGGCAAAGGTAATACCGTCTGTTTTAGTTTGTGCCAAACATCTATCTGTATGGAGATATCCAAGTGGGGCATGAAAAGGGGGTAATTAAATGAGCATGGGCGAGAAGTTGAAAAACCGTCTGGAGAAAAGCCGACGAGGATTTGCCGGGCAAATAAAGAACTTGTTTGGCGGAGACTCCATAAACGAGGATTTTTTTCAAGAACTGGAAGAAACACTGATCCTGGGAGATGTCGGAGCGGAAACCGCCCTTTATGTAGTAGAAAACTTGCGGAACCGGGTTCGCGAAGATAAAATTAAGGACGTTCAACAGGTAAAGGAGTTGCTTCAAGAAGAACTTGCCGGGATTTTGGAAACAGATAATGACCAGGGTACCATACCCGAGGGGTCACCGGCAGTAATCCTGGTTATGGGAGTAAACGGATCTGGTAAAACCACTACCGCAGCAAAACTTGCTCATCGCTATAAACAAGAAGGCAAAAAAGTGATGCTGGTAGCCGGAGATACTTTTCGGGCGGCGGCAATTGAACAGCTGGCTGCGTGGGC
>PWFC01000051.1 GCA_003554025.1 Mollicutes bacterium
AAAAGCGTGGAGAGGTACCCAAGTTGGCCAAAGGGGGCAGACTGTAAATCTGCTGGCGTTAGCCTTCACTGGTTCGAATCCAGTCCTCTCCACCACAAAAATGTGGGCCATTAGCTCAGTTGGTAGAGCACCTGACTTTTAATCAGGGTGTCCCAGGTTCGAGACCTGGATGGCTCACCAGCAAAATCAGGGGTTCTGGGTTTGGAAAACAATTCCAGGCCCCTTTTTTAATGAATAGGGTTACTCGTGTTCACAGGCAGGATGGATCTATAGTTTACGTAGATAAATCTGACCGGGACCGGATCATTAATCCGTAAAATGTTACAGTCGAGATGATAATAATACCTCCAAAGAGGAGCCAGCTATAATGGTAGCTTTCACTGAAATCCGCGATTAAACCAAAAATAGGTGGAGCTATTAGCATTCCTATCCGAATGAATAGCAGAGCGATACCTGTCGCACCTCCTGCCCTTGCTTCTCCGGCGAATTCCCCTGCCGTGATAAAAAACACTCCTGGCCAGCCAGCAGCAGAAAAGCCTAAAACAAATGAGAAAATATAAACTGTAGCAAAACTTATTTGAGGGCTACGAAACAAATACCCAATAATTAAAAAAATTATTCCTGTAAACAATCCTACTAAAAAAAGGGTTCCACTTCTATTTCCCTTTAAAAATCGGTCGGAAAACAAGCCCCAGCCTGGACGACCAATGATACCCCCAATCTGAAAAACTCCCAATCCTAAGCCGGCGGCAGCACGACTCATATGCAATACTTCATAAAGGAAAACTGCAAAATGAGAAATCACAGCGCCAACTGAACTAGCTATGATCATTCCAAAAAGACATATTAATAAAAATTGTTTTCTGATAAGAAAATAGCAAAGATTGTCTTTAAGGGAAGGGGAACTTTCGTTTTGTGTTTGAGGGCCTGTAGTCTTATTATTATTCTTTTTTCGGTGATAAAACTTGTAAATCAAAAATCCCATTAATAAAGCAAAAATACCGGCAGCTTGGATCACTATCCTCCATCCGAAGTACTCCCCCAAAAACGGCAATAAACTTGCCCCGGCAAACCCACCAACACCTAATCCAGATTGCATAATGCCCATGAAACTGGCTCGTTTTTCCGGTGGAGCTTCAATCATTACAGCTTTATTAACAGAAGGGGTAATAATGCTGTGACCAAGGCCAGCTATAAGAGCCAATAGAAGCAATATCCAGTAAGTAGGAGAAAACCCGAACAATAAGTACATAAAACCCAGGCAACTGACTCCTAAAAGTATTCCTGTTTTTGGCCCAAGCCTGTCAACGATACTTCCTGTAATAATTGCCATTGTAGCAGAGCTTAGGAAAAAACTAGTAGAATAATAACCCACCTGAGTCCTGGTTAAAACAAATTCCTCACGAATAAAAGGTAGCAAGGCTAGAAAGCCATCATGAGTAATAGTCATTGCAATGTATGCCAGGGTAAGTATTAATAAAGTCTTTAATAAATTACTTTTTTGACCTTGCTTATCTTTATCTATATCTATAACAAACACCTCTTTTGTTGTTTCCCTAAAAACCAATCCTGTAGTTGTCGTGCATAGTGCATAAACCTTGATTCTGTGCAACCGTACTTATGACTGACAGTTCTTGGTTTATTCATTATGTTGTTCTTTTAATCAAAATAATAGTAATGGCAGCTTACTTACATTATTCAATTCTCTTAAAGTAAAACCATTCCTCCCATTATCCCACTATCTGCTGAGTAATGTGTGTTATTGCCTTCTCAGGGAATTATCTTATCCCCGGAAATAAATATTTATTATATAAGCATATCATCATAGATTGCCAAAAATTGCCCCTTCCCCTATTCCCATGTTATTATACAATAAAAAGTATGCCTACAGCTTTGTATAGATTAGCATTTACAAGTTAAATCGAGATGTATGTCGTTTCAGTATTGTCCAGGCAGTAGAAGTTTTCCCGAGTAAGCTTTATTGCTTTTAAACCAACACCGAAAAAGGAGGATAATTGTGAGTTCTAAGCTCTTAATCAAAGATGCCGCGATAGTCACCATGAATCAAAACCAGGAGGTTATTGAATCCGGGAATTTGTTGATTGAAGATGACTTGATCAAAACTATTTCCCGGCAACCGCTACAAGAAGATTCCGATACGACGGTTATACCCGGCGAAGGTAAAGTGGTTATGCCTGGACTGATTAATCTTCACAACCATGCAGCGATGAGTCTATTTCGCAGCTATGCTGATGATTACCCTCTGATGGAATGGTTGCAGAAAAAAATATTCCCAGCCGAAGCTAAGCTGACTGAAGAAGATGTATACTGGGGAACCTCTCTCGCAGTTATGGAAATGCTGCGTGGCGGGACTACCACTTTTGTGGACATGTATTATTTCATGGAACAAACCGCCCGTGCCTGTGAAGAAGGCGGAATCAGGGCCTTCTTATCGCAGGTTTTTATCGGGCTTGACGGAGGAGAAGGGGTAAAAGCCCTGCAGAATGCAATCAGCTTTGTTGAAAATTGGCAGGACCAGGCCGGTGGACGGATCAAAACCATCCTCGGCCCTCACGCTCCTTATACCTGCCCTCCTGATTTTCTCAAAAAAGTATTAGAGGATACGGAGCATCTAAATACGCTTATCCATATGCATCTTTCCGAATCAAGGCAGGAAGTAGAGGAGTCATTAAAAGTTCACAACAAAACCCCCGTAGCCCTGATGAATGAACTGGGAATGTTTGAACGACCGGTGCTGGCTGCCCACTGTGTCCATTTAACCGACGAAGATATTGAAATACTTAGTTCTAAGCAAGTGGGCATTTCTCACAATCCAGGCAGTAACCTGAAGCTGGGCAACGGTATTGCCCCGTTGAAAAAACTGCTGGATAGAAATGCCCGGATCGGCCTGGGGACAGATGGCGCTGCCAGCAACAACAATCTTGATATGTTCGAAGAAATTATGCTGGCTGCCCTGCTGCAGAAAGGAATCAATGAGGAACCCACCTATATCAAGTCGAGTGATGCCTTTTCACTGGCAACCAGCAAGGCGGCAGAAGCTTTACAAATGGAAAACCTGGGAGTTTTAAAAGAAAAAGCAAAAGCCGATATTGCCATCCTTGACTTTAATAAACCTCATCTTCAGCCTCATAATGACCCGATAGCCAATATTGTTTACTCTGCCTCTTCCCAGGATGTGGAAACGGTAATTGTTGACGGTAAGATTGTTTATAACCAGGGTGAGTTTACTACATTAGACGAAGAACGTATCTATTACGAAGCCAACCGATGTGCAAAAAGACTGCGAGAGTAGCGGACAAATGCAACTGCCTTTCAAAAAACAAGCAGCCGGGTTACTAACCACCGGCTGCTTTTTAGTTTCTGCATTAATTATTTTATGACGTTTTTTAGTAACGGTAATGATCGGGCTTAAACGGCCCTTCGAGGTTGCGCCCGATATATTCGGCCTGATCTTTTTCCATTTTAGTAAGGCGAGCCCCGATTTTTTCAAGGTGCAGGCGGGCAACTTCTTCGTCAAGTTCCTTGGGAAGCCTGTAAACCTTACATTCCCGCTCGTTTTGAGCCAGGTCGATCTGGGCCATTACCTGGTTGGTAAAGCTGTTTGACATTACAAAGCTGGGATGTCCGGTAGCGTTGCCCAGGTTTACCAGGCGCCCTTCTGCCAGCAAAATCACACTGTGTCCGTCCGGAAAGATGAATTGATCTACCTGGGGTTTGATGTTTACCTTTTTGATGCCGGGATAGTTTTCCAGCTGTTCCACCTGGATTTCGTTATCAAAATGGCCGATGTTGCAGATTATAGCCATGTCTTTCATTTTTTCCATGTGTTCGATCCTGATTACGTCTTTGTTCCCGGTTGCGGTTACATAGATATCTGCATAGGGCAGGGCGTCTTCAATGGTTACTACCGAATAACCGGCCATAGCTGCCTGGAGAGCACATATAGGATCTACTTCTGAAACCATTACCCTGGCTTTAAAAGCTTCAAGCGCTTCGGCCGAGCCTTTACCGACATCGCCAAAACCGGCTACAAAAGCGGTTTTACCGGCTATCATTACGTCAGTGCCCCGCTTAATTCCATCAACCAGGCTTTCCCGGCAGCCATAGATGTTGTCGAATTTGCCCTTGGTTACAGAGTCGTTGACATTGATAGCCGGGCATAAAAGAGTTTCTTTCCTTTCCATCTGGTATAGACGGTTTACCCCTGTGGTTGTCTCTTCGCTTACCCCCCTAATTTCGGGGACAATTGTGTGCCAGTGCTGCGAATCTTTAGCCTGTTGTTCCTTGAGCAGTTTATTTACAATTTGCGATTCTTTGTTTGAGGTTGATTCGTCAAGTATCTCCGGATTGTCTTCAGCTTCATATCCATGGT
>PWFC01000053.1 GCA_003554025.1 Mollicutes bacterium
CGATACTTATAGAGTAAAACTCGAAAACCTCGACCAGCGCGCCTGGATTGAAATTGAACCACCGCACCGTCTGATAAAATTCCAAAACGATCAAATTGATACCAAAAGCCTTTTGATAGAATACAACCCCGGTTCATAAATCCATCCATTGCCCCGACGTTTTAATTGGGGCGACCCGAATTCGAGTCGCCCCAGGGAGGGGGGTCAATCAAACCCATATATTTCAATTAACATTCATCGTCCAGTCTCAGCCTCAATTTCCAGAAAAAGAAAGACCAGATACACGCCTGCTCCTCGGCAAACTGGGATGTCGGTTTGCCAATTCCATGTCCCGCATCACTTTGAATATGCAGGAGGATGGGTTCATCTGAGGCCGTGGCGGTTTGCAATCGGGCGGCCATTTTACAGGCATGAAGCGGATGAACCCGCATATCATCGTAAGCGGCATAAATGTACATCGCCGGATAGCGCGTACCGTCTTCGACATTGTGATACGGAGAGTACTCATAGAGCCACTCAAACGCTTCTGGGTCCTCCTCGGCGTTACCATATTCAGGCATCCAAGTAGAAGCAATGAGGAATCTGTGATATCTCAACATGTCAGTCAACGGCACCCCGCACGCTGCGGCTTTGAATAGATCGGGACGCTGGGTGATAACTGCGGCAGTCAGAAGTCCTCCATTGCTTCTGCCGGTCACACCGAGATGCTTTTCATCAGTGTATCCTTTATCTATCAGATACTGCATTGCGGCAAAGAAATCATAGTATGCCTCCTGCCGCTTATCTCTTATGCCCTCGCGGTGCCAGGATTCACCATATTCACTTCCGCCCCGAATGTTGGCCAGAGCATATATACCCCCACTTCTGAGCCACGGTATGGCTGTTGGGGTATATGAAGGAGTCATGGGCTTACTATAGCCACCGTATCCCAGAAGAACAGTTGGTCGAATCTGCCGCGGATCTATATCAGATCTGTGCATAATAAACATGGGAACGGCAATGCCATCTACAGGTGAGCGGTAAAATATCTGCCGGATGCAAAACTCATCTGGATCCGCAACCTCGTCGCTTTGCATGATTGGCTCCACACTTCGTTTTTCAAAATCCAGCCAGTATATTCCCGGCGGACGGAAAAATGATTGAAGCGAGAAATAAGCACCTCCGGCTTCTTTGTCCGGCGATACCGAACTGATCGTCCCCCCAAAAGGAAGATCAATTTCGGCAATTTCTTCTCCGCCCTTTTCGTAAAGAAACATCCTGTCCACGGCATCCGTATGCCCCACTGCCAAAAGCTTGTCGCCAATAACTTTCACATCAGACCAGACCACATCATCGCGTTCTGAAATGACCTCGCTCCAGTTATCTTCTTCTGGACAATTCAGATCCACCGCAACCATCCGCCAGTTATTCGCACCGTAATTGGTCATAAGATGAGCAGTTTCATCTATGATTGGCCCGAAAAATCTCGCATCTTTATCTCTTTCAATTATTTTGGTGAACTCATCATCTTCGTCGATTTTCTTTATGAAAACCTCTGTGTCGGTCACCGCCCTGTTGGCGCACACCATCAGATACTCACCGTCATCGGAAAGAGAGACCGCAGTGGTCTCCCACATGCACCGCCCCTCGCCAAAGATTTTGGGATCCTCTTTCGGATCAGTTCCCAGTTGATGATAAAAGACGTGTCGATGATAATGTTCCTCCTGGGCGGGAACCGAACCTTTCTCGGGCAGACGGGTGTAATAAAAACCTGAGCTGTCCTTCAGCCAGGCCAGGCTGCATCTGGGCGTCCGACTGATCTTGTCGCGTTTGATCTTTTTATTTTCTACATCCAACACGTAAAGGGTGCTCTGTTCATCACCGCCCTGCGAGTAACCAAAGGCCACCAGTTTTCCGTCGGGCGAGGGATACCACCAGTCCAGTGAGATGAGGCCGTCTTCGTCCTTTTCATTTGGATCAAGAATTGTTCTAGTTTCGCCGTCTTTTAGAATACGTAAAACCGGCTGCTCATCACCCGGACGTTTTTCGGTAAAAAATAACCTATTGCCAATGAACCGCGGGGTATCCACCTCACGGGACGATAACATATCGAGATACTTTTCGTTGAGCCGCTCATTTACTTTGAGGCTGTTGAAAACCTCATCGGTTCTCGCATTTTGCTCCTCTATCCATTGTCGGACCTGAGGATTATCGACATCCTCGAGATGTCTGTACGGATCCGACACCTCAGTACCATGCATCATATCTACCACCGGCCGGCGCGGTGAATCTGGCGCCTCCGGAACTTCAATTTCGGGCCAATCAGTCATCTACATTCACTCCTCACAGAAGCGAAATTGCTCAGCTGTTTTACTCGGGCGTCACCCATTCACCGGTTCCGAGTTCGCCGGTGATCTGTCTGTCGCGCATAACAACTTCGCCCCGGACAACGGTCGTCTGCGGTACTCCTTTTACAGTTATTCCATCGTACATAAGAGATGCATCCTTGCCCTTCGTGTACATATCATCCTGAGAAAAAGTCATCTGTGCATCGAGGTCAACTATCACCATATCTGCATCTGAACCGCTGGCCAGACAACCTTTTTGCGGATACATGTCGAAAACTCTGGCCGGCTTTTCGGAAAACAGTTCGACCACCTTCTGTATGTCCCAGCGCCCGTTATGCAGCTCGTCCAACATCCACGGCAGCGCCGTCTCCAGGCCGGGCAGTCCTCCTCCGGAGGTAAATATATCTTTTCTGCCCATCTCTTTTTCCTCGGGAATACCGGGAGCGTGGTCGGTTCCAATGTAGTCTATATAACCCTTTTCAACCATTTCCCACAGTTGATCAGACTTCTCTTTTTCACGAAGCGGGGGAACGACCTGGGCATAAGCGCCGACTTTCTCAGTATCTTCGTTGGAAAACATGAGGTATCCCGGGCATGTTTCCATGACAATGTCCGCACCCATGTCCTGATATTCAAGGACGTATTCGACGGCGCGAGGACTGCTCATGTGACAGATACTCAGCCGCACACCCGTGTAGTAAGCCATCTCACAGAGTCGGACAACTGCCAGAACTTCTGTGGTTTCGGGTCTGCTTTTGATAAAGTCTTCAAAACCGACTTTGCCCTCTGCACGCAGTTCCTCTATCAGAACATTAATAAGGGGATCATCTTCTGCATGCATGGCCACTGTCCGTCCACTTTTGGCGACCTCTTTCATCATAATGTACAGATCGCCCGCATCCCGGCATATCAATCCCTTTCTGTCGGGGTTGAATGCACGAATGTAACTCTTGTATCCAACTGCTCCGGCTTCGGCCTGTGCAACGATATTTTCGGGAAGTTCAACACCAGCTCCACCGTACAGGGCATAATCGACGAGAGATTTTTCGTTGAACAGTTTCTCTCTTTCGATGAGTCTTTCGGCGGAATTGACGCAGGGAATTACGTTGGGCATAACTACTGTAGTTGTAACTCCACCGGCTGCAGCTGCGCGGGTCGCGTGGGGTATATCCTCGCGTTCTTCCTGACCGGGTTCTCCAATATGAACGTGGGGATCTATCATGCCGGGCAGTACATACTTACCGCTTGCATCGATAACTTCCGCCGCATCCACTTCATGTGGCATCATGTCTTTTTCGACAACGGCAGAAACCTTTCCATCCTTGACTAACACAGAACCTTCAACGACTTTACCGGGAGTGACAACCTTTCCCCCCTTAACTATCAAATCAAAGCTCAATTGCATTACCCCTTTCAATATGAAACGGCCAGGCAGTTTGCCGGGTTTTCCTCGAGAATTCGGGTGATATCCGAATCGGAAATTCCGGCATCCTTCATGGTGTCAACAAAATTGGCCAGAAGGTGCACATATCCCAGACCGCCGAGTTCCTCGTAAAGTTCTTTTTTGCGACAACGATCAGTTGCCAACATTATTTTGTCGCCGTAACCTCTTCTGATCAGTTCCTTGACCAGATCAGCTCGCGTTTCATCTCTCATCCAGCGATCTTTACCCACAGTATCAAACTGGATGTAGCATCCTTTTTCGGCCAGTTCCGACAGGAAGTTGATATCCGGCCGTTCGTCGGCGTGGCCGACAATTAACCGATCGGGCGAGACGCCCTCTTCGAGTAGGTATTTGAGATGTTCTCCTCCCATATTTCCGCCGGTGATTTCATAACGACGCGAACCGGTGGTGTGCGTGGTTATCGCCACCCCCGTCTCGAGGGTTGCTCGAGCCACCGCACGCAGGGCTTTTAATTCTGGGCCCTCTATGCGACAACGCCAGATCCCCGATTTAAATATGCCGGCCTTTATGCCGGTATCATCTATACCCTCGGTCACCTCTTTGATGAGCCATTCTGTCAGCTGTTCTATGCTCCATTCATCGACTTCTAACGGCAGGC
>PWFC01000044.1 GCA_003554025.1 Mollicutes bacterium
TGGTACTTTCATTTTGAGTACAGCTTAAGGAGGACATTATGGATATCGTTATTGTTGAATGGTTTCAAGGATTGCAAAACAGTTTTTTGGACGCTTTTTTTGGTATCATCACTGAATTTGGAGGCGATCTTGCGTTTCTAGTTATCGGAACTGTGTTGTTTTGGCTTTACGACAAGCGTTTCGCCTATCGGTTCATGGTTGTTTTTCTTTTCACGCTAGGCATTAACGACATATTGAAAAACATTATCCAACGCCCTCGTCCCTTTTCTGAAGGTGCGACATCCATTGGTGAAGAGACGTATGGGTTTGCAATGCCTAGCGCGCATTCCTCGAATGTTGGGATTATGGCGTTTGTTTTGAACGAACGTTTCGGGGCATGGAAAAAATGGGTTACGCCGGCCCTTTTTGGCGTCGCTTTGTTGGTGATGGTTTCTCGAGTTTATTTGGGTCAACATTACCTGACCGATGTTCTCGCCGGGTTTGCGCTTGCCGCAGTGGTGTATTACGCTATACGCTACCTCGGGCCGAAGCTTTCGATTGGCGGAACCACGATGGTTGGCATAGGCTTGGGCTTTCTTTTACTATTCATGGTGGTCTTCGCGATGTTTTATCAAACCTGGGACATCCCGGCCGATTCCTTTCGGAACCTATACATCGCGTTTGGTTCCATACTCGGATTGACTGTAGGGCATCGAATTGAGATGAAATATGTCGGTTGTCGCGAACGCGCCCCTTGGCGCATTCAAGTTTTGAAATACATCTTAGGACTCATAGTGGCTCTTTTGATTCAGGAAGGCTTGAAAGTAATCTTGCCTTATGGGCAAGCCGGGGAACTTATGACCGTTTTTCTTGATAGTGTGCGGTATTTCTTCTTAACGTTATGGCTGTCGCTTGGTGCGTTCGTTACTTTTAAAGCGCTCTTTAAAAAGCATGCGGCCTAAATATGTTTCAAAAAGCAAAAACGACAATTATTCAAAGGAGCAACCGTGTCTGCACGGTTGCTCCTTTTTTATGAGGCGAGATGAGGAAGTTTCGATTATGTAGAGTTCAAGATGTTGTATATTCTATCAGAGCGTTCATAGAAAGAGTCTAGTTGAGAAACCTTTTGCGAATCGAGCCATTCATCTGGAAAAGCGCTAATTCCTTTGAAGGCTCCTCCAATGGCTCCTACCATGGCTGCTATAGTGTCTGCATCGTCGTTTGTGTTTGTTGCGATATGTGTATCATCGCAACAGCATCATCGTCTACAAAATTGAGCATCCCATGGCATTTGGAATGCTTTAGGGTCGGCATGCTTTTAGTATCCTTAACAAACAAGAAGGGAATGATTCAATGAGCGTTGTGACCAAAGTCAACTCATAAACATATGTAATAAGACATAGAGGGGGGGATGATTTGTAGTCGATGGCAATTCATAGGATAGGTGACAGGCGAATATTTAAATAATGAATGATATGTAGGCAGTGGACACATCGCGGCTTTATGATTTGTATTTCATTCTGCATGATTGAAGGACGGTTGTTATTTTCAAGGGGTATGCTATTATAAAGGAGAGATTAATGGAAAGAAGGGGAATGCGCATGAAGAAGCCTATCCATTTGACGAAATTACTGTTAGTTCTTGTTTTTGTGTTCGCGCTTTTTGCATGCGAAGAGGAAAACGGATAGATTGATGAAAACGGAAACGCCACGAATGGCGAAGACAAGAACGACGTTGATGATGACGAAGAGGCGCTAAAATTTGATGTTGAAGACGAGGAGGCCACTTTAGTCGATTATAGTGGTGAGGCTACCGAGTTGGTTGTGCCCGAAACATACGACGGTTATCCGGTAGTGGCGATTGGCGACTATGCTTTTCACCTCAACCAAACGCTTGAGAAGATTAATGTCGGTTCCAACGTTAAGACGGTCGGCGAAGGGGCCTTTATGAAAATGACCGATCTTAAGCATCTAGAATTCACTACCGGGACTGAAGAGCTTGGAGACAAAATCTTGTTTGGCGTTGACACGTTGGAGCATTTGACCATATCGAGCGAATGGCCCTATACGTTCGGCGATTACTTCCATACTTATCCGATAAGCGGGGATATACCGGATACACTGCACACCGTTGAGTATGCGGAGGTGCGGAGTTTATCGACGATGCGTTTTTCAAATGCCAGCATTTTCGACAAACAGAAGTGGATACTTTTGTGTTGGCGCAAGACCCAACGATCATTGAGGAGCGTATGTTCAGTGGCCTGAGTGCTCGTGAAATCGTCTTGCCCGACGGCCTGGAAATCATTGAAAACGGGGCTTTTAGAGGCTCGGACATCGAACATGTCCACATTCCGGCCAGTGTTGAAAAGATGGGAGATAGGAGCGCGGAAGATTCTGGCAATGGCGTGTTTAGGGGCTCTTCATTGAAAACCATAACCTTTGAAGAAGGAAGTCAATTGAAGGCGATTGAGCCATACACGTTCGCGGAAGCCCGTTTTTTGCAAAGTCTCCATATTCCCGATGGCGTTGAAGAGATAGGGTGGCGCGCTTTATATTACACTTCGGCAGAATTCCAAGAGCTCTATATACCTGAGACGGTCACCCGTGTTGATTCCTACATTATGCAATATTCGGGCACGGTCCTCACCGAACATGAAAGCCAACCCTCCGGATGGCATTTTAATTGGAACCATTGGGGCAATACGGTGGTCTGGGGTTATGAAAAGACCATCGACGATGGTGAGTTCCGCTATGCGGTGAGCAGTCTTGACACCGTTACATTCTTAGGGATTTCCGAACAAGTCGAAGAAGAACAGATCGACCTTGAAATACCGGCCTATATAGATGACAAACCGGTCGTTCAAATTGACAAAGGCGCGTTTAGAGACGATCCCCGAGTGCTTAGCGTTCACGTCCCGAAAACCGTGGAAAAAATCTGGAATCTGACTTTTTCGAACTTCGTGCCCAATCTTGAAGAGGTGACCTTCGAAGAGCCTTCACAACTAGAAATCATAAGGTTTCAAGCTTTCCATGGAATCTCTGCTACGAGCATTTACATTCCTTCAAGCGTTACAACCATCTTAGGTATTGCCTATACGGGGGCGGACTACTTGACCATTTATACAGCGCACGATGAAAAACCCGACGATTGGCATCATAGTTGGAAATCTGCAGACATACCGGTGTACTGGGGCGTAGAAGAGTATGGAGAAAAAGATGGCGTTGACTACGCGCTTACCCAAGACAATGAGGTTATTATCAGAGGTCAAAGCCGCGATTGCGATGCGGAGAATTTGACGATTCCCGATACCATCGATGGCAACCCGGTCACCACCATACAAGAATACGCTTTTAAAGACAATGAACAGCTTACCCGGATTTACATTCCGGATAGTGTGGAAGAAATTGGAACGCAAGCGTTTAAAGGCGCGAAAAATGTTGTGATTGATGCGCAAGCGGAGGAAAAACCGGATGCTTGGTATGAGGATTGGAACCCGCTTTCCAGACCGGTGAACTGGAGTGAAACAGAGTGAAATCGTTGTTTTGATGCGCACGCATCGCGACATTCCAATACCGTTTTGAATCACGAGATAGGCAGGCATAATCGTGGAATTATGCCTGCTTTTTTTTACGCGCATAGCATAGAGGTGCTAAGGGGCTTGGGATATATTCTTTTATGCATGGTGCACAATCAGTTATTCAATAATTGGTATATTGTGACCATTGTAGGCTTATGGTATCTGTGAGAGAATGAAAGCGCTTATCGAGATGCGGTGTCTTAACCCCCTACTTATGTTCATTTTACAAAATGATAGCGTTGTCCAAAAGCCACCGTTTCTTAAAAAGTGCAAAAATAAAAAGGAGGAAAAATCTTGGAAAAGAAAAAGACTTTTTTTCAGAAGGTTAGAGCTGCCGGTCCTGCGGCGGTCATAACCAGTGCGTTTGTCGGCCCTGGAACGATCACTACGGCTACTGCGGCCGGTGTAAATTTCGGATACGCTTTGCTATGGGCGGTCATCTTCTCCGGGTTTGCTTCGATTGTCATCATGAATATGGCTTCTCGTTTGGCAATCTTGGGCAAGAAGAACATTATCAATGCTGCGGTTGAGCTAGTTCCGGGCAGTCAAGCTTGGAAGTTTTTCGCCTTAGGCCTCATTGCGCTAGTTGCCGCACTAACGGGCTTTGGCTTTGAAGCCGGCAACTTGATTGGCGCGACCGTAGGTTTTGAAGACATTGTTGGAGCGCCACAATGGCTGGCGGCCTTCCTTATGGGTTCAGTCGCTATGGCGGCCGTTATTTTCAGTACTCCGAGAATCGTTGAATTGATTATGAAAACCTTCGTCGCCGTGATGGGTGTCGTCTTTGTCGTTACCGCCATCATCGTTCGCCCCTCCATTACCGGCATTCTTCGCGGACTCATCCCAACCACACCAGAAGGCAGCCTTGTTACAACCATTGCGTTGATTGGTACAACCATCATCGCCATCAACATTGTTTACCATTCAGTGGCCAGTGCTGAAAAATGGGGCGGAGACGAAGATCTTGAAGATTCCTATTTCGACACCAAGATGAACGTATCGCTCGGCGTGGTCATGACTCTTGGTTTGATCATCGCTACCTCGGCCACTTTGTTTGACACAGGCACCGAAGTCGATAGCCCTATCGTCTTTGCACAGGCTCTTGACGCGACCCTTGGCGGAGGCGCAAGAATGTTTGCCGCGTTTGGCTTAGTGCTTGCCGGTCTATCGAGCGCCATCGCCACACCATACATGGTCGGCGTCATCTGGTCTCGCGTTTTCAAGTGGGACCTTGTCAACGACTGGCGTCCCAAAACCGCCGCCGGTGTTGTCGTGGTCTTTGGTACCATTCTTGCTATGTTCGGCACAGCGCCTGTTCCTATTATCCTGTTCGCCCAAGCCGTTAGCGGTTTCTTCTTGCCGTTCGTCGCGATTCTCTTCGTGCTTGCGACCAACAGCAAAAAACTTGGCGAATTCCGCAACAACCGCTTGCAAAACGTTATCGGAACAATCATGGTAATCGTCATGTTCTTGCTTGGATTCAGAACGCTTTGGAACGTATTCTCCACATTGATTTCGTAACACAAACCCCATTGTTACCATAAAAGCGTTGCTAAGTTGGCATGAATGCTGATTATCAACGCTTTTTCTTTAACCGAATTGCCTAGGAGGCTATATGAAAAACAATCAATTGTTGAACAATAAAAAATTGAAAGTGAGCCAAGAGACTCCCTACGATGCCTTGCAGGCCTTCGTTCGTGAGAATCACATTGCGCTTAAAGGTTCAGAAAAGGGACCGTTGCAAGGTCTCTCCTTTGCCATTAAAGACGTTTTCATGGTTCGAGGAAGCACATACGGAAATGGGCATCCCGACTGGTTGAAGACCCACGGACCGGATCCTTACACGGCCGTTTCGGTGCTTAAACTGCTTGACCATGGAGCCGACATGGTCGGCAAAACGGTTTGTGACGAACTATGCTTTTCCATTAGCGGTGAAAACTGGAATTACGGGTCTCCTTTGAACCCCCACGACATCCGTCGTTATGCCGGCGGTTCCTCAAGCGGCAGCGGCGCGGCGACGGCCGGAGGGTTGGTGGATTTCGCCACCGGAAGCGATTGTCTCGGGTCGGTCAGGGTCCCCGCGTCTTACAATGGTCTTTTGGGTATGCGCCCGACTTATAAGCGCGTCGACAACGATGGCGAAGCACCGTACTGTGAAAGCATGGACGTATTAGGATATGTCGCAAAAGAACCGGAAGTCTTCAAAAAAGTCTCGCAAGTCTTACTTGGCGAGGATACTAAGAAGACGCCGTTCAAGCAAGTCTATATTGCGAAAGACTGTTTCGACGGCGTGGACGATGATGTGGCCGAAACGTTGAAACCGGCCGTTGAGCATGTGAAAAAGCACGTCGGTCCCGCAAAAGAAGTGGTTGTGGCCGAAGAAGGTTTGGACAAATGGATTGAAATTTTCAAAATCGTTCAAGGCTACGAAGTGTTTGAAAGCTATGGAGGATGGTTGGACAAATACAAACCGCGCTTGTCAAGAGGCCCAAAAGAGCGTCTTGAATGGGCCGGAACCATTACGCGTCCCGCTTATTTAAAGCACAAGGCAAAACGCGAAAAATTGATGGAACGATTCTTGAACTTTTTGCCGGAAGATGCGGTGTTGGTTTTGCCGACGGCGGCTTCGGTGGCTCCGCTTAGAACCGAATCCTTAGAAGAAATCAACCGCGTCAGGGCGCAATCCGCAAGCTTGCTTTGCATCGCTCCTTTAACCGGAACGCCGCAAGTGACCGTACCGTTGGTTAAACAGCACGGTGTTCCATTAGGCCTCACTTTGATATCAAGAGAGCATACCGATTTGCAACTGGCAAATCTTGCCGCCGATTTGGTTTCCACCTTCAAAGAGTAAAAAAGAAAGGTCATCCTCAATCTTGCGGATGACCTCTTTCGGTTGATGAATCGTCATAGATTGAAAGGGCTTTGGCCACTGCGCGTCCTTGGTTGATTTTCGCACCGTGTTTTGAAAGCATCGCTTCAAGAGCCGCCAACAAGATGAGCACGTTTTGTTTGCGGCTGCTGTAGCCCAAGGCGCCTATGCGCCATAGTTTATCTTTCAGCGGTCCGAATCCCGGAGCGATTTCGACCGAAAAGTGTCGGACGAGTTCGTTTCTGATCAGATGAGGGTTCAAACTCTCGGGGACGTTCACGCAGACAATGGTCGAAAGAAGGTGGGAGGAGTCGCCGTAAATGGTAAGCCCCATCGCTTTCAAGCCTTCAACGAGAGCCTTCATGTTGACCTGATGTCTTTTGATGCGCGCGTCTAGCCCTTCTTCTAGAGTTAAGCGCATGGCCTCATGCAAGGCGTACATCATGCTGGTCGCTTCTGTGTGATGGTTCAGCCGTTCTTTGTCCCAGTATCTTTGCAGCTGGCTTAAGTCGAGATAGTTCGAAGGAATCATGCGTGGATTGTCGCTATCTTTGTCGAGGCCTTGTTCTATTTTTTCCCGCTGTTTCACAATGTCTTCGATGCGTTTGTTGTAGGATAAAAGGGCCATGCCTGCGGGAGCGGCCAAGCATTTTTGCGAACCGGAGACAACGCCGTCAATATGCCATGCGTCTGTTTCTAAAGGAGCGCCTGCCAAAGTGGCTACGGCGTCGACAATCAAGAGAATTCCGAGTTTTTTGCAATAGGCACCCAGTTCTTTGAGGGGTTGCATCATGCCCGTGGAAGATTCGCCGTGTACAATGGCGACCACCTTGGGGTTGAAAATGTCAATCTCTTTTTTAAGTTCGTTGAAAGCGTAGATTTCACCCAATGGTTTTTCGGTGGTGTGCACATCCCCTTTTGCCCGTTTGGCAATTTCGGCCATCAAGTGTCCGAAACGCCCGAAAATGGGAATGTAGACTTTGTCGCCGGGTTCAATCGTTGCCGAAAGGAGCGCTTCGATTCCGGCTCTTGCGGTTCCGTTGATCAAGTACGTATAGTGGTTGTCGGTTTTGAGTATTTTACGTCCCATAACCATGACTTCGTCCATGAGCGATAAAAATCTGGCGTCAAAAGGATTGATGATTGGGCTGCCCATTGCTTTAAGCACACGAGGATCGGCTTCGACTGGTCCTGGTGTCATGATGATGCGATGTTCGATAAAAGCGGCGTTTGTCATAATCGTACGTGCCTTTTAGGCACTACTCTCCCTTGTTTTCTTGTGACGTCGTTGCGCTTCCATTATAGCACGTATTTTGGTTATGGTTCATACATCGAGTTGCACAATGTGTAATTATGGGTGGTTTTCTTTTGGCCTTGTGCGCATTGTGATAAAATATAAATAAGTCTATAAGAAGTAGGAGAGCAAACCATGCCCTTGACCATTAAGAAAATTTTGGAGAACAAGCGGCTTGAAGGCGTGCGCCTTGTTGCAGGAAAAGAGGCGCTTGACAAAGAGGTGCACAACGTCAACACCATCGACAACCCCGAGTCTTATGAGTGGTTTACTCCGGGGGATTTTGTGTTGACGACTGGGTATATTTACAAAGACAATCCGGAATTGCAAAAGGAACTCATTCAAGAACTAGCCAAAATGAACATTGCCGGGCTTGGGATAAAAATTAAACGGTATTGGGACGAAATCCCCCAAGTCATCATCGATGAAGCCAATCGCTTGAATTTCGCCGTGATTGAAACGCCTTACCGGTATTCATTGGCGCAAATCACCAATGTGCTCAACGACGAAATCTTTCAACGCGAAGAATCGGAACTCAAACGATACAAGCACATTCACGACGCTTTTTCCAAGTGCTCGCTTTCCGGAGGGGACCTCAACGAAATCACGGAACTGGCCAGTCGAATGGTCAAAAACCCAATCATACTTTTAGACGACGATTTTTATTTGCTAGCCTATAACGATTTGATAAACAATCCTTATCCTTTGGCCGAGCACCTTGATTTGGCGCTTAGGGGCAAGCCTTTTGACGAGTCTTTCAACAACTCGATTCCAACCGACGCCAAAATGTTTTCCTTGAACTTGAAAAGGGAAATCACCTCGAAAGGCCATACCATCACCTGTCGCGTCAAACCGATTATCTACGCCAACCAAATTTATGGTTATGTGATAGTTTGGGAGACAATGAACAAATTGACGCGTCTCGATTACATCACCATTGAAAGCGCGTCCGTCACCGCCGCTTTGGAGCGTATCAAGACCCAGCAACTTGAAGAAGCCAAACTGCGGCAACGCAAGGACTTCTTCGACGATCTTTTAGAAGGCAGGATTCTCTCAAACAACGCTTTGAAAAATCTTGCGCCCGCACACGGCCTGAACCCCAATAAACCACACGTCGTCATGGCCATTAAAACGGAAAATCCGCGCAACGACGAAGCGACTAAGATACTCAAAGCCCTTAACGCATTGAATAACGAGAATCCGGAGTATCCTTTCCAAGCCATTCGCCGCCACGATTTCTTTCTTTTGTTCATCCAAGTTCTTGAATCCGGTCAAACCGTTTTGAGCGATGCGTTCAAAGCCTTCATAAAATCCATCGTGGAAAAAGTGGATGAAATCATTCCCAACAGACACCAAAGCGGCATCAGCAACATTACTTCCGATTTCATCGAGATTCATAAATCGGCAATGCTCGCTATGGATGTCATCGCGTTGTCGGATTTTGAAAAACAAGAATCGCCTGTCGCCTATTTTCACGATTTGATTAGTTATCACCTACTGTCTACCACAATGGAAGACAATACCATGCTTGAGTTTTTTGACGAAACCCTTGGCCCATTGTATGCGTTTGACCAAGCACACAACAGCGATTTGCTGAGAACGTTGCAGGCGTATTTTGAAGCCGGAGAAAACATCTCATTAGCCGCAAAAAGAATCTTTATCCACCGCAACAGTTTCAATTACAGGCTTGACAAAATCAAGGAGATTCTTCACACCAATTTGCAAGACAGCGAGGAAAACTTCAATTACCAACTGGCCATCAAGATTTACAAAATACTTCAATTGAAAGGTTCTGCACCCTAAAAAAATCTGAAGACTTGTCTTCAGTTTTTTTATGCATATTGCACAACCGAGTTCATAGGAATTGGTATAGAGTGACTATTGTCGCGATTAAGAAACTGTGAGACAATGAAAACGCTTAATTGAGACCGAAAGAATACATGTTGAATATTAGAAAAATCGCTTCCCAATGCCTCGTTGCAAACTCGTTAAAGGAGAATGTCCATGATATTGAGCGTGCCCAAGCATTTTTTTTCATCGTCCACCATGCACGGGACTTACAAGCGCCACTCGGCATTTGACCACACCTTGAACTTTATCCGTGATGATGCACTCATATCTGTTCATGACAAAGACCGGACCCTTTCTCCTTTAGGGATTCGCCTAAATGTGACGTCTCAAGAGTTTCAAAACTTAAAGCAATCCCTTAAAAGCGTGACGATCGATGGTGAAGGCGTTTCGATGGGCAAGGAAAAAGTATCCTATCAGAGCGTAATTTTAATCGACCACGATTTGAAAAAACAAGTGAAGACGAAAGGCGCAATTACCGACGCAATGCGCTACAGCTTGTACCATGAGACAAAAAAGAAGATGGCCGCTTACGAGGCTAAGATGGACACTTTGAGCCGAAAGGCTGTGGACGCTCGACTTTTGGCGCTGAAAGAAGCTTTGAGCGCATCCGCGCTTGAAGAAAAAGTTTTGGACGACACAATCCAAGCGCTGATTGGACTCGGACCGGGGCTCACTCCTAGCGGAGACGACATTTTGGCGGGATTGGTGGCCGGCCTTCTCATGCAAGAGGACCATTCTTTGCTTCAACTGATTGTACCCATGATTCAAAAAGGCATTAATACGCCCAACCAGACATCCATGGTCAGTCGGCAATTTTTGTTTTATGCCACCCAAGGCATTTTCATCGGTGAGATACTGATGTTGCATCATAGATTGCTTTTATCCCGTTCGATCGATCAAAGTCTTGATAAGATCGCATCGATGGGACATTCATCGGGCGTTGATTACTTAAAAGGGTTAACGCTCGCAATCTCAATAGGAGGGATCAACCATGGTTCATAATGTCATCAAGAAGAACAAGTATTTCGATTCGGTGACACTCATGCTTTTTTCAAGCAAAATTGAAGACATCAAAGGCGTCAATCAAGCCGCTGTTATGATGGGAACCAATCATAACAAGGTTTTGATGCAGGACTCGGGACTTCTCAACAAGGAACAGGCCGCAGACGCTTCGGCCAACGATTTGATCATAGGCATTGACGCGGAGAGTCAAGAAGTTGTCGACGAAGCGTTGAAACTTCTTGAAGAGCAATTTTCCAACAAATCGAGTGGTAAAGAAGCGGGCGCCAAAACGTACAAAACCTTTGACCAAGCCATCAAAGAGACTCCGGAAGCCAACTTGTCGGTTGTTTCGATTCCCGGACGCTTCGCAAAGAGCGAAGTGATGAAGTCGTTGAAAAAGGGACTTCATGTCATGCTTTACAGCGACAACGTTCCGCTTGAGGATGAAATTGCGCTCAAAGATTACGCACTAGAAAACGATCTTCTCATGATGGGACCCGATTGCGGGACCGCAATTATCAATGGCGTTGCGCTTGGTTTCGCCAACGTTGTCAGCCGCGGGAGCATCGGTCTGACCGCCGCAAGCGGGACCGGACTTCAAGAAGTCAGCGTCATTGTCGACAAACTTGGCGGCGGCATTTCCCAAGCTTTAGGCACCGGCGGAAGAGATTTGAGCGCAGAAATCGAAGGGCGCATGATGCTTTTTACGCTTGAGGCCCTGGCCAATGACGGCGCTACCGAAGTCATCGGCTTGATTTCGAAACCCCCGTCGGAAGAGGTCATGAAGAAAATCGTAGACAAAGCGAAGAACATCGACAAACCCATTGTCGCTTGTTTCCTAGGCGGAGATCCTGATCTCTTCAAGGGTACCGACATCATCGGCACAACCACGCTTGAAGAAGCCGCATATGCCCTTGTCAAGACCTCAAAAGGCGAAAAGGTCGACGCGATTTCCAACAGTCCGCTTCACGAAGAAACCTCAGGTTTGCATGATAAGATTCCCGCATCAAACGCACCGTATGTTCGCGGGCTTTATACCGGAGGCACTTTGGCTTACGAGGCTTTGCTGTTGCTGCATGAGAAACTAGAAGGCGTATATTCCAACATCGCTTTGGATAAGAAATTCGATTTGAAAGACCTTACGACCAGTAGGGAAAACACCATTTTGGATATGGGTGAGGACTATTTCACCGAAGGAAAACCTCATCCTATGATTGATCCGAAACAACGGGCCGAACGCATCGTTCAAGAAGCGAACGATGAAGAGACCGGCGTGGTTTTGCTAGACTGTGTGTTGGGACACGGTTCTCATGAAGACCCTGCGGCTTCTATTGTCAAAGCTGTCAAAGAAGCGAAAAGCAAACGCAGCGACATAGCGTTTGTCGCTTCTGTCACCGGAACAAAAAACGACCCGCAAGACTTGGAAAAATCGCAACAAGCGTTGAAAGACGCAGGCGTGTTTGTTCTTCCCACCAACCGTCAAGCCGTCTTGTTCGTGCTTGAAGTTTTGAAGAAAAGAGGTGTAATCAATGGCTAAAGTAAACAAATTGTTCAGCGACAAGCTTTATGTTGCAAACATCGGCATCGAAAATTTCACGTTGACGCTTCAAGAACAAAATGTGAACACCGTCCATGTCGACTGGAGTCCTCCGGCCGGAGGCGATGAAAACCTCGCAAAAGTCTTGGACATTTTGTCCGATGAACGCGTGGAGAAAGCAAATAAGGAAGCTTTTGACCGAATCAACGACTCCGAACCGATGCTCGTTGATGTCGTCATGGCAAAAGACGTTCTTCCGGGCATGAAGAAAAACACCATCGGCCATGCGGGACCGACTCTGCCTTGGAAAGATATGTGCGGACCCCTTCAGGGGGCTATTTTAGGCGCTATCGTTTACGAAGGATTGGCCGACAGTTTAGAAGAAGCCGAAAAGCTTGTTTTAAACGATGAAATAGAATTTGTCAGCAATCATGATTTGGACGCTGTTGGCCCAATGACCGGTATGATTACCTACTCCATGCCGCTTTGGAAAGTGGAAAACAAAACCTTCGGCAACATAGCCTATACAACGTTCAACGAAGGACTCGGCAAGGTTATGCGTTTCGGCGCTAACGGCCCGGATGTGATCGAAAAACTGAAATGGCTGGAAAAAGAATTCGCACCGGTGATGAAATCGACCCTCAAATCCAGCGGTCCAATCGCACTCAAGGTCATCATGGCCAAAGCGCTTGCGATGGGCGATGAAATGCATCAGCGCAACAACGGAGCCACTTCAATGATGGTGAGAGAACTCATGCCACACATCGTCAAAACCCAGCAAGACAATAAAGAACTGCACGCGATTACGGAGTTCTTGACCGGAAACGACCAGTTTTTCCTCAATCTCGCCATGGTGGCCGGCAAAGCCGTCATGGATGCCGTCAAGGGTATCGAATATTCTACCGTCGTCACAGCGATGAGTCGGAACGGAACCAATTTCGGCATCAGAATCAGCGGTATGGGCGATACGTGGTTCGAAGCGCCCGTCAATCAACCGGAAGGCCTTTATTTCCCCGGCTTCACCGCAGAAGATGCGAACCCCGACATCGGCGACAGCACGATTGTTGAAACCGTAGGCGTCGGAGGGTTCGCCATGGGCTCCGCTCCCGCGGTCGTACGGTTCGTCGGCGCCTCAAGCGTCGACGAAGCGGTGCAATACTCCAAAGACATGCAACTGATTACCGTGGGCTTGTCTCCGACCTTGGTCATCCCGACGATGAACTTTGTAGGCACCGCGACCGGCATCGACGCTCGCAAAGTTGTCGAGACCGGCATCTTGCCCGTCATCAACACCGGCATGGCGCACAAAAAACCCGGAATCGGCCAAGTCGGCGCCGGCATTGTAAAAGCGCCATCGCAATGTTTTGAGAAGGCCGTAAAAGCGCTCGGCGAAAAAATGTAAGCACAAGACAACTAGAAAAAGGCAGCTGATATTATGGACATACCTATCAACTTGTGGATGTGGCTATTGGCCGCACTTCCGATTATCGTGTTATTGATTTTAATGGCAGGCCGACAGTGGGGCGCCAATAAGGCCGCCCCGCTGGGCCTTTTCCTCGCGCTTTTGACAGCGTATTTCTTTTATCGTGCCGATTTATCTTTGATCGGTTTTGAAGTTTTGAAAGGCTTTTGGAGTTCGTTTGCCGTGCTTCTCGTCGTCTGGCCGGCCATTTTATTGTATGAAGTTGTCAGCGAGGCGAAAGCCTTTGTCGTGTTTCGCAACGGACTGAAAAAAGTCACTTCGAACGAACTCATTCAAGTGATTGCCATCGGATGGGTTTTTACGAGCTTTTTGCAGGGCATCACGGGTTTTGGCGTTCCTGTTGCCGTAGGCGCTCCTTTGTTGTTGGGACTTGGGGTTAAACCTCTTTATGCGGTCGTCATTCCGCTTTTGGGCCACGCTTGGGCGAATACGTTTGGCACTTTGGCCGTAGCCTGGGATGCGCTTGTTTTGCAAACCGGCATTGGCAACGATCAAACCCTGTTGTTGCAATCAGCGTTATGGGCCGGGATTTTCCTTTGGATTTTCAACCTGATGACCGGTTTTGCAATCAGTTATCTTTACGGAGGCAAAACCGGCTTGAGAAAAGGCTTCGTCGCCGTATTGATTATTTCTACGATTCATGGCGGCGGCCAACTCTTTTTGACGCAAATCAACCGAACCTTAGCGGCCTTCGTTCCAGCCTCCATTGCTTTGATTGTGATTTTCCTGCTAAGCCGGACAAAACGTTACGGCAATAAATGGCGCTTGGAGGAAAGCCCCGTGATGAACCGCGACGTCAACACGGTGGGAGAAGATGAGTATCCGGAGAATATGTCCGTTCATCAAGCTTTTTTCCCATATTATGTGTTGACGGCCATTACCCTCGTTATCTTGTTGGTTGGGCCCATCCACGACTTCTTGGCCCGCTGGCAAATTGGCTTCTCCTTTCCCGAAACTGAAACGGGATACGGCTTTTTGAATCCGGCGCACGATCTTTTTTCGCCCATCTCGCCTTTGACGCATGCCGGAGTGTTTCTTATTGTGGCTTCTATCATCGGCTTTGTGTTTTATCGTGTCAACGGATGGGTGAGCACAAATAACGGAGTCGATATATGGAAACGCTCTTGGAACAAAACCATACCCTCGGCGATTGCGGTCATCGGTTTTGTCGTGATGAGCCGCATCATGGGCGGTACGGGGCAGACGCTTGTCCTAGCCGAAGGCATAGCCGCCAATCTGGGTCAGATTTATGTCGTCTTCGCACCCCTCGTTGGGTTGCTAGGGTCTTTTATGACCAGCTCAAATATGGCTTCTAACATTCTCTTTGGAGATTTCCAGCTGACCACGGCTCAAATTCTATCCATAGAAAGCGCTCCGATTTTGGGCGCTCAAACCGCAGGCGGTTCGATCGGCAATACTTTGAGTCCTGGAAACATCATTTTGGGGACAACCACCGCGGGCATAATCGGCAAGGAAGGCATCATATTGAAAAAAATACTGCCCATAGCCGTCACCGCGGCGATCATCATTGGGGCCATATTGTTCTTTGCCATCATACTTTTTTAGCCAAACCGAAAGGAAGATACTATGAAAATTGTCATTGCCCTGGGTGGAAACGCTTTAGGGAACACACCGCTTGAACAACTGGACCTTGTGAAAAAAACCGCCCAGCCGATTGTGGATTTGATCGAAGAAGGCCATCAGCTCATCATCGCTCACGGTAACGGTCCACAAGTCGGCATGATCAACAACGCCTTCGAAGCCGCTCAAAGCACAAATAGCGCTCCGGCCATGCCGTTTCCCGAGTGCGGCGCCATGAGTCAGGGGTATATCGGTTATCACTTGCAAAACGCTATTCAAAACGAACTGGCTTCAAGAAACATCAAACAAGACGTTGCCACGATTGTGACCCAAGTCGAAGTCGAAAAAGACGACCCGGCCTTTCAAAACCCTTCCAAACCCGTTGGCCCGTTTTACGAAGAACAAGAAAGCAAGCGGCTAACACAAGAAAAAGGATACAACATGATAGAAGATTCCGGCCGCGGTTACCGCCGCGTCGTTGCAAGCCCGCTGCCTAAATATGTGGTCGAAATCAACATGGTGAAGACGCTTGTCGACCAGGGCAATATCGTCATTACTGTTGGCGGCGGAGGCATTCCGGTCATCAAGGAAAACGGTTCTTATCAAGGCGTTCCCGCTGTCATCGACAAAGATTTTGCATCGGCCAAAGTGGCCGACCAGCTCGATGCGGACATATTTTTTGTCCTGACCGCCGTTGATCGTGTCATGGTTCACTTCAACACTCCTCAACAAAAGGGATTGAAAGCCATTAGCGTTTCAGAAGCGCGAAAATATATCGACGAAGGCCATTTTGCCTCAGGCAGCATGTTGCCGAAAGTTCAAGCGGCCATCAAATTTGTGGAAAACAACAAGAACCGTACAAGCATCATAGCCTCACTCGATAAAGCCAAGGAAGCAATCGACGGCGCTTCGGGGACCAAAATTACGGCGTAGACATTGTTTGGTCTCGACCAACCGGTTCTTGCGTACCGGTTAAAATGGCTTTATAATGAGGTGTCGTTTCTAGAAACGACACCTCATTGAACGTTTTGAGCAATGAATCAATGACGAGTGCATAATGCAAAACGCCGTAATACTCTAGGAGGAGAAACAGACTCCTTGAAAACAATTGATAGTAGTCGATATAGAAACAACAATTAGGCTCACAAGAAAATTTAATACTCTAAACGTGGCTGACAATGGTTATTTTATAAACTTATACGCGAGGTGAGAAACTTGCTTAAATGGATTGATAATCCTAAAGAAAAACAAAGCATCACCCGAAGTATCCTTGCCAATCTTCCCGAGTGGTTCGGCCTTCCGGAGGCTAATCAAAACTACGAAAACGAAGCCCAGCACTGCCCGATGGTGGCGCGCTTTGACAATGGAACTCCGGTTGGGTTTTTCTCAATCAAAGAAACCGGCCCAAAAACTCTTTCTTTGCACGTATTGGGCGTAAAAAAAGCTTACCATGGGAAAGGCATCGGACAAGCGCTCTTCGAAGAAGTGAAGCGTTACGCCAAAAAAAAGGGGTATCGCTTCTTTACGGTTAAGACCCTCGACCCCTCCCGGGAAAGCGAAGAGTATCGTCAAACGCGGCTCTTCTATGAAAAAATTGGATTTGTCAAGTTGGAAACCTTTCCGACGCTTTGGGGTAAGAATAATCCTTGTCTTTTCATGGGCCGCCATGTGAACGATACGAAAAACATCAATGGGTAAACCGTTTGCGTTTTGTTCGTCGCTGATAGCTTTTGTCAAGATATAACCAATGGATTCTTTTGTGTGATTAGAGAATTTGAAGTTTTTTACAAGTTCCTATACCGCACTGGTGGCTTTTGTGGTATAGTTAAGCAAATATGCTATGTGAGGGTAGATATGAACGAAGGGTACAAGCTTGAAGCTTACGTTGAAAAAGCGCTGAAACACCCCATTGTGCATGGGTTTGCCATCCATGTCCGCCACAAGAATTTCGAGCAATTGGTCGAAGCGGGGAATCTCTCGGAAAAGAACCGGTTCTTCGCGGCCAGCGTCACCAAACTCATGGTGACGGCACTCATGCTTTCGCTGCTTGATGAAGGAAAGATCGCCCTATCAGATCCAATCGTCAAACACGTCGGCAAAAGATTGCCCAAACGGCTTCATACTTACAAGGATGAAGATTACACAGACCACATTACCATACTGCAGTTGATGTCCAACACTTCCGGGCTACCCGATTATTTTGACAAAGAGTTGGTAGAAAAACTTTTGAACGATGAAGACGAAGCTTGGCATTTTGAAGATGTCATGGAGTACGTTTGCAAAAAAGACGCCCATTTCCCGCCGGGCCATAAACGCAAAGTGAAATATTGCGACACGAACTACGAATTGCTCGGCGCCATTATCGAAGCCGTTACCGGCAATACGTTTGCCGAAGTGGTCAATGAAAAAAACGTGCAACCGCTAGGTCTGGTTGAAAGCTATATTTATGACGGGCGCGAGGATCAAAAATTGACCAATATCTTCTATAAAGAAAGAGAAATCGTGTTGCCGAAATACATGGCGTCCATTGGACCGCAGGGCGCTCTTGTCACGACCGCAAAAGAACTCAACGTTTTTCTTCAAGCGTTTTTCAACGGAACGTTCTTCAACCGAAACCATTTTGATATGCTCTACGATTGGAAACTCGTGTTCGCACCGGGCCTCTTTTTCTACGGAGTGGGACTTTCGATGCAACCGATTAGCCTCCTTCATTTGAAGAAGGGCCTGATTGGACATTGGGGGCAATCGGGAGCGTTCGCTTTTTATCATCCGGGCCATGATGTGTACATGAGCGGAACGGTCAATCAGTATGTCGGCCACAACAAAGCCGTTCGCGTCATTCTTCGTGCGCTCAAGGATATCAAAAAACATCGCTAAAGGTTCTATGTCTTATGGTGTGAATTACTTGCGTCTGCAAAACCGCCTTTTTGGGCGGGTTTTTCATGGTTGGATATGGGTGGATACACATTTTTTATGCTTTTCAACCTTTCGGTTGATGGTAAAACCGAAACCTTATTCTATAATGGCGTTTGAAAGGAGAGGATTAGTATGAAAAAA
>PWFC01000021.1 GCA_003554025.1 Mollicutes bacterium
AGTTGCATGCGACGATAGCCAGGGTCCGAGCCGACAATGAGCGTCTCAAGGCTGAGATGGATGAGGCAGAGAAAACCCTCCTGTTGGAGAACAGATTGTTTGAGGAGAACGAGCGTTTTAAGGGATTGCTCAAGAAGATACAATCTGCCGGCGTCTGGTATCATTCTGCTTTTGAGATCGATATATGCGAGAAGGATCCTGACACAGGGGAGCACTGGGACGGCGAGAAGCTCGGGGAAGAGATCAGGAGGGCACTTGAAGAATAGGCCAGGTATATCTTGGGGGCCTGATCTCCGTATCAACCTGCTCCGCTCATCCGCTGGGTGGCTTGCTGTCTACTATGACAGTGAGTTGTCCAGTCCCGAGATCATTCGGATCTTCCAACCAAAGAGCACATTCGATTACCACCAGATGATGCAGTCCTTGGCGTTCTATAACTATCACACCTGCAGGCTATGTCCGGTGGTGAAGGCAGACATCGATGCCACCTCGTAGCAAAAGACCACTCCCCGCAAAGCACCCGGCCATACAAACCTACCACGGCTAAAAAATTTTAGCATCCTATTAAAAAAATCCTTTACTTTTAATAAACCAGCTATTATAGTTCTTATAGGACCAATATATTCAGGAGTTTGAATAGATATGTACAGGTTAAGCCTGAATTCAAAGTATATAAACAACAATCTTGGGGAATACAATGGCAAACTACACCCCAAGCTTGCCTATGAGATATGCGCCCAAACTGGGGCTACGGATGAGAAGCTTGCTCGCATATTTCGTGTTGACCCAACGAGGGTGGAGGCATGGAAATCACGCTTCCCAGTATTCGGCAAAGCCGTCCGCAAAGGGAGGGATGAGTATGACACAAGAGAGGTGGAGTCAGCCATCCTTAAGAGGGCAAAGGGATATCAATACAAAGAAACGAAAACAGAGCGCATATTTGTGAGGCGCAAAGTTGAGGGTGGCAATGGCAAGAAGGGCAAGTATGAGATGGTGCCTGGCGTAAAGGTGACCGAAACACTCAAAACCCTACCTCCTGATGTCGGTGCTGCCCAATGGTGGCTTGAAATACGCAACCCGGAGCGATGGCCATCAAGAGCATTGAAGGTTGAGAAGACCGAGCACAAGGAGCTCACTGTTAGGTTCGGTGTGGAGCAACTCAAGGAACTTGATGAGGGTGAGCTCAAAATACTCAAGCAAGTCAGCGATCGTTTGGCGGTTATTGAAGCTGAGGAAGAAGAGGGGTTTGATGTAGATGCAGCAATCGAGCAGCGATCTGAGAATGCCCGACGGCTTCTTGATAGACTTGGCTCTTGCGGAGAAGACGCTTCGTGAGTATGTCAAGCAAGCCTGGCATGTAGTAGAGCCCACCACTGATTATATTCATGGCTGGCATATAGATGCTATTTGCGAGCACCTCGAAGCTGTCACTCTTGGCCAAATAACTCGCCTTATAATCAACATCCCCCCAAGACACATGAAGTCCCTTCTCGTTGGTGTCCTTTGGCCAACCTGGGAGTGGGGACCATTCGGTATGCCGCACACAAGGTGGCTCGTATCCAGCTATGCCGACACACTATCCACTCGTGATTCCCTCAAATGTAGACGACTGATTGATGGTCCTTGGTACCAACAGAGGTGGGGTGACAGATTCACTCTAACCACTGACCAGAACCAGAAGACAAGATTCGAGAATGATAAGACAGGATATAGGATCAGCACCAGTGTAAGGGGGATAGGGACGGGAGAAGGTGGGGATCGCATTGTTGTAGACGACCCACATAACGTGATGAAGGGGGAGTCGGAGCTCGACCGATTGAATACACTGTCATGGTGGGACGAGTCAATGTCCACTCGTGTAAATAACCCAGACACATCAGCCAAAATAATCATACAGCAAAGAGTGCACGAGAGGGATTTGACTGGGCACTGTATTGCTAAGGAACTTGACTATGTCCACCTTTGCCTACCAGCAAGGTATGAACCCAAACACCCACACCCACCGAAGACCACTCTGAGGTTTGCAGACAGGCGGACAAAGGAGGGGGAGCCCTTGTGGCCTGGGTTGTATCATGATGTGGCGTTGTCAAGACTCGAAGCTGAGATGACCGAGTATGCTAAGGCGGGCCAGTTACAGCAAAGACCAGCGCCAAGAGGCGGAGGTTTGTTTGAAGTGGATCAGTTTAAACTCATTGATACCATGCCTCCGCCGCAGAACATTGTGGCTTCTGTTCGGTATTGGGACAAGGCTGCCACCGAAGGCGGAGGAGCCAATACTGCCGGTGTTCTTATGCATCGCACGATACAAGGCAGATATATAATCGAGGATTGCAAGACAGGGCAGTGGGGAGCAACGAAGCGAAATGCCAAGATGAAGCACACAGCTGAGGTGGATGGATATGAGATTGTGATCTGGACAGAGCAGGAACCGGGTAGTGGTGGCAAAGAGTCAGCTGAGGCCACTGTAAGGGATTTGGCAGGATATCGTGTGTATCCCGATAGGGTGACTGGTAGCAAGGAGGTTCGGGCAGAACCTTATTCTATACAAGTGAATGCCGGGAATGTGATGCTGGTAAAGGGCGAATGGGTGCGGAAATTCCTTGATGAGCACGAGTTATTTCCGAGGGGGAGCAAGAAGGATCAGGTAGATGCTGCTGCTGGTGCTTTCAATAAACTTGTTGGCAGGAAGGTGGCGGGATCGTTGTTAGGGGGAGGCAAATGACAGATAGTCCGGAGAAACTCCAGGCACTGAGTGAGCTGCTCGCAAGACATCGTTTGGCGTCGTATTTGGGGGGCGGCTATGGTGGGGATAGGGATATCTATAAGTCACTCGGCTATCCCACAGAACTCACATTTCAAGACTACCTTGCCCAGTATGCTCGCCAGGACATAGCTCGTGCCGTCATCAAAAGACCAGTGCAAACCACTTGGAAGGGTGGGGTGCGTATCTTTGAGGCAGAAGATGATGAGGACACTGATCTCGAGAAGGTATGGGATGAGATGTTCAAGAGGTTGGGCCTGCATTCAAAGCTTGCTCGGCTTGATCGGATGACAGGGTTGGGTGAGTATGGGGTGCTGTTGCTCGGCTTCAACGATGTTGATGTCAAGGAGAAGTTCCGAGAGGAGCCATCTGGCAGGAACCTGGAGTTGCTGTATGTCAAGCCTTTCGGGCAGGGCAGTGTTGAAATTAAGGACTTCGAGAAGGATCCCAATAATGAAAGGTATGGGTTGCCGCTTCTATACCAAATAACGACAAGGCAACCTGGGGGTGGTGGCGAGCAGCAGCTACATGTGCACTATGAGCGTGTTATCCATGTTGTTAACGAGCTTCTTGAGTCAGAGGTTGAGTCGGAGCCACGGCTGCAGGGTGTCTTTAACAGGCTCAAAGATCTTGAGAAGCTCGTTGGTGGTAGTGCTGAGATGTTTTGGCGTGGGGCGAGGCCGGGATATACAGGCAAGGCGGACGAAGGGTATGAGTTCACACCGACATCAAAGACCGAGTTAGAGACGGAGATCAAGGAGTATGAGCACGATTTGCGCCGGTTCCTTCTGACATCCGGTGTCAATGTTCAATCGCTTGCTCCGCAGGTATCTGACCCAACCTCCCATATAGAAGCCCAACTAAAAATGATCTCGGCAGAGACTGGCATCCCTATGCGAATCCTGGTCGGCAGTGAGCGTGGTGAGTTGGCGAGCAGCCAAGACCAGAATGCTTGGTATGACCAAATAACGGCTCGTCGGGAGGAGTATGCCGAACCGATAATCCTTGAGCCCTTTGCGGAGCGTTGTATCAAATATGGTGTGCTGCCGAAGCCAAAAAGCAAGTTGGACGGATATAGCTGGCAATGGGTTGAGCTATACTCCCAGTCAACACAGGATAAGGTGAATGTGGGCAAATCAAGGGCTGAGGCGCTCGCAACATACTCAAGCGCTATGGGTGCTGAGGAGATTGTGCCGCACGAAGCGTTCTTCCAGTTCTTTCTTGGCCTTGAGCAGGAGGAGATCGAGCAGATTCAGGCACAAAGGGCGGAGGCTGCGAAGGAGGAGGAGGACGAGATTGCGGAGGCTGAGAGGGAGGCTGAGAGGCTTGCAAAGGAACAGGGGATAGATCCCGACCAGATGCCGCAGCAACCGGGACAACAGCAACCGGGACAACAGCAACCGGGACAACAGCAACCGGGACAACAGCAACCAGTAGGAGCAAACCTCGCTACACTCCTTGAGAGGAGTCGTGATGAGCTTG
>PWFC01000064.1 GCA_003554025.1 Mollicutes bacterium
ATCGTAATTTGTCCGCCCGGTTCCGATTCCGAGCCCGGATAATAATCAAAATCCAAATCGCCTCCCACTAGCGGTGAAGTTGCCAAAACCGTGTACATGCCGTTGTCTTCAACGGGTTCGCGGCATGCGCTTAGTGTCAAGGCCAATGCCAAAACCAAAAACACCACATACTTTTTCATCACTATCTCCCTTTGCCCAAGAGCCAGAGCTCCCTTTTATATGTTAATAATACCACGTTAATTTAAAATGGCGCTGTAAAAAATGAACCCTCTTCATGCAAATTGCAAAAAAAGAGCGGCGTGTGCCGCTCTTTAACGATTATGTTCGTACGCTTACTCAAGTCCTGGGGTTCCGCCATGGTCGGAATCGTAAGACGCCACAAGGGTGACGTTTTCATAGGCGGTGAACACATAAGGGTTTTGCGCGCTTACCAAGCTGCCGTCTTCGTCCATCCAGCCTTCAAACGAATAATTGTCAACTTCGGGCGCTTCGACGGTGACTTGCGTGCCGGGTTCCACTTCCGTTGACGGTTCAACGGTGATGTCCTCAACGCTTCCTGCCGTGGTTGAAATGGAAATGACGGCCATGCCGTTCTCGGTTTCCCCGTTTCCATTGCCGCAAGCGACGATGAAAAGGGTGAGACTGAGCACAAAAGCAATCATAATCTTTTTCATTCTGCTCAACTCCTTAAAAAATATCAAACAATTGGAGATACAATCCCACCATTATCCTAACATAATCCGGCGCTAAATCAAGTTTTTGTCGTATAAACTTTTTCGTACGCTTTGTTTCAATCGTCAAGCGGCAGGGCGTCGTGGTCGTAATAAAGCAGTTCGACCAAATGCGGGTAATCGATGAAAGGGTTGCGGTTTCCTTGTTCTTGGGAGATGATTTCGTTGCGGTTTTCTTCAAAGTCGTCGGCGGCGTAGGCGAAATGCCATGGCATAAGATAATCCATATCGCCCATTTCGTAGTTGTCTGCGTCTGCATAGCCGCTTACGAGCGAGAGTTCTTCGTACATGACGTCCATATAGAACATCATCCTTGCCACGAACCCTTTCGCTTCGTTTGGAGGTGCATAGGTTTGCGCGGTGGTTTCGTCGGTGAAATACTTATAACCCCGGGAGCTGTTTTCGCCGGGGTCGGCGGGCGTCAGGTTGTGAAGGTCGCTGCCGAGGTTGCTTTCGCGGTCCCCGGGAAAGCGGCGGCTCGGCCAGACGTGCTCGCGGTTCCAGGTTTGGCCTTGGTCCCATTCGCCCGGAACCGAATCGCGGGTGTAGATGAGAATGACGTTGTCCGGGTTTTCAGGGTCTTGGTCTGTTTCTTGAAGGATGTAGCGTGCATCGCCGTAGCTGTTGTAGCTCACGGTGTCACGCAAAATCTCATGCAGGGCTTCGGCAAGGTCGTCGCCATAGAGGCCGCCGATGCCTTCGTAGTAACCGCCGAAGTCGTCGCTGTAATCGTAATCCAACAGCGTCGCGTCGCGCAACACGACTTTCGTGACCGTCTCGGATCTATAAAAGCCTTCTGCGTCAATGGCGTAATAGGTCAGCTCGTATTCGCCCAAACGCTCCGTGTCGACTTCGCCGTAGACCATGCAGTCCACCATTTCTTCGCTTACGGTGTCAAAAGCCTCGCACCCATGGTTTTCCCATGTGTCGCCATAAGAATAATAATACCCGAGATTCTCAGAAAGCGTCAGTTCAAGCCGTTCGCTGTTGTCTGGGAACATCACGTCGCCAACGAGCGCGTCTTGAGGAAGTTCGGGAATGGTGATGGCTCTTGAGACGATTTCAAATTCGTCGACGTTCACCCGGTTGCCTCCGGGCGCGCCGATGCGCACATGAAGCGAAGACGAAAACGGCATGTCGTGGTTCTCATAAAACGCTTCGCCAAGGGTGAAGGTCGCTTCTTGCAGCGAATCGGTCGTCGAGAGGGTTTCTTCAAAGGCGTACCAGCTTTCCTGATCGGGAGAAACTTCGACGGTGATGTCGCTATCCCCATCGCTTCCATACGTTCCGTAAAGGAAGGAAATCTCTTCCACAAAAGGCACGGCGAAATCCGTCTCAATATACCCGTCTTGAATGCGCACGCTCCAATTGTTCACCTTCAAGTCGCCATCAAGGTTGCCGACCAAAGCGTCGTCAAAAATCCAGGGTTCGCCCGCGGTGATGAGGGTGCCTCTAGCGTAAGAAGTTTTGTCCGTATCTTCAAACCCGGTCTCATACTCAATCGCGGCGTCGCCGACCTTTTCATACACGGCGACGATATGGCGCGAACGGTCCGCTTCGATTTCAAAGCTTTCTTTTTCGCTCAACACGGTTTCGCGGTAATAATCGTACCAATAGGCAAAGCGGTAAGGCTCATCCGCCGAGGTCGAAAGCGTGATGGTTTCACCCGATTCATAGGGCCCATCGACAGTCCGTTCAAGCGTCGCGCCTTCGGCGTTTGAGGTGAGGTAAAACTCGTAAAGGTCTTCTTCGATATAGACCGCTTCGATGTTGCGGTCGCGATGCATCGTCATCGCGTAGGTCTTGTTTTGCGTGACAGGAAGGTCCAAATCGACATCGCGCCAATATTCGAAGCGATACCCCGAAACGTCTTCGGCCAAAAGCGAAACGTTCGCATCGGTGGCGTAGAAATCGCGTTTAGGCGTCACGCTGAAACTGCCTTCGTCGATGTTTGAAGAAACGGTCAAACTTAACATGTCGTCGGTGAGTTCTTCGTAAACGGCGTGCATCTCGGTATCGGCCTCAACCAAGAAAGAGTAGTTTCGCTCTTCGCTTACGATGTCTCCGTCTTGTTCCCAGTGCAAAAATTGCCAACCGTCCACCTCAGAAGCGGTGATATTCACTTCCGTGCCAGGTTCGACAACGTCCGAAGGGGTGAGGGTGAGTTCCGCTTCATCGATTGTAGAGGTAAGCGTCACGCTGAAGACTTCGGTATCCGGATCGTCTTCATCGTAGACGGCGGCAATGGTCATAGAAGCCTCGGGGGTGAACGTATACGGGTTCTCTTCGCTTAAAACCTCTTCGCCGTCGTGCCAATGCTTAAATGTATACCCATCGACTTCAGAGGCGGTAATGGTCACTTCGGTGCCTTTTTCAACGCTTCGCTCAGGGGAAACGCTTAGTTCCGCTTCTTCCAATTCGCTCGTCAAATCGATCTGGATTCGTTCGTCGTCGCGTTCGAACAATCCGCAAGCGGATAAAGTCATAAGAAGCGCAAAACTTACTGCAACAATCCATTTTTTCATACAAAAAACTCCAATGCGTCATGATGAAGCCTCCTATTCCGGCGGCATGTTTATCCTCGTTTTTCGAGAGGAACGCTTAAAAGCTTATCAAAATACACAAGCATCGCTTCGGCAAGCAAGCCTTTTTCCATCGAAGGCAGCGCCCTGTAACGCGATGCCTGCGAAGGAACGGCCGGAACGTGCACAAAACCGACGCCCGTGGTTTTGTTTAGGGATTTTACGTGATAAAGGGTTTGGTAAAAAAGCGCGTTGCACACAAACGTCCCTGCCGAATAGGACCGCTCAACGGGAATGTTTTGATCGAGGAGCGCTTGCTTCAATTCCGCTATGGGAAGATTCGTGAACAAGCCGTCGGGGCCGCCCTCGACGATGGTTTCTCCTTGCATGCGGTTGCCGTGGTTGTCCTTCGTCTTCGCATCCATGATGTTGATGGCGATTTGTTCGAGCGAAATCCGCGTCGCCCCTTTCGCCTCGCCCATCATGACGATGTAATCGGGGTCGTGCTTTTCGATGAGGGGCTTAAGTTGGTCGAACGCATGGCGGAAAACCACCGGCAAAACGACTTTGACAAGCTGCGCCCCATCAAGTTGATTGGGGAGTGCTTCAAGGACGACTTTCGACGCGTTTTCAGAGTCTTTATCAAACGGTTCGAAGGCGCTCAATAGTATTTTGGACATGGCCCACACCTCGCATATCGTGTCTCATATTGTAACACAAAAACCACTCGTTCATTCATTCTCCGACCAAAATGCGTCCAAAAATGCGTGAATTTCATCAAGAGGCACGGCCATGTTGAGTGGTTCCGCGCCGGATGAAGAACTCCAAGTGTTGATGCCGACCAAGTTTCCGTCAAGGTCGCTCAAAGCGCCGCCACTGCTTCCCGAATAAATGAGCGCGTTATGCGCCAAAACGGGAAACTCCACGTGCGATATTTCAGTCTCGCCCTTATATTCGCCAAACGTCACAATGCCGTCTACCGCGCTCGGATTCCCCGCCGCAAGCAAAAATTCGCCAACACGCAAATCGTCGTCTTTGCGGGTTTCCATGTCGATTGGAAGGAAAGTTTCCTCCGTTTCAAAACGAAGAAGCGCCAAATCTCTTGCTTCGCATGTCGCCATTTTCTCCGCAATGATCCGTTCGCCTTCGTTAGCGAGGGGAAGCACGGAAAAAGACCGTCCATCGGCGTCCCCCGAATCGACCACATGGAAATTGGTGAGCACATAATACATGCCGTCGCGTTCGTCAACGATGACCCCGCTTCCTTGCGAGACCGTCGTGAATCCGCCGTTTGTCGGTTCCGCGGGCGTGACGTTCATCTCAACGCCGACATTCGATTGCCGAAGCACGTCGCGGCTTTCTAGGATTCTTTCCTGAAACGCCGCTTCGCCGGATGTTTCATAGGAGTCCGAAATCATGTCGCATCCAACAAGCAACGTCGCAAGCAACGCCACCATGAAAATCACAAGACCTTTTTTCAATGGGACCACCTCCGCTTCATTTTCATTATAACCCATAACGGGGGAAATGTTTCATCCCATACGCTATACTTTCGCTTTCGATTTTTGCGGTTTTGTGGTAAAATTCGCGTGAGATAAAACTACGCGATTATGGAGGACCAACCATGAAAAAACTGTTTTTGCCCCTCATTATGCTTTTGATTGTTTTCACACTCACCGCTTGTAAAAGCGGCATTGAAGTCGCCTTCAAAGTAGACGGTGAAACCTATGAAACCATAGAACTAGAAGAAGCCGGCGCCCTTTCTTCCCTGCCTCGCCCGGAAAAAGACGGATATTTCTTCCTCGGTTGGCACTTAGACGAAGATTTTGAAGAACGCTTCGACTACCGAAGCGTCGTTGAAGAAAGCATTACGCTATACGCCCGTTTCATCGAAGACGACGGCGAACTCAACACCGTTTTGACCGATGAATTAAGCATCCCCGACTACGAAGGAAAAAGCTTCTTTGAAGACGGCATCGGCGAAGTCGAACTGCTCGCCTGCCGGGACGGCGACACCGCCGATTTCACAGACGGCGAACAAGATTTCCGCGTCCGTTACCTAGGCCTCGACACGCCTGAAAGCGGTCATCTTTACGAACCTTGGGGCGTCGCCGCGAGCCGCTACGCCTGTGAACTGAAAGAAAACGCCGACACCATCGTCTTAGAACGCGACGAAGCCGCCGGCGACCGCGGAACTTATCGCCGCGAACTCGCCTACGTCTGGGCCGATGGAAGGCTTTTGAATCTTGAACTGATCGAACTCGCCTACTCTCCGGGCGTTGGCGCCGGAGAGCTCAAATACGGTTTTGACATGCGTCTTGCCCACGACAAGGCCAATCTTACGGGATTGGGCATCCACACGCAAGAAGACCCTGATTTCAACTACGACGCCCCGGTTGAAACCACCATCGAAAACATTGTCCAAAACCCCGAAGACTACCGCCAAGCTTCAATCAACCTTGAGGGCGTCGTCGCCGCCAAAGTCGGACAGCACGCCTTCATCCAATCCTTAGACGGAGAATACGGCATTTTCTTCTACATAGGGTACGCGGCGACGGAACGCCTTGAAATCGGCTACGAAGTCCGCATCGAAAACGCCCAGGTCTATCACGACGGAAAACCCTTCGACGGGCTGTTTTTGACGAATTTTGGCGGAGCGACCATCACGCCTAATGTCGACAACTTAGACGCCGAATACACCGTTCACACCACCCCGTTTTCCGATTTGACGTTTGAAAAGACCGGCCTTCCCTATGCGTATGAGGACTTGCTGATTACGGAGATCGAAACGCTTGCCGGCGACATCCTTTCTATGACCTTAGAAGACGAATCCGGCGATACGATGCGCGTTTATCAACTCTACGAACCCCCTCTGTTAAACGACACCCAGCATTCCCTCATGCCTAGGGCGCACCGCGTCAATGCCGACAATTTCGAAGAAGGCATGCGCATCGACATTCGGATGAACTTAAGCGAAGTCGAAGGCGAACTCGCCTTCGTGCTCTCGCACCGAGACGACATCACGATTCTCGATTAAAACGCATACTCCGAAAACGCACCGCAAACGCGGGCGTGTTTTCGGAGTTTTCTTTGGATGCGCGTGAAAAATTCACAGGCTTAATAGGTAGCGTTTCACAGCTTTTCCGTGTGTTGCTCAATTTACAAACACGCAAGAATTGGGTATAATGAAATAAGCTTATAAAGCGAGGGTTGAATATGGATAAATACGAGTATTGCCGAGAAATCATTGAAGAATCCAGCGCCACTTTTTCCAAGGCGTTTGGGATGCTTGAAGAAAAAAGACGGAACGCCGTCTTTTCCATTTACGCGTTTTGCCGCAAGGCCGATGATGCGGTCGATGTCCACAACGACATCGAAACCATCAAAGAACTTGAAACCAAAATCCAAAAGACATTCGACGGCGACGTCCCCGACGAACCTCTTTTTCAAGCGCTCTATGAAACCATTATGCGCTACCCGAGCGACGTCCGCGCTTATTTGGACCTCTTAGAGGGCATGAAAGACGATTACAACGACAAACCGATCAAGACCGAAAAGGATTTTGACGAGTATTGTTATAAGGCGGCGGGAAGCGTCGGATTGATGCTTCTTCCGGTGCTTGCGAGCGAATCGTACAAAAAGAATTCCAAAAAACTCAAGGATGTCGGCGTCGAACTAGGGAAAGCCATGCAAATCACCAACATCCTGCGCGACGTTCGCGACGACCTCCAAGACCGCCGCATTTATTTCCCAGACGAAATCTTAGAACAATTCCAAGTCAACATCAAGACTTTGAGAACGGGTACCGTCACCCCGGAATACAAAAGCCTAGTGGAAAACTACATCGACATCGCCAAAGAAAAATACAAAATTTTCTACGACAATTTGGAGCTCTTCGACAAAGACGCAATCTACCCCACATACGCCGCCGCAAAATTTTACGAAGGCATCCTCGATGAAATCCGCAAAGACGGATACACCAACATCACCAAGCGACATTACGTCGGCAAGATCAGAAAATATTTCATGCTCAAAAAACTCCGGCGCGATCTTAAAAAACGAGGCCTTCTCGAATGATAGGTCTCGTTGTTTCTTATGCGTTTGTCGGCGCGATTTTGGGGTTGGCCCAACTGATTGAAAAAACGAATTTGCTAGGAAGCGAAGGCACCCGCAAATTTATCCATATCGCCGTTGCGCACTGGTTTTTGCTGGCGATTGTCCTCTTTGACAACGCATGGCTTGCGAGCGTGGTTCCGGCATCGTTCATCGTGCTGAACTACCTCTCTTTTCGCTTCAATCTTGTAAGCGCCATGGAAAGGGACGAGAAAACCCCGGAAAACCTTGGCACGGTCTATTACGCCATCAGTTTGACCATCGTCACCTATTTCGCGTTCACCTACGAACTTTACGCCGTCGGCGCCTTCGCCATCTTGGCGATGGGCTGGGGGGATGGTTTGGCCGGGGCGATCGGCAAACGTTACGGCCGGCGCAAAATCTATCAGGCCAAAACGTTTTTCGGCACGTGTACGATGTTTTTGACACTGCTTGTGCTTGCCTTCGCCCTCATCCAAGAAGCGTACGCGTACCTTCTAATCGTCGTAGCGATTGGAACCTTGGTCGAGCTATTCACGCCAAGCGGGTTTGACAATCTAAGCGTGCCGCTCTTCTTGTTTTTTAGCGTGGTGATGATTTTATGACCCCTTTTCTTATCGGCTATATCCTTTCAACCTTGATCAGCGTCTACGCCTATTACAAAGAGGCCCTCTCTTCAAGCGGCGCCTTTACGGCCGTGGCCCTTGGGACGCTTGTGTTCGGTTTCGGCGGTCTTATCGCCTTTTTGATTTTCATCAGTTTCTTCTTGGTGAGTTTCGGCATCGGCCTTTATTACAAAAAGGATACGAAAACGAGACGCACCTACAAACAAGTCCTTGCCAACGGCTTTTTGGCGACCGTTTTGATTTTTCTTCATAGCGTCCACGGCCTTGATGCCTACTATGCGCTTTTCATGGGCAGCGTTGCCGTTAGCGCCGTCGACACCTTCAGCAGCGAAATCGGCAAAACCAGCCGCAACGAACCGTTCCACGTGTTCAAAAGAACGCCGATGCCCAAAGGCTTAAGCGGGGCTATAAGCGTAAAGGGGCTTCTCGCCGGATTGCTCGGCGCCCTATTTTACGGACTCATCGCCCTGGCCGTCTTGCAAAACGTCTTCTACGGAGCGGCCGTGTTTGGAATCGGTTTTTTGGGCACATTGATCGACAGCGCCCTTGGCACCGTGCAAGTCAAATACATCGACGAGAAGGACAACACGATCACCGAAGAAAAAAGCGAAACGACGGAGATTCATTCCGGCTTCGCTTGGTTGGATAACGATTTGGTCAACTTCCTGACCAACCTCATCGCGGTGCTCATTATGGGCTTGCTTGTAATGTTGATATGAAAAACGACCGGAGCGGTCGTTTTTTTTATGGCGTATAGGGTTTGAGCGCTTCAAGGAAACGCTCAAGAGATTCGTCTTTGATGGTTGTGGAACCGAGTTCTCCGTGCGAAGCGTCGTTGGCGTGCCCGTGGTAGTCGCTTCCCGCCGTAATCAAGAGATTGCGGGATTTGGCAAGGGCGGTATAAAGGGCGGTGTCGCGGGGAGTGTTCATGGGGTATTTCGCCTCGATGCCGTCAAAAGGGTATTCTAAGATTGCGTCGTGGATTTCGTCGTTTAAAAGCACGGGGTGGGCGAGCACGGCCAAAGCGTTATGGTCCTTGAGCAGTTTGAGCCCTTCTTGGACCGAAAGTTCGGTGCTCGGCACGTACGCTGGCGAATCGTTGCCTAAGAACTTGTCGAACACATCGTCGTGGGTGTATTCGGGGTATTTGGCGATGATGGCCCGGGCGATGTGCGGACGGGCGATGATGCCGTCGGATTGTTTGAAAACCTCTTCGTAGGTAATGACGATGCCAAAGTGCTCCTTAAGATTTTCGATGAACTTTTTGGCGCGGTTTTCGCGGCCTTCGCGTATCATGACGTAATATTCTTCCATCGCTTCCGCGCGGTAGCTTTCGTCGCGAAAATAGCCTAGAATGTGCACGCTTTTGTCTTGATACAATGTCGAAAGTTCAATTCCGGGAATGTATTTGACGCCGTATTTTTCGCCCAAGCGACGGTTCTTTTCAACATGCCGGCAAACGTCGTGATCGGTGATGGCTAGGTAATCGAGGCCTTTTTCTTTCGCTTTTTGAAACAGCGCCTCGCGGGTTAAGACGCCGTCCGATTCGATGGTGTGCGTATGCAAATCCGCTTTCATAATCATGCCTCCTAACGTTACAGTGTAGTGAAAACGGGGGCTTTTTTCAAGAAAAACGCTTAACAAAGCACCTGGTGGTGAAAAGAGAGGTCAAAATCGCGAAGGGTGTCTTCTTCGCGCTTATGGCAAGTGAAAAGAACGATCTGGTGGTTCTTTTTCAGTTTGTCAAAGAGCGCAAGGGCGCTTTTTAGACGTTCGTCGTCGAAATTGACGAACGCGTCGTCCAAAAAGAGCGGATACTCTTCTTTGCCCAACGTCTTCAACACGCCCAAACGGATGGCGAGATACATTTGGTCGAGCGTCCCTTTTGAGAAAAACGACGACGTTTCGAAGCGTTTGGTGAGAGGGTGTTCGGCCCGGAAGGTCAAATCTTTGCGCACGCGGATGTCTTCGTATTGTTTTCCGGTCAAATCGGGCAAGAAGCTTTCGATGTTTTCGCGCAACACCGGTGAAAACGTCTCTTCGATCGCTTCGCTAGCTTCATAAAGCAGTTTCTTCGCGTCGTTGATGGCCGCTTTTTTCTCTTCCATCTCTTCAATACGTTCCGCGGTTTTTTCAAGTTCGTAATCGATGGTCGATAGCGGACGGGATTGCGCTTTTTTATGGGCAAGCGCGGTTTCATTTTCGACAATCTTCCGTTGCTGGGTCTGAAGGGATTGTTCCAACTCTTTCAAAGCTTCAAGGTTGTCCTCATAATCTTCTAGCGAGACCTTTTCGCCTTTGTCGATATCGGCTGTAAATTCCTCGTACGTCCGTCCTTGCAGCAAGCGTTCAATCTCGCGGATGGGTTCACGGATCGCTTTTAGGGTCTTAAGGCCCGCTTCGCCTTTGAGCTTGAAACGGCGAAGCAAGGGACGGTGCTTCTTAAGAATTTCATCCATCCTTGATTCGTGTTCTTGCATTCTTTCGTCGTATTGGAGGGCTTTTTGGTGGTTCTTAACTTTTTGTTCCGACGAATAAAACATGGCTTGAAGCGCTTCTTCGTCGTCGGCCTCGTAATGTTTCATAAGCGCATCGATTTCACGCTCCGCGTTTTCAATCTTGGATTGTTCTTCTTCTATGGCCTTTTCTTGTTCGTGCAGCGCGCTCTGACTTTGGGCGATTTTTCCAGACGAAGTTTTTCTAAGTAGAAAAAAGGCGATTGTACCGGCAAAACCTAAAAGGGTCAAAGCAAGACAAATCACAAAAACTACGAAGAAGCCAAATACCGCGAAAACGATCGAAGCCGGCAAGGCCGCCAAAAGGACCATGGAAGCGAGCATAAGGTTATGGTTGCGCTTGAAGGCGTCTTTGTCGGCTTCTAAGACTTTCGCGAGCCGGTCGCGCTCGGTTTCAAGCGACGCGGTTTGCGTTTGCCTTGTCTTGTTCGCTTCTTTATAGCGTTCGTGGTCTTGGCGGATGGTCTCGTATTTATCGTCGTCGAGCCTGTCGCTTTCATCGGGATAATTCTCGCGGATGCTTTGCAGGTTGACCGCGTTTTCGCGGAAGGCGTCATAATCCGAAGCGACGCTCTCCCACTTGCCTGCGTATTCTTTTTCCTTTCTGGCCTTTTCAAGAAAGGGCACGTCGATTTCGATGTTCTCTTCGGCGTCTTGTTCAAGCAGCGTTTGCACGCGGTCTTTTTCTTCTTCGATTGCGCTTAGGACATTCAGCTTTTTCGTGTTCTCCTGCTTGGCGAGGGTTTTCGTTAAGGCGTCCTTTTCGGCTTCCAAAGTCGCAAGCGATTCCTTTTTTTCGTCTAGTTCCGCTTGCGCTTTGAGGATTTCCTCATGATGCTTTATGGTTTCTTCGCGTTCACTTTCAAGTTCTTGTTTGCGCTTTAAGGCTATCGGGTAAGGCTGTTTTTGGCCGCGGGAGGAACCGATTTCTTTTTCCAAGTCCTCAAGGTATTCTTTGGCTTTGGAAACCGAGAGGGTTTCCGTTTTTGTGGCGTTTAAGCTTTGCAGGCGTCGAAAGAGGTCGTCCGCGGCGTCCGCATCGGTTCTTGAACCGAGTTCGGCGATGGAAAGAGAATTTTTGTAAAGGTTATAAGGCATGTCGATAAACGCCGCGATGTCGATTTGTTTGCGGCGGCTGTCGTAAGGGAGGGTGTCGCTGATGTCTTTGCCTGTGATGTCGTTATATAGTCGGACATCGGCTTTGTCTTTGTCGAAATTCCTTTCGATGCGATAACGTTTCCCGTCTTGTTCAAAAACGAGCGCGCCTTGGTAGGGGGCGCTGTCTCTCGGACGGTAGCGGTCGTGTTCATCGAAGTACACGCGCCGTTTTTTCGTTGGGTCCAAAAATCCGTAAAACATGCCCTCTATAAAGGCGTGCACGGTGGATTTCCCGCTTTCGTTGAGTCCATACAGCACGTTGAAACCTTTCTTTAAGGTTATGTTCACATCCCGAAACTTCCCGAATCCGTCCATCCTAAGCGAGAGCAGTTTCATGTTTCACGCTCCTTTGTCCATAAAAGCGCCCGAATAGCGAGCATTAAACTTTCGTAGCCTTTCTCGCTCGGGTTCTTTTCGTATTGTTCGATCAAGTGTGAAACGATGGAGTCGCTATAGGTTTCTTTCAAAGCGCTCAAATCGATGGATGGAACGGTCTCGTCCTTGATTTCAATGTAATAAAAGTCTTCGCTCAATTGGTCCTGCAGCTTTTTCACATCCAATTCATCGGTGTGGTCGATTTCGCCTTTGACAACCACACGGATGAAATCGTTGCGTCGTTCTTCTTCTTTTACCGCCCGTTTGATGGCTTCGACGATGTCGACGAAGGTTTCGGTGCCCGAAAGCGTGACTTCCCGCAAGCGGAAGCGGCGCTTTTGCATCGGCACAAAGCGTGCGTCGAGACGCTTGTTCTCAAGCGTTCCCTCGATGTATCCTTTCTCTTCGGTTTCGGAAAAATCGAGCGGCTCGGGGTTTCCGCTGTAGGCGATGTGCGAACGCAAAAAGGCGTGTTTGTGGATGTGTCCGAGCGCGATGTAATCGAAGGGAAGGCTTTCTAAAGTTTTGATATCCGTTAGATAATGGTCGTCTTGCTTGTTGGTGACATCGCCATGCAAAAGCAAAACGGTGTTCTTCTCGGACTCCGCTTCTTGGGCGATTTTTTTCAAGCGCTCTTCGGTGAAATCCCGAGTGTTCAGGCCGAAAACAATCGCGTCTTTCGTTTCCACTTTGTATTCGTTTTGTGAAAAAAGATGGATGTTCTTCCCTTTCAAAAGGTTTTGATAGGAGGCGTTTTGCAAGAACACGTCATGATTGCCTATCAGCAAAAACACCTCGCAATCCAACTCGGAGAGTTTGTGGAAGATTTTTTCCATCTCTTGGAGGGGCATGTATGGGTCGTCAAACAAATCCCCCGCCAAAAACAGCGCATCCGCGTTTTGCCCTTCGGCCGCATCGATGATGCGGTGGAAGGATTGTTGGAGTTCGTAGATGCGGTTTTCATGCGCTTTGGCGTTCTGAAAAGACGCGTGCTTGAGCGTAATGTTCAAATGCAGATCCGCCGTATGCAAAAACTTCATACTATCACCACTTTTTCAATCGTGTTGCATTCGTCTTTCTCATTATAACATACAAAAAAAGCAAGTGTCAGAGCATGTTCGAATATGCTATAATAATTCTCGGAGAGTGATAGCGTGCATTATAGAATCACCGACGAAGCGAAAACGTTTTTGAAAAACAAAGACGGACGCATGAAACGCCTTGTCGAACAAGCGCCAACGCCAAGAGAGTACATGATCGACAACGCCTTTGCGGCCCTTGTGGACATCATCGTTGGCCAACAAATCTCAGAGACCGCCAAGGCTTCCATCAAAGCCCGTTTGGACGACGCTTTTTCGCCCGTCGAAAAAGCGCGCTTCAAACGCTTAAACGAAGAGGACTTGCGTCAAGTCGGGCTTTCCCGGATGAAAGCGCGGACTATATTGAACTTGGCAAAAAGCGACATCGATTTCGACGCGCTGAAAGAACACGACAAAAAGACCATCGAAAAAACGCTGCGTGCGTTCAAAGGGATTGGCCGGTGGAGTGTGGAGATGTTTTTCTTCGTCTGCCTGCGCGATCCGAATGTGCTAAGCCTTTCGGACATGGGCATACGAAACGCTTTAAAAACACTCTATGACTGCGACGATGAGGACTTGGAAAAATACCCGGAGTATTTCCACCCCTACGAATCCGCGGCCGCTAGCTATCTTTGGACCCTGCTCGATATGGACAAAGAAACCGTCAAAACCATAAAAAAGGATGTGTGAACGATGCCCGCAATTTCCTATCAAGGCAAGAAACCGACATTGAAAAAAGGCGCGCACATATTTGAAGGCGCGCAAGTCATCGGCGATGTCCGACTCGGTGAAGACGTCGGCGTATGGTTTAACGCAACCCTGAGAGGCGATATGGACAAAATCGAAGTCGGCGACCGCACCAACATTCAAGACAACGCCGTCCTCCACACAGACGCCAACCAACCCACGATTCTCGGGTCCGACGTCACCGTAGGCCACAGCGCCATCATCCATGCGGCAACAATCAAAAAAGGCGCGTTGATCGGCATGGGTAGCATCGTTTTAAACGGCGCGGAAATCGGAGAGGACGCGCTTGTGGCCGCCGGCACTTTGGTCGCTCCCGGCAAAATAGTGCCGCGCAAAACCCTCGTCATGGGCAACCCCATGAAAATCGTCCGCGAACTCAAAGACGAAGAAATCGAGCAAACAAAGAAAAACAAAGACCACTACGTCGACTTGCTAAATAGCTACAAATAATATTACGCACGCGCAAGACTTTATCGGTGTATAATGGATGCATCCAATAAAATATGAAGCGAGGGACCAATATGACCACATTCGTTGATTTGCTGCCGATTTTGATTCCGTTATTTGTCATTGAAATAGCGGCCCGAATCTACGCCATCGTCGACATCCACAAACCTGAGAGGGCCACCAACTTGTTAGGAAAGACCGCTTGGACCATCATTGTCGCGGTGATTTCTTTCGGGTGGGTCGTCTATTTGCTTGGAGGACGTGGATATGTCTCTAGTGAAGATTGAGGGACTGAAAAAAGCCTTTAAAGACGTCCAAGCGCTTCAAGGCGTTTCTTTAAGCGTCAACAAAAACGAGATTTATGGATTCATCGGCAAAAACGGCGCCGGAAAAACGACAACCCTGAACATCTTCCTTTCTTTCCTTCAAAAAGACGAAGGCAAGATTGTTTTTGACGGAGAGGTTGTGGATTTTTCGAACACCGCCTACAAGAAGAAAATCGGCTACGTTCCCGATGTCCCTTCTTTTCCGCCCTATTTGGACCCGCGAGAAATTTTGCGTTTGGCCGCCGATTTTCTCGACATTCCAAACAAACAAGAAAAAATCGACGAAGTCTTGCAATTCGTCGATTTACAAGGCGTCACCCGTAAAGTCGGAGGATTCTCCCGGGGAATGAAGCAACGCCTTTCCATCGCGCAAGCGCTTCTTGGCGAACCGGTGCTTTTGGTCATGGATGAGCCCACAAGCGCCTTGGATCCTGTGGGAAGGCGCGAAGTCTTGAATCTAGTGCGCCGCTTGAAAGCGACCATGACCGTCTTTTATTCAACCCACATCCTCGACGACGCCGAAAAGATTTGCGACCGCATCGGACTCATCGACCAAGGAGAAATTTTGCTTGAAACGGACATGCGAAGTCTTCGCAAGAACCGTCAAATCGCAGCTTTCAGACTTTCAACATCCTTAGAGGACAGCGCTCTAAAGGAAGTGCTGAAAGAAATTGACGGCGTCAAAGACGTGTCCATAGACGAACAAGGCCTCACGTTCGTCTTAGACGAAGAACACTCGCAAAACCATGTGCTCAATACGCTTTTGCAAAAAGACATCCTCATCCACTCCATGCAGGAAGTCACCCCCTCTTTGGAAGACGTGTTCGTGGAGGTGCTCCATGAAAACTCTGCTTAAATGCGACTTTTTGTATTTCAAGAAAACTTCGAAATGGATCATCCTCGGACTTTTGTCCTTGTTTTTGAGCGCGCTGAGCGTGCTCACCGCCCGCTACATGCAAGAACTTCTCCGCTGGGCGATGGAACAAGAAGGCATCGGCGATGTCGAGTTTCCGCCGCCGACCGTTTTCACCGCCTACGAACAATATTTCAGCAACATCCTGCAAATTTTCTTGTTGGTGGTCGTCTTCATTGCACTAGCCATGTTCACCCAAGACCGTCATAAAGGCTATGCGACGTTCTTCTTCGCCAAGCCCATCAAACGTTCGCATTATCTGTTTTCCAAAGCGTTGAGCATGAGTGTGATCGTCCTAGCGACCCTATTGCTTGGAGGGCTCATTTTCGGGTATTACGCCTATTACCTTTTCGACGCCTTTCATCCCCTTCGTTTTCTCGGCGCTCTTTTAAGCGTGTACGTTTTCACCATGTTCATCGTGCACGTCGGCCTTTTGGCGTCGGTGTTGTCCAAACAATTTCTAAAGCCCCTCCTTGCAACCATAGGAATCTTTTTCCTGTTTTCTCTTCTTTCGATGGTCAAAGGCGGAATCTTTACGGCCTTGCCGAACCATTTGATGAACACCCCTTTTGAGATTCTTAGTGGCGACATCGGCTTTTTAAGCGCCTTCACCCCCGTCGCTGCGACATTAGGCCTGATTGCCGCACTGCTTTTTACAAGCGTCTATTTGTTTCAAAAACAAAACTTGGTTTGAAGGAGAGTCTATGAACGACACCAAAACCCTCATCAAGTCTTATTTGTCCCGCTATGGCAGATCCCTTGAACGCGCCATTTTCGATTACCACATCGAAGGGACGCATAACGCGCATGTCTTCAGCGAGTTGAAACGCTACCAAAACCGCGACGGCGGTTTTGCGAAAGGATTGGAGCCGGATTTTTACACTCCCGAGAGCGCACCGATTTCCACTTGGAGCGCACTCAACATCATGCACGCCGCCGGCATTGAAAGCAACCACCCGATGCTTGTAAAAACCTTGGAGTACTTAGAGAACACCCCTTACTACAAAAACGGTTTTTACCAAACCACCATTCCTTCTATGAACGATTATCCAGGAGCGCCTTGGTGGCGCTATGAAAAAGGCAAAGAAGTTTGGGGATACAACCCGACCGCTTCGCTTGCGGGGTTCATCCTAAAATACACAAGCAAGGATGCGCCGCTTAAAAAACGCGGCTTGAAAATCCGCGAGGATGCAATCAAAGCCTTCAAAACGACAAAACCCGAAGACATGCACGAACTGCGATGCTTCGCCGAACTCTACGAACTCACCCACAAAGACTATCCCGATGAAGCGTTCGCCGAACTTTTGAAACGACAGATTCTTAAAACCGTCGAACGGGACAAAAACCAATGGTTCAGCGATTACACCGCCCGGCCTTCTTCGTTGATCGTCTCCAAAAACACACCGGGTTATGAGGACTTAAAAGAACTTCTGAAGGAAGAACTTGCCTTGACCGCCAACAAAATCCAAGAAAAGGGTTTCGCCGACATAACTTGGGAATGGGGGACGCACGAAGAAGCCTATGAAAAAGCCCGCCTTTCTTGGCGGGGCGTATTGAGCGTCCGGCATCTCATTGCCGAAAACGCCTTTTTAAAAAAATAGCGTCCTCAAACGGACGCCAATTTTTGATTGAACCATTTGACAAAAGCCTCTTCGTCGATCAAAGACGGATCTTCCTTCATCGCCGTGACGAAACGGCTGACGTGGGAGAGAAGTTTTTGGTGCGTAGAGTCGTCTTTGGCCCCAAACACAAAATAATGCTTAATCTGGCGCCCGAAATATCCGATTGGTTCTTCTGTGTACAAAAACGCGACAAACGGTTGCTTGACGCCTTCATGCGGACGAGCATGCATAAAGACCGTATCGCGGGTGATGGCCATATAGGGCCCTGACGCATGGACTTGTTCGATGATTTCTTTGAGATAAGCGCTGCTTAAAACATCCAGCTGCAAAAGCTCCGCCGTTGCCTTGTACAAACCTTCTTCCCAAGAATCCAAACGATTCGTATGGACAAAACGCAATCGAACGCTTTCTTTCAAAGTGCACCACTTCTTCCCTTCGAAAGTATCATGATGTATTTATTTTATCATATTCTCAATTTTTTGAGAAATTTAAGGCACCCATTCCCAAACCTTGAGGTTTTCATGTATAATAGTAAGAGTA
>PWFC01000082.1 GCA_003554025.1 Mollicutes bacterium
AATGATATCAATAAGTTTAAGGAGATTAGAGGTGATCTAGAGCCAGTTGTAGGAAGGGAATGGAAAAATGAAGACAATGAAGATGAGGGTCCCGGCCGGAAAGTGACAAAATCGATGATTTGTTTGGTTCCAGGAACGAAGTTCGAAATCGATGAGGATGTAGATATTGAAATCAATAATTATGGTATGTGGACCCTCAAAGAATCAGAGGAGAGTTAGCAATGATCTTCAAAAAAGTAAAATCGAACGGGATCCACGATGAAACTTTCATCGAACACGCCATACGCACTTACAAAGTAGGTGAATTTCTTTGGAGGAATATTGCGATCGAAGAAGATGGAATAGATAAAGACGAGTATCTTTACTCCTGTTTTTTCCATGATGTAGGAAAACTGGTCAGTGACGAACTCGGTAAGCCTCATACTCCTTTGAGTGAAGAAGCCCTTTCTCAACTCAAAGATACAGATTATTACAATGCTCTATTGGGGAATTTCGAACTATCCGATCTCTCAGAAAACGATGACGTCATCGAGGCTATCACCAGTCATCATGATTCTGAAACTTCTCTGGGTCTCTATACTGCTCTTGCAGATCATATCGCCTCATCCACTAGTAATAAGGATCTAAAGGATAGGCTTGCATCAACAGTTCTGACTGTATTCAACGAATTAGAGTCGTTAAAAGAATGGAATTTTTATTATGTTTCTATACCCTCATTCTCCAAAAATGAGCTGAATGCTGTAGGTAAACTGTTGATGTTGAAGTTGCTGTACGAAGCCATCGATGAATTGGAAGACATCACCCTTCTTTATGAGACACTTGAGGGTTGCAGGATAGTGACCAAATTGGACAAAGAAGAGACTTTAGAGAAAATTTCTAGCAACTTAAACGCTTCTTTTGTAGATTTTGTCAAAGCTCAAGATATCAAAGATTTTCTTGGAGGTGCTCCTGATGCTTACAAACAATATGCCACCTTTCCTAAAGAAGCGAAGGGAAAGATGATTCAATTGATAGCTGAAAGATATATGGATAAAATAGTGGATGCTATCAAAGATGACGAAATCGAATCGATAAAAGATCTCGGCATTGAGGAAGATGAATTTGTTGATTTCGCTAAATTAGAAGATCTTGAGGAGTTCAGTCCTGGGATCGCTGCTACAAAATATAGGATGTTATCCGGCGAAGAAGGCTTTTATCGCTCATCAGATGTAGAGCTTTTTGGTTTGTCTGAGAACAAAACAGATGGAAAGATAGATGACCGCACTACTCCTAGTATAGAAGAACTTTTGGAGACGGTCGGAGCTGATCCAGAAAGGATCACACACAAAAAAACTGTTTACAACAATATATGTTCGATGACATCAGCCATATGCTCTCTTAAAAAATCCGATGTAGATTTTTCATTCGATATATCTGATTTTATAGCTCTAGACGGTGATGTAGATCTAGAAAATCTAGCGGATGAAAACGTTTGTGCCAATTGTGGAACGTTTGAAGGTATTATACCCCTGCCTCCTTTTACACTCGGCATCAGACAACATTTCAGGGAAAGCTTGTTCAGAGCAAAAAATTCTCAAATACGCAAAGGAGAGATACTTCTATGTGAGTTGTGCCATGCGGAAACTCTTCTTAATAGTCTTCTAAGTGGTACTCGATTTGAATCTAGACAGAACAGAATAAATCCGCACACACATCTGATCTTATACGGTCTTGACATGGACAGGGATATTTTAGAAGAGATAGCTGACGAAGACTTTATAACAACTCTGAAAGACCAGTATCGGATAAAGCAGGAATCTATCTATGTAAAGGAAGGAAAGGATTTACAGATCGCCTTTTACTCCCTAGCGGAATACAATGTTGGGATCAAAAACGAAAGATATAAAGAGATACTATTTTCAACGTTGTGTTCCAAGATCAAAGAGGTAGCGCCTCTTGTCGTATCTTTTAGTGTTAACAAATTACCGACTAGATTCGAGGACGATCTGATACAGATGAAAAATAAAGAGGTTCCTTTTTATCCACAGGTGATCCATGATTATTTTTCATATGTTTTCATAAATGTTTGGGGAAACTACGAAGATAAACGAGATTACATTTTAAGATACTACGATAAACCATTCATCGGATTATGTCAGATCTTCAAAAGGAAACATTCGAAATATTCTGAAAAAACGCACCGGATGGTGAATAAATTGACCGAAAATGACAAAATGTATGAGATAACGGACCAGATATGGGAAATGGCAAAATTGGGCGGAGCACTAGAAACGAAAAAGAACGTAGGGTCCTTCTTGGGTGTCTTCAAAGGACGACCAGAGGACTTGGATAAGATTGCTAATAGGATACAGAAGAACGAAAAAATACCCAAAGAAAAAAGAGGGAATATCATCGAGATATGGGAAGAAGTGAGAGAAAAAATCAAAGAACTCTCTGACGAAGAAAGAAGGGAGTTAAAAGATTATGTTCAAAAAACGAAATATCTTTTCAACTCAAAAAAGTTCTATGAATTAAAACAACCAAAGGAGGAATGAATATGAGTGATATGTTAGAAAAAATACCGGAATTTGTCGATTTTGGGAAAGCAACAAAAACAGCCGACGATGAAGAACTAGAACGTGTGTATCTCAGAGAAAACAATTATCTGGCAGTGATAGGCTACAAGACACTAGAAGACTTTGCGAGATTCACAAGCAGTGAAGATTTAAGTATAGATACCATCGAATACGCAGGGAAGGATAGAGTTTACTTCACTGGCCTGAAGAGAAGAGCCGTGTATAGACGAGCAAGTGAAGCGATCTTGAGGGAGTATACCTCGGATTACTCTTGTGCAACACCGGACCATCAATGTATGAACTGCTATAACTGCTATACCTATGGAGGAACAAACCTTGTCAAAGGGGAAACAAAATCCATACGTTCAAGGATGAAGATGACCACTTCTTATTCCATACAATCTTCCATAGACGCAGTAGTGGACGAAGATGAGTTCCACATCATGGTTCATCGAGACCTCGAGATGTCTCAAGAAGAAGGGGAACAGGAAAAAGGGAGCATCCACACGATCACTCTGATAAAACCAAATACAGTATTTCCATTCATAGACATAATCTTCAATCCGACCAAGTTCGATCTAGCTATGTACTTGGAAACTATTGAGAGAGGAGATGCTGAGGGGTATGGTTCAAAGGGATCCTTGTTAGGTACTATGTCTACGGAGATATTGGGAGTCGTAGATAATTTGGATGTGACTCACAGGGATCTTTTAGATGCGATCAAAGTGAAGGATGATGGAAAAGTTGATGCTTCAGAAGCGGAAAAACTCATCGATGAATCTATTTCAAAAGAAGAAGTAGAAAACTTAAAAGATGAATTGCCTGAACTGATCGAGAAGTACAAAGAAAAGATATATCCTGATTTAGAATAAAAGAGAGGATTGCATGGAAGAACTTTACGCCGTGGAATTTGAACTAGCAGATTTCGGACAAAATGTCTCGCATCTAGTTAGGAAGACCTACTATACCCACGATTTTTTCACGGATAGACAAGTTTACGTAGGGATGACTCAGGACTTCTCTCATGTGAATATGGATGATGAATGGGTGTTCAAAAGAGTTCCGTGCACCATGGCGATCCCGATCGATGTAGCGAAAACCAGGCGATGGTATTCCGTCAAAAATACTGATTTAAAAAAAGAAACTGATACAAATGTACTCACCTACATCACAGAAGGTTATCAAGAATACTTGAGACCAGGGTCTAAATTTCTCGCCTTCACTTTTTTAGAACCGAAGGATGTTCTCTTCATCGGTAAAAAAGGTGCTCTTGCTAACGTCAAAAAAGTAAAAAAAGTTGAAGGTCGGATCTCAGAAAACAAGTGGACTTCGATGGATTTAGTGTATACTAAGGATTACGAGGAGTACAAAGAAGATGAGATATCAGAGATACGATTAAAAGATGCTTCTCAACGATATCTTGTAGGCAATTTCAAAACTAGCAAAGTTTTGAAAATCGATTACGATGGAGAGGAATATTCCTTTTACTCTCTTTATAGGTATCTTGAAGAGAAAGGAGATAACGATTTTTAGGAGATGAAGATGCTCCCGACATCTAAACTAGAACTGAAGCTTCGATTCACAACCCCTGCGAAGCTGCCTTACTGGATGGGTTCCGCATTTAGAGGCATGTTCGGTAACGAGATCAGGAAGGTGCTCTGTA
>PWFC01000058.1 GCA_003554025.1 Mollicutes bacterium
ATGTGATCCATCTGCTGTCCTTCGCAAAAAATACCGCTAAAACTGCTACTTATCACACAAAAAATCAAAAGACTCTGACATAACTCTCTAAGGAGGTGATATCATGGTTTTGACTTACTGGATAAAGAGATACCTGCTATGTTTATTTCGGGAACTCGTTCCCGATATCGTTCGGATAATCGGAGATTTTCCGAAAGATTGCATGCAAAATTCGGTAGATAACTGCCGAGTTTTGCGAAGAAAGGATGGGTTTAGGGCTATAGGGGGTGGAAAAAGTGAGCGTGTTTTGGTGGGAGATTATTGATTTTTAAAAATTTAAAAAGAGATTTTGAGGTGTTTTTAATCAGCTTTATTTTTACATATAATAACAATCTTCACAGTACGGATGCTTTCTTTCTGTATTAACAATAGACCGAAATAACCTATAATTAGGTCCATTCCAGAGTCGTTCAAACCTTTTTTTCATATTCTGTTCATCCTTTGGAACATTAGGGCGGAATAAAATTCCCAAATAATATGGATTGAACATGTTGCACACACTCAATTCGGTGTTCCATCTGATTTGTATCTCTTTGAAAGGCCTATCACAGCGGGCTTTTGCAGATTGAGTGATCCCTTCTATATCCAAGTATTGCTCACCGATGTGATCTGGAATCTTCAAGTCGACTTCTAAATTTTCAGCTCTTTCGTTAGCTTTAGTGAATTCACTTTTTATTTCCTGGAATCGATTCTTCATCCATTTTGAATCTCCCTCTTCTTTCACTATGTTAAATATCAGTTTCCCTGCACCTACATCCGAGGCAAGATCGACCAAAGGAACGATCTGATCAATATTTTTTTCCTGAACAGTCGACAAAAGTATAAGTCTTTCAGATTCATCTGATAATTCATTTCCAAGTTTATTTAAAGATTTTAACATCTTGTCATAATCTGCACCTACTCTAATTTCTTCAAACAAATTTTCATCCACAGCATCCCATGAAACTAACAGTACAAAATTTTCGTTAGCAAGATGTTCATAAACTCCATAAGGTGCAGATAGATTGGTTATTATCTCCTTTTGCCCTTCAAAGCTGAACTCGTCTAAGCAACCGATGTAATCTCCTATATTTGGAATGATCGAAGCTTCTCCATATCCATTAATCCTAATCGTTTCGCTATGTGGTGAAAATACTCGGATGATCTCTCCAAATACTTCTAAGTCCATTGTAAATTTTTTTTGGAAACCATCAGTCCTTGAAGAACACATCACACAGGAAAAATTGCAGCTTTTGGTAGTTTCGACGATTAACTTTTCAGGAAATCTATTTACGATTTTTCCCTTTGAAGGGTTATTGTAAAATTCTAGATAAAGTCCAACCAATTTGGAGGGTTTCCATTTTTCTGAATGGTCTGAAAAATTTCTCATGAAAGGTAAATGAAAGTCGATGAAATCCTTTATCGAGGTCTGGCTAAGATCATACATCCACTCATCTAGAACCTCTTGATCCGCTCCTTCAAAGTTATTTGCAAAGATTTCTCTAGAGGATCCTAGAGGTCTCTTTGAGTTGGTATAGCTCCAACCTAAAAGATTTCCCACATGTTCAGTTGTCTTTTTCGATAATATAGGCAATATCTCTCTCCATTCTATATATGCACTAGGAGTTTCAGGATGATCGATTACCCGCTTAGAGTTCTCATATTCGAACAGTTCATCTGTACTGAATCCAGATTCGGTTTCTACCTGGCGTGACATACCATCACTCCACAACATTCAGTACAATCTTTCATCCCTTCTCTGATTTTTTCTGAAGAGTTCCAGAATTCTTTTAGGCTCTTTTCCTTAACATGGCCAATAGGTTCTAAACCAATTTTCTCCATGTTAAAGCATGATCTCACATGACCTACAACGTCGATCATCATATTTTTTCTAGGTGAAACACAAGTGTTTTTCCTAACTTCGCCTTGATTTTTGAAATAGTATTCCATATCAGAAAATTGTTTGTTAGATTGGAACAAAGGAGCATTTTCTTCTTTTAAATTTTTCAAATCTGCTATACCTTTCTCTACCTGTTCAGAAGTAGGAAAAAGTGGATTCTGCTCCCACCACTTGTCTTCTTCGTCTCTATCGAAAACGGGTTGGATAGGCTGGAATATGATATCGTCTATGTCAAGCGATTTTCCAAGATCAACCAGCTCAGGAATCTTGTCCAAATTATGACTGCCTAATATGGTGCTGATCATCACATGAAATTCAACATCATATCTTTCTTTTGCTTTCACCAATCTTTTGATATTCTTAACAGCCCTTGAGTGGGTCCCTTCCACTCCTCGTATCTTATCGTGTATTGAAGGATCGTGACTGTCTAATGAGACAACAACATCATTGATCCCAGATCGGGGGAGTCTTTCTATATCTTCCTCATTCAAAAGTGTACCGTTGGTGCTGATGGTTGAATATATGTCGATTTTTTTACACTCCTTCGCAAGAGGATACAAAAGATCTCGCCTTTCGAAAGGTTCCCCTCCAGTGAAGACCAGAGGTATGTCTTTTTCTATGTCTCCGATCTGTTGTACTATCTCTTTTTTGTCTTCAAGGCTGAGCCCATTGGTTGGTTTGTCTGCCATGTGAATATCGCATGAGATACATTTCAAATTGCATTCAAGACTTAAATCTAAGAATATCTCTTCCGGTAAATCAGTGCTCATTCTGATTTTTCCTCCTCAAGATATTCCTCCCCAGCTTCGAAACCCTTTCGGTACGCTATATTTCTAACTATATCGAATAGAACGAATATGGATGAGTTAACTAACCCCACACCTGATTTGCGATAATTTATCCAAAGATGTGGTAAGTCTCTAATCTTAAGCATACTGGTCAGGGCCTCTTCCGCATCTGCCCCGTACACTTGATCAGGTTCTTCGTCAGAGAGGTAGATATCTATCCACGACATATCTTCCACCTTTTCCATATCTGTAGAATGTTCTATACAGATTTCTAAATCCTTTCTTAAACCTGTGAAGAATAACAGCATCCTCCTCTTTTTCGAAGTAATAGCCTGACTTAGCCATCCTCATGGACATTGCACAATCGTCTCCACCGGCTTTGTCGATGTTCTCATCGAATCCTCCGGCCCGCATGAAAGCTTCTCTTGTTACTGCACAATTGGCAGTTACAAGATAAGGTATCCTGTTTGGATGTTCACGATCATGCGGTCTTGGTTCCAATATCGACTTGAACTCGTAATATTTACTGAAAATATCGTCATCATAGGCTTTTACCTTTCCTCCAACACCCCCAAGCATCTCATCTCCACTTTTTAGATGGGAATAAAGGTTCTTTAACCAACCTGATTCAACGATACAGTCATCGTCAGTAAAAGCGATTATTTCACCTCTACTCCGATGGACACCAACATTTCTAGCACCTGCTGGGCCTTTAGGTTCTTCATTTCTGAAGACTTTCAAAGTGTAAGGATAGGTGTCTAGGTCCAGGTTGGGAGCAACCTCTTTTTCTGATCCATCGTCAATCACTATCACCTCACCTGGTAAACAATTCAATCTGGAAAAACTGTCTAGCAGATCTTTCAACATATCCATCCTCTCATGGGTTGTAACGACCACCGATGTATCGCTCAAGGTTTTTTTATTTCCCATCATTAGCCTCTCCCAAAATATCGTCTTTCTCTATCGTTTTCTCTATACCATCATTCAAAGAAACGGTTGGGGTCCAATCGGTCCAATTTTTTACAAGATAGATATTTGGCATTCTGTAATCCGGTTCATGTTTGAATCTATCTTTGAACTCATGATCAGACGGATTGCCTGTTATTTCATTGATTTTTTCGGCTAATTCTTTTATGGAAACAGGGTCTGGATTTCCTATATTTACTACATCATGGGCCCAGTGATCTTTCTTAAAGATCTCTGATAAACACCCTATAACATCAGAAACGAAACAGAAAGACCTAACCTGTGCCCCATCGCCATTAATCAATAAAGGTTTTTCTTTCAATCCTCTTTCTATAAAGTTTGGAATAACTCTACCGTATCTTGAGAAAGAGGATTGAAAGAAAAACCTTTATTGATTAATGGCGATGGGGCACAGGTTAGGTCTTTCTGTTTCG
>PWFC01000015.1 GCA_003554025.1 Mollicutes bacterium
CATGATACGATAGAACACGAGAGACAGGAAAAGGAGAAAGAGGAATCCATCCAGCGCGAGGCGTACAACAAGGGCTACACCGATGCGGAAACCCTCTACACTGAGGAAGACCGCGCCGGCGAGGGGTTGGATGAGATGCGCAGGTTGGAAGAATTGGGGGCCATCCCGGACGACATTTTGGAAGGGCTGGAATCGCTGAGTGACGAGGAGCTTGCCCTCATCATCGAACAAAATCCAGAAATCATCGATTTGATGAGGTAAATATATTTTGGAGCAACCCCGCCAGGGGATTCCAAAGGAGGACAACCAGTTGAATATCGAACAGTACCGCGCCTTGAAGGCACAAGAGGCACAGGAGGCGGCTCAGGCCACTGAACAACCGCCTGCCGGTGCCGGCGAACACCCCCAGACCACCCCACAAAACCCTCCGCAGAGTGAAGAGCCCACCTCAACCGAAGAACCCAAATCAGAGGAAGAACCCAAAGAAGACCAGAAACCATCCGAAACGGTGAATATCGAAGGCATCGGCGAAGTGAATTTCGAAGAGCTGAAAAACGGCTACCTGCGCCAGTCCGACTACACCAAGAAAACGCAGGACGTCTCGCGCAGGAGCAAAGAATTAGAAGAGGCCGAGAAGCTCTACAACCACCTTAAACAGAACCCGCAGATGGCGCAGCAGCTGCTGCAGACCAAACAGGTCCCCCAGCAGTTCGACCCGCAGCAGAACAAGGTGGTAGAGCTGGAGGAGAAGGTGTACGACATGATGCTGCAGCAGGAAATCGAGACGCTGCAGAAAAAGTACGACGACTTCGAAGTCAAGGAAGTGCTGGAAACCGCACAGGAAAAAAAGATTACCGATTTGGAAGACGCGTACCTTCTGGCCAAGTCTCGCAAGGGGAAAGGGGAGGATAAAGTGGACAAGGAAGCCATCAAGCAGGAGCTCCTGCAGGAGCTGAAGAAAGAGCAGAGCGCCTCGCAGGACGCCGACGCCACCAAAAGCGCCATCACGTCCAGTGACGCCGCCCCGGTGGTGGAGGACAACTCCCCTAAACTGAGCGACACGGAACAGAATGTGGCGCGGAACATGAGGATGTCTGATGAGGAATACGTCAAATGGCGTGACGCAGGCAGGAAGAAAAAATAGACGTTAACACAGAACACCCTTCCTTCTGCAACATCTAACGAGGAGGAAGGACAATGAGCGAAGATCTGAGGAAGTTATTTAATTTCGACCTGCAGCGGTTCGCAACGCCGGTGCAGCCGACAAAGGATAACGCGCATCACTACACGGACAGCGACAGAGATGAAGAAGAGAATTTTGGTAAGCTCCTGGAACCAGGGCTGCGCAAGATTTTCTTCGAAACCTACGACGAGCTGGCCGAGCAGTACTCGCGGATTTACAACATGGAAACCTCGAACAAGGCCGTGGAACACGATTGGGGCATGGGTGCCTTCGGTGACTGGCAGAAGCGCGAAAGCCAGCTCGATACGGTGGATTACCAAACCCTCTCACCGGGCCTGGACAGGACGTACACCCACGAAGCGTTCACGCAGGGCTTCATGGTTACAAGGGAGATGTACGACGACGAGCAGTACCGGCAGATGGAAAAGCTGCCGCGGGCCATGGCAAGAGCCGGTCGGGCTAAAGTGGAAAAGGACGCCATGCTGCCGCTGATTAACGGCTTCGATGGGGCGAATCATCCTACCTACGACGGCAAGGCGCTTTTCGCTGATGACCACCCGCTGCTGGATTCCAACGAAACCGGCGACAACCTGGCCACCGGCGCACTGGATGAGGACAACCTGAAAGCGGCCCTGCAGAAGATGCGGGAGACAGTGGACGAGGCGGGCAATCTGGTGCAGTTCAAGGCTGACAAACTCATCATCCCGCCCGCGCTGGAAGACACCGCAATTCGGGTGACCAAATCGGAGAAAATCGCCGGCACTGAGCTGAACGATACCAACCAGTTTCTCAACGGCTACGGGCTGCAGATCGAGGTTATGGACTACCTGGGTGATGCGGCTGGCGGGTCTGACAACCACTGGTTCCTGCAGGACAGCGGCAAGCACGAGCTGAACTTCTTCTGGCGCATCAAGCCCGAGTTCAAGTGGGAGGAAGATTTCGATAGTTTTGTGAGTAAGTATCGCGGTTATATGCGGTATTCTTACGGAATAAGTGACTGGCGCGGACTGGTAGGTAGTCAGGGGTAATAACTAACCTTTAAGGAGGAATTACTATGTACTACAACAGGTACATGCCCATAGAAGTGCATTACAAGGTGTGTGGAAGCTCCCCCGGCGATGAGGTCGAGTTCGAACTCCCCTACGAGCCGAACGCGGTCATCGCGCAGTACAGGGACACAGATGGAAACATCCAGTTCGCCAACCTGCAGGCCACCATTGATGAGAACAAAGTCACCGTCAAAGAAACCGACAGCGGATTTTCCGAGGATGAAGTGGTCACAATCGTTGCTTTCAAGTAAGCAAAAAAAAGATATGACAGAGAAGGGGTAGGGGTTATCTCTACCCCTTTTTTTCAATAAGGAGGGTGTGTATGGAAAAACCCGACAAGCCGCTGAACAACGAGGAGAGGTATTTGCACGCCATCGTCATGCGACTGGATGCCCTGTGCAACATGCTCTCCTCTTTTGTGGAAACCTACGCGGAGCAGCAGGGCGTGGCCTTGACGAATAATAAGGCCGAGGAAAAGCCCAAATCAACGGGCAGGAAAACGAAAAAGAAGCAGGTGGATTAAATGCCAACACTTGAAATGAACAGGCAGCAGCTGGTCCAGCGGGTGCGTTCCATGACGCGGGACTTCGCCGAATCCATCTTCCGCGCCAACGATATATACGACTGGATAAACGAGGCCATCAGTCGATTCGCCCAGGTTATCCCTGAGCTGTCGGGGCTGGAGTTCCTCCACAGCGACAAGGACGTGCCCAAGCTTATCCCGCTGCGTTACAGGCATTTGCTGGCGGTGTACGCCGCCTCGCGCTGCTTCGGGCAGGACGAGAGGCACTATCAGGCCAGCACGTACATGAACGAGTTCGAGGTTAAATTAGACGAGCTAAAGACCGCCATCGAAAACGGCGAGGTTGTTATCGAGGACGAGGACGGCAACCCCGTCACATCGGACATTCCCGTGGATTACGTGGACCTGGAGCCCTACTGGGGCATCCGCGCCAAGCCGACGGAGCTGCCCGATGCGGAGGAGGTCGAGTGATGGCCTATATACAGGACACCACACCCCCTCCCAACAAGATACTGAACTTCTCGCTGCAGAACTTTGCCGGCGGCCTCAACAACCGCAGCGACCAGCTGGAAGACCACCAGGCATCGGATATACTGAACATGGACTTCGCCGATGACACGCTGATGGAGAAAAGGAAAGGGCAGGCGTACTTCGACGACTTGGAGTTGGACGGCGCGGTTGTCTTTATCGACAAGTTCAGGCCGCATCAGGGTGAGGATATCCTGATTCGAGCCTCGGAGGATAAACTCTATTTGGAGCAGGAGCTGCTGGTAGAGCTGGAAGGAAAACCTCACGGCGTCAACCACAGCGGCCACTATCTCTTCTCCGATGGGGATAAACTCTACTGCTACGGCCACTTTCACCAGGAAGAAAGCACCTACCGGAAGATTGAGGGCGACTCCATCGACGACTACGTGCTGGTGGAGGTAGTCTCACCCGACGATGACCACGACCAACTCGGTCCTGAGCACGTGGAAGGCGTGCTGACGGTGGACTACGACAACAAGAAAATCTGGTACGAACCGTGCGAGAACGAGTACGAGGATACCTACAAGGGCCCCAACAAGGTTCCCGAAAACGTGCGCTACCTCAAGTCCCACAACGGCAGACTGTACTTGGCCGGCGCAAAGAGGCAGGACGACACGGTGTTCATCTCTGATGTACACAACGCTTTTTACTTCCCCTCGGCAATGCCGCTGCAGCTCCCGCCCAACAGCGACGAAATCGTGGGGCTGGAGGTCTTCGACAATAGCGTGGTGGTAGGAAGGACGCGGGATTTACACACCATCTTCGGCAACACCAACCGCCCTGATATGGGGGTGGACCCGTTTCA
>PWFC01000033.1 GCA_003554025.1 Mollicutes bacterium
CGGTCTCCAACAGTCCCCGCCACATCAAAAGGGTGATGATTGCGGGAATGACCCAGGGAAGAATGAAAACCAATCGATAGATTTTTGCAATGCGCATGTCGAACTTGTCCAAAATCACCGCCACCAAAGATCCCATGATGAACGAAAGGAAAATGACCGAAAACGCAAAGAAAAACGTCCATATCGTCATCGAAAGCAACCCGGTGATTCCGGTGGTGAAGATGGTCCGATAGTTCTCAAAACCAATCAGTCCGTAATCACGAAGGTTGACTCCGCTATAGTCTGTAAGAGACAAAAACACATTGTGTCCTATAGGAAAAACATAGAAAATGCCCAAAAGGATGAAAAAGGGCGATAAGAATAGCCAGGCAAAGAGCGTTGTTCTCCATTTCGGGGGATTTCCGGCTTTGATGCTTACACGGCGGCGCCGGCGAAAAAACACCACCGTGCCCACCAACGAAAAGACACCCAACGCAGCCAAAAGGTGTACATACCACGGAATTTCGATGTGTTCGTAAGTTTCACCCATGACGGCTACGTCGGCACGAATAGCGTCCGTCAGTTCTTCTAGCTTCTCTTCCGCATTCGCGTCGTCGTAAAATATGGTCTGCAAGATTGTTGGAGCGTGGTTGTACCATATCGGTCCTTCGGGCACATTGGGAAACGGTTGCGCATGAGCGTTCAATTCGCTCAAGGAGGACAATATATCGTCTTTTTGCACATAATCGCTGTTCATCACACTGAGATTCGCCGGGTTGCGTTCTCCGGTTTTGCGTTCTTCACGGTTCCCCGCTTCAATCAAGGTTTGCTGGTTTTCATCCTCAAGCAAATACTCCAAAAAGGAAAGCGTCCCCTCTTCGTTACGCGTAAATTCATTTACAACGAAGCCTTGAACTGTAGTGAGCGCTTCAGAAGGCTGTTCTTCGGTTTTTCCGGGCAATGGGGCAATGCCGTAGTCGATGTCGCGGGATTGATAGACGGAAGCGTTCCATAGCCCATAAAGCATCATGGCCAGCCGGCCGTTCGCGAAATTCGATGAGATATGACTTTCGCTTTGGTTGGGGTTGTCCAAAGTCAACCCTAAGTCCATCAAATCTCTCATGAAATCCACATATTCCAGCATGCCCTGGTTGTCCAGCCCGATGTCGTAGGGGTTGTACGACCCATCCGGAGTCCTGCCGAAATAATACGCTCCGAAACTCTCCATCAAAGGATAATTGAACCACATGTCTCTAGGGTTTAAGCGTGCACCATACACATCAATGGCGCCGCATGGTGTATGTGTTGTCAAATCCTCAGCCTTCTCAAAAAACTCATCCCACGTCTTCGGAAGGTCTTCTTCAGCGATTAAATCCTTATTGTAAACAAGACCGCTCGTATCCACGGAATACCCAACGCCATAATGCTGCCCGTCATAATAGAATGCTTCGGTGGCCACTGAGGCATATCGGTCTTCGTAATCCGAAACGTCTAGAGGTTTTAGAAGATCCGAATACACCATTCTTCCGATATCCGGCGCTTGCATGAACACAATATCGGGACGATTTGCAGTTTCGGCATTGTTCGCAAGATCGTTAGGAGCATCAAAGATGCTGCGACGGCTTATTATTTCAACATCAACGCCGGTTTCATCCGAAAAATCAGAAGCTATGTCTCGCATCGCTTCGTTTTCCGCTTCGATGTGGGAAAACCACACCCGTACTGTCTGATCGTCAGCCTCGACATCGGTCGAAACAAACGATAACAGCGCAAATGTGAACATTCCGAGAAGTGTCAGCGTCAATTTCCGCATACAGGCACCTCGTTATTTGTCTTTCGCAGCCTTTCTCTCTTCATCAAATAAACGTTTGAACGTTTCGACATAGCGATTGGCTTCCTCAACAGAGTCAACCGGCAACGTAATGGAAAAGTTGCCGCGTTTCAAAAGTTCTTTATTGTCCTTTATATCCGAAAAAGACTCGCAATCAATGGCTTGGTTAACGGCTCCGACTTTTTTAAGCAAGTCCTCGACATCGTCAATCGGACGCTTTGTATTAGGATCGGTAGGTAGCCACAAACTGACCACTCCGTCCATTGAGCAAATCGGTTTCAAAAGATGCATGCCGCTCGAATGGGTATGCATATGGCCTCGGCCGAAATGATTGATGACTTTTTGTGTGTAGGGTGCGCAAAACTCCTCATACATCTCTTGAGAAATGTTGCAGGCGATGTCTTCGCCCATGTTGATATTCCCGTGCAAAAACCACATGCCATAACGTGTCTCGCCCAAATGCTTTTCCGTTAGTTTCAGAACGTCCTCAGCGTATTGAATTGTGGCTTTTGTACAATAATCCAGCAATTCTTTCAATCCTTCGGGGTTGTCGAAAAAATCCGTATAGATGGCGTCACCCCGTAAGGCTGCCGCCAAATCCAATGGCGAAAAATATCCACGGTTGAAAGGAATGCCGCCTGTTTTCGCTCGTTTCAAGAGCGCTTCCGTAATCTTCATCAGTCTTTTGTACCATTTGCTGGTGCCGAGTTTTGGAAATTCTTTCCAGTCGTCAAGATTGTGCAAAACGGGTTTCGACCAGCTTGTGTCTTTTCTAAACTCTATCTCCCCCGCAACAAAAGCAGAGAAATCACCAATCCCCAAAACGGGTGTGATGCAGGGAATCATATTGTCGTCCACATCTTTGCGTGCTTCAAAAGAACGTTCATACATCCGGCACAAATCATCGGCGTATTGTTCGATGTCGTTTTCATAGTTATAGTTCGTAAGGTCAAAGTCCTCAAAAACTTGAACGTCAACAGGCGGCAATGCGCGGAACGTTACATTGCCCCCTTTGTTGTGAAGTGCGTCTTCATAGGTTTTGTTCATTTGGTCCATGGTTTTTTCAAGATTCGGTTTATAATGATTCAACGGTTTAAACATGACAACCTCCTACTTTTTCCGAACTTCGTCGGCTTCAATGCCGGGGAATTGTTCCCATGGAATACGAATAGACTTGAAAAACTTCTCGATTGCTTCATTGTATGTATCAACATCGACATCCTCTTCGAGATACCCTTGGTTCTTCAAAGTGTAATATAAGATGATGTCGAGTAGTATTTGGTCCATCGCCGTTGAGAGCAAGGCTTTGTTTTTAGTGTAAACGCGCATTTGTGAATCGCCGCCATTGCCGTCTCCAACCACCATTTCACTACGATCGAAGATAGCAATTATCCTTCGGCGGGGAAATTTTCGGCAAGCGTCTTTCATTCCATATGTATACTGACGCCCGAAGTCAAAAGGCAACTCGCAAAAAGAAAAAACATGGATGGCAACGCCGCGCTCATGCGCTCGTCTAAGTGCGGACTCGAACAATTCTGCTTCTTTGTCCCACATCGAAAGATAGATGTCCTTCTCGGCATTTTCGATGCCTTTTTCCATACGAACCAACAGTTCATCATAGCTCGATATGTTCAAAACATACTCTTCATCTTTTTCAGTCTCTTCAATTCTTTCCAGTCGCTTTTCAAGTGCATCAAGTTTTGAAGTATAGTCCTCTTTCATGTTCGCCACTAAGTCACGATAATTGACGGGAGCATACTTTTTTGGTGTGCCCTCGATTGGCAGGACAGCATTTTTTCGTTCAAGCCGCTTCAAGGTGTCGTAGACCATGGTGCGCGTAATGTTGGCAAGCTTGGCCACCTCATACCCGGTCATTGGACTCTTTTTCAACAAAGCCACGTAACATTTGGCCTCGTTTTTGGAAAACCCGAATTCTTTCATTAGTGCATATTCATCCATAAATTTCTCCCCTTATTTGAAGCGCTTTCATTAGTTGTAATGTTTATCACTACTATTATCGTATCACGATTGTTTTTGTTCGTCAACACAAAAAAATCCCGGCATCTGGTATGCCGGAATTCATTTTCGCCTATGTTCGCCCTGATCCGTCAAGAGGCGCACCGCTTTTTTCCACGCCTCTTTTTCGCTGTTTGTCCAGGCTTCTTTGGCGTATTTGTAATTGTATTTTCTCCGGATTTCTTGCAAATCGCGGTTCAGGGCGTCGTATTTTTCTTTCGTGGTTTCGATGAGCGTTTCGC
>PWFC01000024.1 GCA_003554025.1 Mollicutes bacterium
GTTCCCATTTCCCTGGTCACACCTGAAAGTCCCGTTATACTTAGCTCTTCCGGTTCCTGATCCCATTCTACGTCGACGTCGACCTCAACCCAGAACGTCTCGTTGTTGATCGCTTTACCGTCCTCTCCCACGAACTCCAGTATACCGTCGTGCCTTCCTGCGGAGTACTGTTCGGGCACGACCACGGATATGTTAAAGTCATCTTCTTCACCTATAGGCAAGGTTATATTCGCCTCCGGGCTTATACTCAGATCAAAGTCGTCGCAGACCGGGCCTGCACTACACTCGACGGTGGCGTTTTCTACGTCGACGTTTCCGGCGGACATAAATGTGAAGTTTTCGCTTTCGCTCTGACCTGCGTCCATCACGAACTCCAGCTCGTCGACAGGGTGCATGTAGGGATTTTCTTCGATTATGACGTCTATAGTTGTACTGCTGTCACCATCTTCCCTTTCTTCGTCTGCAAGTGGATTGATCCATTCCGCATCCAGTCTGATCTGTTGTGTTTGGGGCTTTGTGCCACTGTCGATTGTCAGTATAACCTCTTCTTCCATAGTTTCCCCACCCGGGACGTCTCCGATCTCGATGACGTCCTCACTGAGGGTTACATTGTCGCCTATGTCATGGAGTACAATCTCTAAATCCTCAACTCTGGCTCCTACATTCTCGATTTCTATGGTCAGTTCCTCTGTGTAGTCTTCCAGAATGGTTACATCGTCTACTACAATTGGATCTTCTTCTGTGGTAGCTGTCACATGGCCCTCGTCCTCGGCAGTCACATTGATGGGATCCGAACATTCTGTCACCGTCACGTCCTTTTCTGGGTTGGTACTGTTTGCACAGACCCTGACGCTGTGGTTTCCGGTCTTTTCCGTGGAGTAAACTGTATCGAACCAGTCTTCGTTCTCGCTTTCGTTCATAGCTTCTACATATGTTTCGTTGTCTGGCTGGGTTATGTTCACCCACACGTCATGGATTTCGTATATATCGGTGACCTTTGTAGATATGTTGGTTTCACCGTAGGTTACCTCGAATATCTCTGGATCCGATGTAACATTGCTGATATCCGGTCCACGGTCGGCTATGTCCAAAGTGAAGTCTGTGTAATGTGTTTCGGGATCTCCATAGTCCACTGCGTCCATTAATATGCTTCCATTTAACACATCTTCTCTGTGATCCGCCGGGATACTGTATTCAACTGCAATCTTTCTTCCGGCACCGGGTGCCAGGTCGAAGGAAGTAGTTTCGGGTGCTCCGATGGGATATGCATCCACCAAACCTGCTGCCTGACCTGAGGTCCAGATATCTGCCGTTATCTTGACGTTACCTATATTTTCTGTGGATATATTACCAAGTACCCCACTTTCACCCGGCTTAACCGGAATTTCCCCAAAGGCGTCCGGTTTATGTGGCCAGGAAGCATTGAGAGGTACTGTGGCATTCAGCATAATTTCATCGTATCCTGCATTGGATGTATTGAACCTGAGCTTGGTCCAGTACTCTCCGGGTGCCTGGGCCCTTGGTACATCCAGGGAAACTTCTGATTCCCATACATCTCCTGCATCAAGAGCTCCCTCTGGATCCGGATATATTGAGAGCTCGCATTCGGGACAGTCTGTGAAAAGGTTTCCACCCACCGTGAACTGTTCGATGTTCTGTATTCTGTCGTTTCCAAAGGAAATGAAATCAACATCCGCCATGTGTGTTTCTCTGTCGTGAGGCGTGGTTGCGTTCAATATCCTTCTTTGCTCACCTTCCGCTTCTTCCCCTTCTATCTCTGTTACCTCTATCCTGGGCTCTGGGTTTGCAGAGACAGTTATCTCCGTTGTATTCATCTCATGGCTGTTTGTAAGGTCTGGATTTTGCCATGATGCTGTCAGGTCCTTGTTCAGAACCTGGGGACTGGTTCCAGGAGGTACAGTTACCTCAAAGTTCCACGTGCAGTTTTCTCCTACTTCTATATCACCACAGTTCTTTTCAGTTTCATTGTAATCAAGTCCACCGGCAAGGTTGTCGCTTTGTGTCAGATTGATACTGTAAGCTGTTGCTGGTCCTTCGTTTATCAAAACGGAGGTTGCCTGGTAGGTGTACCCCGTTTCCTGTGTTATGTGTCTCGCGACTTCATAGTCCGGATAGATCAAGACCCGGCCTTCTGTGGTTCCGAACACCTCGAGATCATCAACATGGGTATTGTTAACATTGTCACTTTCGTCCCTTGCATGAACATATACGTTGTGTTCACCTCCTATGTCCGGTGTATAGTTAGCAGCGAAGATTGCCTGCTCACCGAACTCGCCATAATCTTCCATTGGCGTTACATTTTCCATTGGCAGATGGTCGACTTCTCCATCAGGCCTTTCTACCGTGGCCCAAACCTCTTCTATCCTGTAGTTGTCTGTAACGTTTGCCGTTATCTGGCTCTGCTCGAAGTTGGCCTCGAGGCTTGTTGGATCTGCGTATGCATCCACAAAGTGCGGCGGGTCTACGTCCTCAATTATATACTCCGCATAGGTCACGTTCTCTTCCTCCGCTGCGCTATAATATCGCGTTTCGTTATCCCCTATCTCCATCTTGAATATTACAGTATCTTCCCTGTCAGGAGCGAATTCGTATACTCCCATCCCGCTCTCATTGGTCCAGAAAGTATCTATGAATGTGAAATTTTCTTCGGTGCTCCATCGATATGAAAGGTTGTATTTGTAGTCTGGTACCCCCGATTCTGCATCGAGGTCTTCTACAAATCCTGTTATATTGAAGTTTTCAGGGAATGGAAGGGTCGATCCGTCTTCTGGGTTAATTATCCTGGCTCCTGTTAAACCGTGTATCTGAAGGTCCACATTTTCTACTCCTGTTTCAAATGAACTCTCTGTTAACTCTACTCTCCAGGTTTTTTCACCCGTTGACTGTATGGCTACCAGGGACTGTGGTATTCCGGGTTCATCTTCCCTGTCTGCAGAATATGATATAAGAATATCATCTGTTTCGTTGTACCAGGTTATATCTGCGTCTTCTGATGGCTCCTCGTAGTTTTCTGTCCTTACCTCGGTCTCCAGATCTATTCCACTGTCCTTGGCGTGCCCACTTCCGTCCTCTGGTTCAATTATGTCTATATAAAATATACCAAGGGCTTCTACTTCGGTCTCGTTCGTTACGGATGGTTGTGTATCATTGTGTGTCGCGTTAATGTATAGCGTGTAGTATCCTGGATCGACTGTCTCTGGGAATCCGTACGTTATGTTACACTTTCCATACTGATCAGTTCCCTCCTCACCCGTCAAACAGTAGTCAACGAAACCGTCATCATCGTAGAAGGTGACGTTTGCTCCTTCGGCTGGACCTATATCCGCGTCGCGGGTCTCAACCACCACCTCCGATTCGTTAGGACTATAGGAGTCGTTTCTGTAGACAGACGACGGGGTCGGTGTTATATCTTCTATTATAAGGGGTCTCTCAAGCGTCATCTCCGATGTAATCTCATCCACAGAAGCATTGTAGTTCATATCAGGCTCGTCCGTTATATTACAGGTGAAGGTATAGTTTCCGCCGGCGTATCCACTGCTGTACCACACAGTAGATACTTCTCCTTCTTCATCGGTTTTACCTTCCTCGTCCTCGCCGTCTATCATATGATCGACGGAGCCATCTGGATTTTCTCTCCATACGTCAACAGGATAACCTTCTATGGGCTCATTTGTTGATTCATCTAAGACGCTGCACTCTACGTCTATGGTTTCTCCTGAGGATCGACTTGACCCGTCAACTGGTTTCATATCAGTAACATTGCTCCAGCCAAAGACGAATACATCCACTGATTCAAGTCCCTCATCGTAATTTTCCAGCTCGCTGAGGGCAATTATTTCGATGGCTCCCAGGTCCTGTGTAATTGGTATATTCCACGATGTATTGACACCTGTTGCAATCTTATTATCTTCATCCCAGTGAGATTCTTCGTACCATTCTACTGA
>PWFC01000007.1 GCA_003554025.1 Mollicutes bacterium
ACGGTAATGATGTAATCAGCGCCGAAGAAGAGGATAGAACTGCAGAATACGTTGAATACAGCAACGGTACACACAATTTTACCTTTGATCTTTCCGGGGACGTCGACATCGAAAAGGGACCACTGAGGTTGACTGTAACCCAAAAGGGTTATCCCGTCTTTTATGAAGGAGGTGGGGAAGAAACGCTCCTCTTGGAAAAAAGGTATCATTTTTACTGGGGCCCAGAACCAAACTCGAGTGAACACGACCAATCCTTGGGCTTCTATAGGATTGAACAGGAGATAACAAACACAGGAGAAAACGATTTTACCCTGAGTGCTTCCCCACTGGGCGCAATACGATGGGACCTTGACAGAACACTCCGTGATCCTGATTCAACGGTTGACCACTTCGGAGACAGCAACTACACCGATCCCTACTCGTGGACTCTTGGAGAGACAGCCGAAACATCCTACCAGGGTGTCATAAACCTCCCGGAGAGCAACGATAATTTTGGCGCTGCAAGCGTTCTTTCCAATGGCAACGTAAGTAAACTGGGCACAAACCTCTCGGAGACGGTTCTGGAACCTGACGAGACTCTGAAACATTCCACCTTTCAGGGTAGCGGGATGGGACCATCCTCACCCGGTTATTTCATATCCGTTAAAAACACCTTCAAAAACAGTCCCACGATAAGCGAATACAAGCCTGAATCATACTACGCCGAGCTTGATACATGGACCAACCAAACCATCTACAACAGAGGAGAGACTGTAGAACTGACAGCAAACATCACCTCAGATCCCTACAATCTAACTGAATCACTGGTAGCTGTCCTCGATAAAAATACAACGGAAGCAGACGAAAACGTGACCATAGAACTCGAAGAAAATGAAACGGGCTACTGGACCGGTATACATACCTTAAGTGAGGATTCGAACGCCGGAGAATGGGAACTAAATACCACAGCATACACCGAGGACGGGGTAGCATTCGGATCAAATACAAGCTACTTCGATGTATCGGACGAACTTTTAGCGAACCTGACCCTGAAGGAGTACGTGATACCTGAGGATGAGACTGTCTGGGGAAATCTCACCGTAAAAAACATCCGAGAGGACGAAAACATCACCGGAGCCATAATAGACTGTTCGTATAACGGAACGGAAGTGGAAAACATAACGGAAAAAGGTGAGGGATTGTACAGTCTTAACTTCACCGCACCGGAGATAGGCGAATATGAACTCACATGCACTGCAAGCAAAGGGGGAAACACCGGCGAGGATGTAGAGCAGTTCGAGACGGAGGTGGCAGAGCTGGTGCTCGACACAGATCTTGAACCGGAAGAAAAAATAACAGGTGAAGTGACATATGAAGAGGGTGTTGACTTCGCATTCGACGTAAACGTCTCAAATCCTGAGGAGGGCATAGCCTATTCAACCAACATCTCCTTGAATTCATCGGAAAACATTTCCCTGGACTCAACTTCTGAGAACTGTGGAGACATAGAAGCGGGTGATTACTGTCTCAGGTCGTTTGAAGCCGGAATACCAGACAAAACTGATCCAGGGAACTACAGTATAAACGTTACGACGGAGTGGAGAAACCCTATTGGGACCACGGATTCAACGAAAACAACGTTGCCCGTAGAGGTACTTGAAAACCCCCGGCTCCGGATCCCTGAGGAAGAAGTAAATGAGACTATGGCAGGTGGGTTTACCTCAAAACTAGGAGACTTCACAGTCGAATCCTTTGGAAACTACAATCTGACAAACATAAGTTACGAATGTCAAGGAGGCGATGTATGTGATTTCGATATAATTTACGACCCTGTGAACATATCAAACCTTGAGCCCGGAAGCAACGAGACGGTAGAGGCAACTGCCGTAGAAGTACCCAAAGACACGGAGCCAGGTGTGTATGAAGGACATATAAACGCCTCGACGAAAAACAGCTACGACACCGTGGATCTGATTATTGAAATAATCGGCGAAACAGAGGTGAAAACAGAGACTATACCAAGCCAGAATGTAACCGCATCCGATGTAACGCTCCACGAAAACGAAACGGTGGACTTTCAGATAAATTCAACAAACATCGAAGATGCTTTTGCATTCAACATAACTCAGTACGTTGTGTCAGACGAGGAGTGGGAAACAAGCGAAAACCAGAGCAAAGACGATTTGAATGTCTCGAACAGCCTTATCAACGACTTCAACGTAACCGTACCTGAAAACACAACGCCCGGAAACTACAGCCTGACGGCCTATACCAGTTGGAACGACCCCGATGGAACCTTGAGAACGACTTCATCTGAACTGGAAGTAACTGTTGAAGAAAACCCTGTACAGAACGTTCCTGAAGATAAACTGGAACAAGAGATATCGCCGGACGAGGAGAAAGAGATAGGAAGCTTAACCGTTGAATCACTCGGCAACTACAATCTGACAAACGTTAGTTTTGTATGTCAGGAAGGCGATTCATGCGAGGAGTTCAATGTTTCATTTGAGCCTGAAAATATAACGAACCTTGCAGTCAGTGAAAGCATGGACGTATATGTGAATGTCAGTGTACCAGCAGGCCAGAGAGCAGACTACTACGAAGGCATCTTAAATATATCAAGCAGTGGCGGGTACGATACAGTTATTTTGAACGTGACCGTGCCCCCAACTAGATCGTGGTACATGGAACCCAAGGAATGTGAAGAAGCCAGTGAAGGCGACGTAGGAGTTCTGGACTGCACACCCGAAGTCGTAAACACCGGAAATATAGGGATGAACTTCACCGTAGACCCTGAAGAAGCTAACTATACATCAATCGATCCAAGCAATTTTTCCGTGGATATGGAGGATTCCGAGGAGATCAATATAGAATATGACGTCACCGGGGATCCGGGAAGTGTCCACAGGGCGACCTACAACGTATCCACGGAGGAGCCGTCCGACCCTGGATGGCAGTTATTTAACGTCACGCTTTACCCCTCAAATCCACCTACATTAGAGGCGTGGACTGAACCGGATGAAACAATTTTACAGGGCGAAAGCGTGGTGATAATCTCAAACACAACCTCACAAACGGAGTTCGATATAGACGGAGCAAACGCTACTGTGACAACTCCGGACGGAGGAAACATAACAGGAGAGATGGATCTAATGGAAAGGACCGAAAACTACTCGCTGTGGAACACAACCTATCCCGATGACTTCGGAGGCGACGCCGATACGGTCTCCAGGGGATTTTACAATGTCAGCGTGACGGCCTACGATGAGATACTCAACATGGACACGACAGAAACGAACTTCACAGTAACGGCAGTGATCCACGATGAAGTTATGACTCTGAGGGAAGAAGATACAAGATGTTCCTTCAAGACAGAAGAACATGTGCAGGACATAGTCTCTTATCTAGAAGACGAATCGGTTCACCCTGAGCTTGAACAGATGTTCGAGGAAGAAGATGGCTGCCACCTATATGACTCTGTCTTCGTCAACACAGAAGAAGAGGGCGAAAGATGGGGGATAAGGGTCCTGGACAGCAAAGGAGACGAAGATTACACCTACCTTGTAACATATGACAACGAAAGCCAGATCGAGATCGACGAAGACGTAACTGTATACTACTTCCCGGGAGATGAAGGTAGCATATACTACAGCCTCACCGATGAGACAGGCGACGGAATCGAAGGAGCCGAGGTAAACTTCACAGTAAGGGATCCGCAAGGTCAAGAACTTATGTCTGGGTTCGGAATCACCGACGAAGAAGGCTTAATAAGTCCATACGATCTAAATTTCGAGCTTCCGGACGATGCGCGACCAGGAATCTACAGCATCGCCGCCAATGCCACATGGAGCGAGCCGGACGTCGAAAGGGATGTAGAAATAGACACCCTTGGAAGGTTTGCTGTAAGTGGAAACTTCGACATAGACTGGAATTTAGGAGG
>PWFC01000062.1 GCA_003554025.1 Mollicutes bacterium
AGTCTGGAAGGTAGTGAATTTCAAACCGCCGATTGATATAAACATACTTAGTGAAGAATTTGTTAGAATAAAAACAGAAATATTTGGTGATAAAAAATGAAAAGATATCCAGCAGGATCTCCCGTAAAGTTCAAGTTTCATGTGTTAGATAAAAACGACAAGTATGTAGCTCCAATAAAGGATGGTAGGGGTGTTGATAAGTTGTATCTAAGAATCAAGAACATATCACGAGATGAAGTTTTAGTAGAAGAACAATTTAATGATAGTGATAATTGGTTCAAAGAAACAACAGGAAGGTACTTGTTTGTTTGGCAAACTGACAGAGATTATCCAAGAGGAGAATACGAAGTAAAATGTTGGGCATACTTTAGAAATGTGCCTTATGAAAACAGAACATATGATACTGTGATGAGAGAACGGGTGATTCTTGAAGATGAAAAAATTTAAAAGCATGGAAAACAATAAAAACAATAGGTGATATCATGGTCGTTTTAGGAATTAGATGGTCGGTAAGAGAACCAGATTACGAAGGAGCCACCTCCGGTGGGCCCGATTGGTCAGCACCAACATTGGGTGATGTAGGTGGAGATTTAACAGAGTTTGGAAAATTACACATATTTTCAAGTTCTGGTTTTCCACCTGAAATAGCAGGAGATTGTAAGTTTCCTGTAGTATCTCCCAGATCAGGTAATCTAAGGTATGATGCACTCGAGTCTGCTTGGAGAATGTCTGGTCATGCACATGTTCCGGGTGAAGCAGAACGTGAGATACGTGAAATGATTAGACGTTTAGTGTCAAGGGAATTTGAAGACACCGACCTACATGATAGGATACGAGAATATTTTAAGGAAAGGTAAGCATGAACGTTTTTGAAAAATTGGAATATATGGATTATGTGAGATACTTCAATGATCCCCTATTAGTTGCGGGTATGTCAGATGATGATCTAAAGGAGATGTCTAAGTTATTAACTCAATTTTGGAAGGAGGATTTGTACAAGGAGGGTAGGGGGAAAGTGCAAAATTGGTACAATCTTCATAAGATAGTCAACATAGAATTGTCAGAACGTGGATATGAAGAAACAGAGATGCCTGAGGGTGTGGAAACAAGCATCGAAGACATTAAATCAATCGGAGATGATCCTGTGCCGTGTGTCATAATTAAAAACGATGATCATATACAAATACTTCCGTCTGGTAATGTTAAAATAGATAATCGTGATGAAATGATAAGTGAATTACATAAAATATCTGAAGATGATTTTATAATATATGGTGAAATAGACAATGGTGGTTCTGAAACTACAATTTCTATAAAGGATAGAATAGACTATAAGCCGGAAAATACCGTTTATCTTGGATCTGACTTTAATACACATAACATAGTTTCATATGTTAAAAAACACGATGGAGAAAGCCATCTTTGTATTCCTGTAGATGATTACGAAAAGAAGATACTTTATTGTGATAAATTTATAGAAAATGAGTATTATTCATTGGCAGAGCTTGAAAATTCGAGTTTTTCGGATGGTGATAAAGTCAAGGTTAGAATTTTTGATGTATCATGTCAGCAATCTGAGAAGGTATCTTATAATATCGATGATTTCAAAGTGATAGGATTGTGTGATGATAATGTTTCCAAATTGTCTGATATAGATATAGCTGTAAGAGATATAGGTTCTGTTGTCAAATTATCACAATCTAATATAATAGACAAAGATTTTTATGATATGAATTGGCATGAAATGTATCCAAGTGAAGGTAAGGGAAGATGGATATATCACGATCATTGGACAAACTTAGATAAAGAATCATCAACCAATACCAATGAAGAATTATTTGAACTTGGTAGTGGTGATGTACACGGTGATATGAGATTTGAATTAGAAGAGGGTAAATCTGCTTGGGGAGTACGAATATCACTTGAAGATATAGATCAAAATAGAGAATCAGATTACACAAACCTTTTTGTTCAGATATCCAGCGAAAGAGAGGGAAAACTTGAAATGGATTGGAAGTCGGTGATGCCCTACGAATGGGTTGAATATGCACTTGAAGAACCCAGAATACATAATACGGATGATGGTTCGTTTAGTAAGTTTTTCGCACTTGATCATGGTCTGTATGAAATTGGTGTAGCACACAAACACTTCAGGGAGATATTTTTGGAAAGTGAAGAAGGATTAATTGAAGGTAGGTTAATATTTAGACGTGTTACATGGAATGATGAAAAGGTGTGGCTTGTTATGTTCCCAGAAGACCAAACACCCTTGGTAACAAGGCGAGATAGGGAACAATACATCAACGAGTTGCTACTTGATGATGTACAACATGACTTTTTAATATGGAATGAACCAAATACTGATAGAAAGCCACTTAAGATAGATCTTTCAAATAATTATTCAAAGGAGCATTGGATGTCGGACCAAATAGCAGAGAAGAAGATATCTGAAAATTTATGGAAACAAAACACCGAACCAAGAACTAACCGCTCTGATGTACCAGATATAAAAGATTCCGGGCACTTTGTTATACAAAAACACGAAAGCATAAAGTTTGATCATTATGATATACGACTTGATAATGGAGAAAACCTTGTAAGTTTTTATTATAAGGATGGAAATGCATATCCGAAATTAGATTTACCGAAAAGTATGATGGCGATAAGTGGTTTACCGCCATTAAAACCCAAGTACAAGGAACAGAAACAATTTTTTGGTGAATATGAAATAGTTTCGTCAGGTGTATACAAAAAAGAAGATAACACTATCGTTTTAAAAGACAAGGACAAAGAAATTGGTTTTATAGAACTAATATCTAACAAAGCGGAGGTTGATTTAGATGGCTAGACCAGAAGGAAGTTCAAACCTTTCTAGTAATCAGATAAATAAAATAATAGAGATGACAGAAGAAGGAAAACTTAGACCAGAAATTGCAGAAGAAGTGGGTTGCTCAAAAGTTACAGTTTGGAGATGGCAAAAAAAGTACGACCTACTTTAATAATTGAAAAGGAGGTGATAAGATGGACAAAGACATAACTGCTGTTATTGCTATAGTAGCATTAGTCATAGCTCTAGTTTGCGGATACTTTGTATACGAAATGGACGGTGTAAGAGTTACAGAAGAAGAAACAATTTCTGACTTTGGAGAGAGAATAACATCGCTGGAGGACACAACGGACAGTGTTGACTATATATGGCAGCAGGCAAATGAAACAAATGATTCGTTGTCAGATTTAGAAAGTGTCGTTGATGATATGAAATCTAAGATTTCTGATATAGAAGACGATGTTGATAAGAACAGTGAACGTATAGATTTAATAAATGAGTCTTTAAACAGTACCATTTCGTTATTGAACGAAACGGTTGATGAAGTAAGTGATTTGAGACTTATGCTATACGAGCTGAGGGATGACTTCAATTCTCTTGATCAAAGTTTGGTGGACCACTACAATATCTATTACCAAGAATTCTGGTTAGATGATCATGCAGTGGTCGAGGTTGTACCACGTATGGATAAAGTTACATATGTGGCTAGCATGCCAAATTCTACAGAGAGGTTCTATTTAGAAGTTTCACCAATGGGTTCTGACGATGAAGAGAATTATTTAGTAAAATTCGAAGACGACGAGTTTACATTCTATAAACCGTCTTCGGACAGAGTAGAGATCGAGGAAGACATAGATTACCTTAATGCCACATTTGATTACGTCGGTTATCAAGGCGACATTCTCGAGATTGTGGTAGAAAAGGAAAGAAATCCGGAATATCCACCAACATTTGGTTCAACACTGCGTGATGGTGACTGGTATTCTACCGATAACTGGAAAGAAACACACAATACTTCGACGAGTGGTCACGAGGATTTAGAAGGTTATTGGTTTGTATCCAGGGAGTGAAAATCTCCCAAAACCCC
>PWFC01000079.1 GCA_003554025.1 Mollicutes bacterium
ACTTGGGTTTATCAATCTTCCCGGTTACATTGCGGAGAACTTCAGCAAATTCTATTTTTTCCGGCCACTTGTACTTGGCCAGACCTTGTTCCTTGCAGAAATTTATTAGTTCTTCTTCAGTCATGGTTTCACCGGGATGCAGCTGCACAATGGCCATGGCAATATCTACAAGTCGCTCATGGGGATATCCTATAACTGCAGCATCAGCTACCTTGGGGTTCCGCCTGAGGACATCCTCGATTTCCTCTGGGAATATATTTTCGCCACCTCTTATTATCAGGTCTTTCTTCCTGCCAGCGATGTAGAAGTATCCTTCCTCATCCATCCTCACAAGATCTCCGGTGTACAGCCACCCGTCTTTAATAGCTTTCGCTGTCATCTCTGGGTTTTGGAAGTATTCCTTCATAACACGGGGGCCTTTCAAAACCAGTTCTCCTACTTCTCCCACCGGCACGTCGTTTCCATTTTCATGTACTGCCCGGGCCTGCATGTTAAATGTCGGCTTGCCGATAGAACCGGGTTTTTCCAGCACGTGTTCATCATAAAGGTTGAGGGTGCCTCCGCCCCCGCCTTCAGTAATACCATAGATATTGCCGGTTCTAAAGGAAAATAGCCGCTTCATATCTTCGTACAGGGAAGATGGAACCGGCTGTGCCCCAATAACAATGCTGTGTACGTGCGAGAAATCATGCTGGGAAATATCCACCTCTCCCTGTTTTATAGCATAAACAGCATCGGACATGGTAGGAACAGTAACCCAACCGTGCGTTACCTTTTCATTATCGAGAGTATCCATAAAGGACTTAGGCTGGGCTTCCAACAGAATTACTATCTTACCCCCGGCAAGGTAAGAAGGAAAAGCCAAGAAAAAGCTGCCGCTGTGGTAGAAGGGGTGAGGTGCCAGGTAAACGGTTTCATGGCCCTCGCTGTAAGTAAGAGAATTTCCGATCCCTACTTGATATAGAGTATCGTGTGCCTGGCAGACAGGCTTGGGCGGCCCAGTTGTACCGGAAGTAAACATGAGCTCCGCAGGCTGTTCTGGATCAACATCCACCAGTACCTCCTCGGTGTCAGAGCTCTTCATAATCTCATCATATGCTATCATACCCGAGGGGACATTTTCGCCGATACAGATGTAAGAGGTAATAGTTTTCATCTCTTCTTGTATGGGCTGAACTTTAGAAAGAAAGCCGTCCCCCATAATCATAACCTTGGGATCACAGGCCTCTGCTGCATACTTAACATCGGCACTGGCAAAGCGGAAGTTCAAAGGAACGGCTACTGCTCCCAGCCTTAAAATAGCGTGGAAAGTTACCACCCATTCAATACTGTTCATCTGCAGGTGCAGTACAAAATCATCCTTTTGGACCCCCAGCTGCTTGTGCAGATAATTAGCTACCTTATTAGTTGCTTCATTAAATTCTTTCCAAGTCATAGTCCGCCTGTGATTCTTGGAGGGTATGGTTTCAATTAAAAATTCTTTTTCAGGATATTTCCTGGCATTAGCAATGCCATAACTGGCAAAGTTCATATTAGGGAAACAACCTCCTTTAAATGTGATTTTCTTTTAATTTTAATGAAATAAGAAAACATTTAAAATACACTTGTCCTTAACATTTATATTATTAATCAGTAAATTAAAACTAAATATTCCCCCGGGCAGTTATAAACTACCCGGGAAAATAACTAAAAAACAAAACAGCGTTTCATATCCCCATGTTAACTCCAAGGATTCTTTTTATAAGGAAATCATGAAGATCTTAGTAAAAGCTGACAGCATAAAACCCCAGCTTTTACTTCTTTTGTTCACGTCCAGCCTGGAAGGCTTTCTTGTTCAGCTCCAGGAACTTGGCAGGGACCATGCTTTCAATTACTTTCAACCACGCATCCTCTTCCCCGCCTAACTGGCTGGATACAACACCTAAAAGCACTACCCCTACCATCGCAGGGTTACCGAGATCAGCCGCTATACTGGTGGCATCTACCCACATCAGGTGGTCCGTAACACCCTTGATCATAGACTCTATATCCTTTACCTGAGGATACTCCGCCTTGCCAAGGTTAACCGCCGGGGGGTTAATACGGTAATTGTTTACTACCGCCACCGAATCTCTACCCAAAAAGTGCGGCCAGCGCGCACCCTCCAGCATCTCAAAACCGATCAAATAATCCGCAGCTCCCTGCTCCACCAGGGGCGAATTAACCGTCTCTCCCCAGCGAACATGGCTCTCTACAGCTCCACCTCGCTGCGCCATACCGTGTACCTCTGCCTTCTTTACATCATAGCCTAGCTCTAAACCCACTGCCGCTAATATGTTGCTGGCTAAAATCGTACCTTGGCCTCCTACTCCTGCCATTAAGAAATCTACCTTCTTCAACCTTTCAGCCTCCTCTCTATCTTCTTACTCCTGGATAATCGCTTCCGAGGGACATACCTGCACACAAAGACCGCAGCCGTTGCAGAGCAGATCATCTATCCGCACATATCCTTCTTCCTGTACCAGCGGCGCACATCCAAGCTCCAAGCAAGTACCGCAGTCTACGCACTCGTCTTTATCAACCCGTGGCGGTGTGTGCTTCTCCTTCGTGTATAAAACACAGGGACGGCGCGCTATGATAACTGAAGGCTCACCGCTCTTTAAATGATCATCCAATATCTTGGATAATTTGTCCATCTCGTTCGGGTCGCAGACATCTACCTTGTTAAAACCCATAGACTTGGCTACCTCTTCTATCTTCACCTGCTGGGTCTGCTCACCCTGCAGCGTCCAGCCAGTACCAGGATGCTGCTGGTGACCCGTCATCGCCGTAACACTGTTGTCCGTCACTATAGTCGTGACATTGCTGGAATTGTAGATAACGTCCATTAACGGGTGTACTCCCGAATGTAAAAAGGTCGAATCACCCAGGACCGCAACTACATCATCCTTAACCCCAGCCTTGTCTACACCATGCGCTACACCTATGCTGGCTCCCATACATCCCGTAAAGTGCATAGCACTAAGCGGCGGGGCAAAACCCAGCGTGTAACAGCCAATGTCTCCAAATACCAAAGCCCCTGATTCCCTCAATACATAGAACAGTCCGCGGTGACTACAGCCAGGACACAGCATGGGAGGCCTCGCCGGCAGCTTGGAAACTTCAGAGGCTACAGTAGAGGCCGCTTCCGTTAAAACACCTGGACCTTCCAGCAGACCCGCATCCTGCGCACAGCTGCGTACCAGGCCCGGGGTAAATTCCCCCAGCACAGGAAATACATCCTTGCCGCGAACTTCAATGCCCATAAGGCGAATGTTCTCCTCTAAAAACGGATCCAGCTCCTCCACTACCAGCAGAGTCTTTACACTAGAGGCAAAACGGCGAATAAGTTTCTCAGGCAGCGGATACACCATACCAAGCTTCAAAAAGCTCGCCTCCGGGAATACTTCCTTGGCAAACTGGTAAGATGTACCAGATGTGATTATGCCCAGGGAATCATCACCCTGCTCTATACGGTTGATAGACAGCTCCTCCGCATATTCCGAAAGCTTCTGCAGCCTCTCCTCCACTACAGGATGCCTGTTCCTGGCATTGGCAGGGACCATAACATGCTTTAAGGGCTTGCGGTCAAAATCAGGAAGCTCCTCCGACGCCGGGGGAGGACCCTCTTCCGACTGCTCAACAGGCGTAGAAGAATGCGAAATACGCGTGACACTGCGCACCATTACAGGGGTGTCAAACTCCTCGCTAATTTCAAGCGCCTTGCCTACAAACTGTTTGGCCTCCTCGCTGTCAGATGGCTCCAGCATCGGCAGCTTGGCAAACTTGGCATAATTACGGTTATCTTGCTCGTTCTGGGAACTGTGCATGTTGGGATCATCGGCGCAAATAAGCGCTAAACCTGCAT
>PWFC01000072.1 GCA_003554025.1 Mollicutes bacterium
CTCTATAGTATCATGCTCTTCTTTAAGCTGTAAAATTTGCCCGTTGATATGTTCGATGGCCGCGGTGATTTCCTCGATAAGACCAAAGATTTGCTCGTCGTTCTCCTGCGATTCCTGCGCCACCTGCTGCAGCGTCTGTTGCAGCTCCTGCGCCACCTGTTCCAGCGCCTGTCCGAGCTGTTCCAATCCCTGCTGCACTTCCACCAGCGCCACGTTCTCACCCTCCATGCGCTCCAATATAGCAGATTTAACCTCTTCAGGCAGGTATTCCACCACGGCCTCCCTGTCCACAAGATTCTGCCCGTCGGGCATGGGGGTCTGCGCCAACCGTATCATGAGGTCCAGCATGGCCCCGCGGTTGACCGGCATGGTGGAGCCGGCGGTGATTTTGATGTCATAATCGTATTCCAGTGCGCTCTTGGTGATGAGTTTCATATCATAGGAACCGTCATGGCGGGTGGTCAATATCCACCTGTCCTCGTCCCAGTACTGCTTCATCCGGTCGCACCAGAGCTGCGCAAGGCGGCCCAAACTGTCCTCCATCAATTCCGTTTTCAGCCGGATGCGGACCTGCCCGGCCTCCTGCAGCGCCAGGATGCCCTGCGCCGTATAGACACCCTGCGCCCGATCGCCCTTCAGCGTGTCGTACACCCCGCTGATTTGCTCGATGTCGGCCTTGTAGGATTCCAGGGCGTGGGTGATGTAGGTCGGCATCTGCGGCGGCGGGTCGCGGCGTACTTCTGAGCCGGGGTTCTTCCTGAGCACCAGCCCCGGGCGGGCGGTAATCTTGCCGTGGCCGATGCCGGCGTTTTTGTCCACAATCCAGGGCATGTTGGCCGTGGCCTTGGCGTTGTCCAGAATGGCGTTGTTAAGGTCGTTCATGTGCTTCTGTGGCGAGAGCAGCTGCACAACCTCCCCCTCGCCCCAGAACTGCCCCGGCACATCGTAGTCCTTGATGAGTACAAAGGGCAGATTGCGCTTTTTACCGGGGGTCTTGTAGGGATTTTCCTTGTCATCCAGCACGATGCCCAGCTCGGGGCAGAGCGTGATGACGCGGCCGTTTTTATACTCCTTCTGCTTGTGCTTGTCCTCGCCGTCCAGGTCGAACTCGTCCTCCACGTCCCAGGTCCAAACCTCCAGCACGAGTATCTGGTTGTCCACCCGCGCATCGCGGTCATTTTCGTACACCAGCTCGCTGTAGTTGATGGTGCCCCCGTGCAGCTCCCCGGCGCGCTTGGGATACTTGCGCTTCAGGCGCACGGCGTTCTTGTAGCTGGCGTAGATGATGTACTCCGCGTCCTCCACGCACGTGGCCAGCGGGTCAGGGAAGATATTGAAGGCGCTGACGGGGATGGCCTTTACTTCTTTTTCCTCGCTGTCCCACGGCACAAAAAACACCGATGTACCCAGCACCAGCGCGTTTATCAGCTCTCTGGACAGTTTCCGCTTCATTCCTTCCCTGTCCCACTCGAACAAAAGCGCCTGGTTCAAGTCGCTCTGGAAGGGCATCCCGTCGGGGTGCCGCGGCATGGACTGGAACTTGGGATTGTTGTCCAGCATGATGGGGCGTATGGTTTCGATGATGGAATAGATGTAGTTGGCCACCAGGTCGGACTTGTATTCCGGGGTCTTTTCGTTCTTGAAGTAGTCGCCGTTGTAGGCGTCCAGGTACGTCTGCCAGCGCTTGGTGAAGGGTGCCTTGGTCACCATGGCGTCTTTGAAGAGGAAATTCCATTTGCTTGCCAAACGCTGCTCCTGGTATTTGTCCTTCGTTTTCTTATCAGGCAATGTGCCACCTCCTGTATTACTCCGCAAACTCGGCTTCGCTTTCACTCTCGAACAGCGGGTCCACCGTCTCCCTGGCCACGCTTCCCCGCTGGTCTATGGGAATCTCGGGCGTGTAGAAGTCCCCCTTGCCTTCCAGCATCAGCTGCAGCATGATGGCCGCCGCCATCACCGTGTCGTCGAAGCACCCCTCCTGTGCGTTGGTCTTGCCGTTGTCCTCGATGATATAGGTGAACATTTCCGAAATCATCAAATCGGAATAGACGCCTAAGTGCAGCTCGCGGATAAACTCGGCCAACTTGTCTATCATGAAGGGTTTGGTGCGGACCGATGTGGTCCAGCCCAGCTTCTGCGTGATGGTATCGGCAATCCGGTCGTAGGTCTTGGTGAAGTAGAGGTTCCAGTACTCCTCCTTTTTGAGGGTGGACAGCGTGGTCAGTCCGTGGTTGTTGTTCTCCACGCCCAGGTAGGCTTCATTGTAATACTTGGCCAGCTTAATGAGCTCGGTGCCGAACAAATCGGCGTCGATTTTGCCGTGCCACATGGCCACCACATCGAAGGTCGTCGTATCACCGACGGCTGCGGCGCTGTAATCGCCCTTGGCCAGCCCCTCGGCCACGTCCGCGCCGATGCAGTAGTGCGTGTCGGGCTGGGGGTGCTGCCAGATGGACACGTAACCGTGCTCGTCGGGCACGAAGGCGATTTTGCCCTCGCTGTCGGTCTGCAGGTAACCCCGCTGCGGTTCGCGGGTGAGGGTCTGGTACTTCTTCAGCGCCCCGATGCTGAACTTGGGCCGCCCGGAAGAGATAAACGCCTCCTCCGCGGTAGAGGGGTACTCCTGCATAAAGAGAAATTCGTCGCCCTGGCACTTGTTGGCGATGGTATAGCGCCGCCAGTTCAGCTGCTCCGGCGTCAAGCCGTGCTTGTGCATCAGTTCGTACTCGTAGGTCTGCACGCGATTGCCTCTGCCGTCGTAGAGGGTGGCGTTGACCTCCTCCATGAACTGCGCCTTCTCGGCCTCACTGCGGAAGGGGCGCGTGTAGCTCTCATCGATAAACCAGGGCAGGAAGATGGGCGTGAATTCGTTCTCGCCCTTTTCAGCCTTCTGCCACATCTCGTGGAAGAAGTCCCCCACGCCGTTGGCCGTGGATTCCAGCACCACCATGGTGTTGGGTTGGTCGGGGACCGACTGCATGAGCCCCAGCATGGTTGTTTTCGCATCGGGAAAGAAGGCCAGTTCCGAGACGTGCAGGTTGTGGATGGTGGCGCTTCTTGCCACTTCCCCCGCCCCCGCGGTAGCGATGGAGATTTTGCTTCGAAGGCCCGGGTTCTCGCCTTTTTTACTCTCGTCCGATTCGGGGTTCTCGAAGCTGAGCACCTTGCCGTTGGAGTGCTTGCGCATGGGGCGAATGATGTCGGGCAGGTACTCGTAGTATAATTTACTCATCGAGAAGAGGTTCTGGCTGGCTGATTCCTCGTGTGCCACGATGAGGCTATTCTTGTTGTCGCGGGTGGTGGTGTCCTGGAATATCAGCCCCTCGAAGAGGGTGCTCATGCCCATCTGCCGCGCCTTGAGGACGATATAGCGCTTGGGCCGGCCTATCCTCTCGTCCTCTTCCACGTGCCTCATGACTACCCGCTGGGCGTTGTTCAGAGTGAACGGCACAATCTGTGCGCTCTTGTTGCGGATTTTGAGGAAGTTTTCCACGTACCACTGGCGGTCGTTTTTGAGTTTGTGGAAGAATATCTCCTCTTTGCTCATCTTGCGTTCGGCGTTCATCTGTTTACTCATTTTAACCCCCACTGTGCTGCCATAGCTTCCGCTATACCGTGATAGGTGATACTCCGCTTTTTACACCTGTCGGGCGATGGAGGCATCCTGTATATTCTATTTTCCCTTCCTTCCACCACATCGGTAGGAACAAGCAAGGGAAGGTTCTTTAACCACAAGCAGGTTGCCTTTGTCTCC
>PWFC01000057.1 GCA_003554025.1 Mollicutes bacterium
ACTATATCGAGTATAACGGCGATAATTACTACCTCACACAAGAAGAATATACCTCAGGAGATACTTTTGACCCTGATGAATGGTGGGAGGCTGGAGAATTAGAAGCCGGCGACTATCTCGGTTGGAAACCAATTGGTCATACTGAAGAACCACAACCTGCTACGGGAGATTTTGAAGGAAATTTTGACGGGCAAGGTCATGTTATCAGTAATCTATATATCAACCGTGGTGATGAACTCGATATTGGTTTGTTTGGTAGAGCAAACGGTAGAGATGTGGAGGGTACAGTAGTAATCAAAAATGTAGGATTAGTAGATGTAAATATATATGTAGGGGGAAGTGGTGGGTGGCGACCGGTCGGCGGATTGATTGGAAGAGCTTATCATGATGTTGTTATAGAAAATACATTTACTACTGGTACGGTAGAGAGTTATGGTGAGTTTACCGGTGGACTTATTGGATTCCATGCTTCTACTGCCGAAGTTATAGATTCTTATTCTGAGTGTACAGTTATAGGACATTCTAATTATGTTGGCGGACTTGTTGGAAGATGCCCCGGACATGTTATAAGATGTTATGCTACTGGTGATGTCACTTCGTCCGGTAATAGAGTCGGTGGGTTAGTAGGACATTTATATCAAGGTAATGTTCCTGAAGAACGTGCTATAATTGAAAATTCTTATTCAATAGGAACTGTAGCTGGAAATAGGTATGTCGGTGGGCTTGTAGGCGAGCTTGATAACGCCAAAATAGAAAATTCATATTCAATTATGAATGTAAGTGGAAACAATGATCTAGGCGGTCTAGTCGGCAGAAGTTATAGTGATGAAGAAGAAGTAAACGAAATATTTTATAGTTATTCTAATGAAGACATAAATCCAGAATTAGATTTGATAGGACGTATAGGAGGTGAGGGCGATACTAACACAACAGGGAGTCAACTAAGAACTACGAACCAGATGACTGACTACGAAAATGAGTATCCTAACGCTTATGAAGGCTGGGATTTCAACACTACATGGCGAGATTATGCTTTGACCACAGATCAAGAAGATAACTACGGCTATCCAGCCTTACAATGGGAAAATATGAACCTGACGATAGATTCGACAGAAGGTGGCAGCGTTGTTGAACCAGGAGAGGGGGCGTTCGAGTACGATAACGGAACAGTTGTGGATCTTCAAGCGGTTGCAGATGATGGTTATCACTTCGTTGAGTGGACGGGTGATAATGAGACCATAGCTGATACTGAAGCTAATCAAACTACGATAGAGATACTGGATGATTATTCTATAACAGCAGTGTTCGCTATAGACACTTATGAGTTAACTATAGATTCTACAGATGGTGGCAACGTTGTTGAACCAGGAGAGAATACTTTTGAGTATGATCACGGAACTGTCGTTGATCTTGAAGCGGTAGCTGATGAAGGCTACCATTTCGTCAAGTGGACGGGAGATAATGAGACCATAGCTGATACTGAAGCTAATCAAACTACGATAACCATGGAAGACAATTACACCATAACAGCAGAGTTTGCTATAAACACTTACCAATTAACTATAGGCTCAACAGAAGGAGGTAACGTGACTGTACCGGGAGACGACCCAGCTACTTTTGAATATGAGCATGGAACAATTGTAGATCTTGAAGCGGTAGCTGAGGAAGGTTATCACTTCGTTGAATGGACGGGTGATGTTGGAACTATAGACGATACTGAGGCTAATCAAACGACCATAGAAATGCTGGATGATTATTCTATTACGGCAGTGTTTTCAGAGACTGATTACTATTTAACTATAGATTCGACAGAAGGTGGAGAGGTAGTCGAACCGGGAGAAGGAACTTTTGGAACTGTAGCTAATGAAGGCGTCGATCTTGAAGCCGTACCTGATGTAGGTTATCACTTCGTGGAGTGGACTGGAGATAATGATACTATAGCTGATACTGAATCTAATAAAACGACGATAACCATGGAAGACAACTACACGATAACAGCAGTATTTGCAATAGATACTTATGAGTTAACTGTAGATTCTACAGAAGGGGGATCGGTGATAGAACCGGGAGAGGATACGTTCGAGTACGATCATGGTACGTTAGTAAATCTTGAAGCCGTACCTGATGATAACTACCACTTCGTGGAGTGGACTGGTGATGTTGGAACTGTAGGCGATGTGACAGCTAATCAAACGACCATAGAGATGTTGGACGATTATTCTATAACGGCAGTGTTTGCAATAGATACTTATGAACTAACTATAGATTCAACAGATGGAGGAGAAGTAGTTGAACCGGGAGAAGACATGTTCGAGTACGATCATGGTACGTTAGTAAATCTCGAAGCCGTACCTGATGATAACTACCACTTCGTCGAATGGACGGGTGATGTTGGAACTGTAGACGATGTAACAGCTAATCAAACTACGATAGAGATGTTGGATGATTATTCTATTACAGCAGTGTTCGCAATAGACACTTATGAGTTAACTATAGATTCTACAGAAGGAGGAGAAGTAGTAGAACCGGGAGAAGGCACGTTCGAGTACGATCACGGAACGATCGTAAATCTCGAAGCCGTACCTGATGATAACTACCACTTCGTCGAATGGACGGGTGATGTTGGAACTGTAGACGATGTGACAGCTAATCAAACGACCATAGAGATGCTAGATGATTATTCTATTACAGCAGTGTTTGCCACAGATACTTATGAACTAACTATAGATTCAACAGACGGCGGAGAAGTAGTCGAACCAGGAGAGGACACGTTCGAGTACGATCATGGTACGTTAGTAAATCTTGAAGCCGTACCTGATGATAACTACCACTTCGTCGAGTGGACAGGTGATGTTGGAACTATAGACGATGTAACAGCTAATCAAACGACCATAGAGATGTTGGACGATTATTCTATAACAGCAGTGTTCGCTATAGACACTTATGAACTAACTATAGACTCTACAGATGTAGGATCGGTGATAGAGCCGGGAGAGGGCACGTTCGAGTACGATCACGAGACGATCGTAGATCTAGAAGCAGTAGCTGATGAAGGTTATCACTTCGTCGAGTGGACAGGTGATGTTGGAACTGTAGGCGATGTGACAGCTAATCAAACAACCATAGAGATGCTGGATGATTATTCTATAACAGCAGTATTCGCTATAGACACTTATGAACTAACTATAGATTCGACAGAAGGTGGCAACGTTGTTGAACCAGGAGAGAATACTTTTGAGTATGATCACGGAACTATCGTGGATCTTGAAGCGGTAGCTGAGGAAGGTTATCACTTCGTCGAGTGGACTGGTGACGTTGAAACTGTAGGCGATGTAACAGCTAATCAAACGACCATAGAGATGCTAAATGATTATTCAATTACTGCAGTTTTTGCAATAAACACTTATGAGTTAACTATAGACTCTACAGAAGGTGGCAGCGTTGTTGAACCGGGAGAAGACACGTTCGAGTACGATCACGGAACGATTGTAGATCTTGAAGCTGTAGCAGATGAAGGTTATCACTTCGTCGAGTGGACTGGTGACGTTGAAACTATAGACGATACTGAATCTAGTCAAACGACCATAGAGATGTTGGACGATTATTCAATTACTGCAGTGTTTGAAGAAGATGAGGTACTACCAGAAGAATACGTGCTTAAGATAAATATTGAAGGAGAAGGCACCACTGAACCAACAGAAGGTACTCACACTTATTACGAGGGGGAAGAAGCTA
>PWFC01000005.1 GCA_003554025.1 Mollicutes bacterium
ATTCCCAAAGGGACCCAAAAAGAACAGGTCCGTACCCATCTTACATGGTAATGGTCTATTACCGCCTTTCACTCTGTTAATCAAACCTGCATTGAAGTAAGCTCTGTACCAATTTTTGATCCTCCAAGTGGATAGTAATTTATCGATAAGTTTTTCGAACTCTTCTACCACGACATTCTTTTCCGTAATCTCGTTGTCAAATTTGTGAAAGTAAAAATTGTTGTGAACTACAGCTGTAGCGAACTCGACTCCCATCATTTCAGCGAGTTCGTACAATTCCAATAGATCCTTAGCGTTCCTATCGGACACGGTGATTCCAAACCCGATATCTTCTATACCAATCTCGTTCAATTTTAAAAGTGACCTTAGTCCATGATCGAAACCGTCTTTCAAACCTCTTAACTCATCGTTAGCGGCCGGTAATCCTTCAAGACTAATCCTGTACCCTACATCTGGGAATTTCTTAGCGATCGATAGCATCCTTTCAGTGTAATACCCATTAGTGCTGATCACTAACCTTTTGCATTTTGGTTTCAAAACTCTTATGATTTCTTCCAAATCTTTCCGGAGAAAAGGCTCTCCTCCAGTGATGTTTAGGTTTTTCAATCCACTAGGTATACTTTCAAGATCTTTGGGTTTCCATTCTTTTTTCGGTTCTGATGGATTCTGCCAGATGTTACACATCTTACATTTAGCGTTACATCTGTAGGTAGTTGTGATTATCCCTTCTTTAGGTTTGATTTTTTTATTACCGCTCATTTCTACCATCATCGATCAGTTTTTCAAACAATCCAAGTATTTTCTTAGTCTGTGCTTCCCAAGTATATTCATTTATGATTTTATTATAAGCATTCTTTACTAACTTTTCTCTCAACTTTTTATCATTCAAAACATTTTCTATATCTTTCATCATCCCTTCAACGTCACCGGCTTCAAAGATCAAGGTTTCTCTTCCATCTTCGAAGTTACCTTTGAACGCTGGTAAATTACTTACAACTGTAGGGGTCTTTGCAGCCATCCCTTCTAAGACTGTAGTAGGAAAACCTTCATAATAACTCGGTAATACGTACAAATCAGCGTGTTGGAAATATTTTTCAACAATATCAACTCTGCCTTCATAGATGATACTATCGCTCTCATTTGCTTCTTTTTTTACCCTTTCTTTAAGCTCGCCATCACCAACGATGTGTAAGTAAACATTGTCATCAGCATATTTTTTGAAACCATTGATGATATCTAAAGTTCCTTTAGATTCTATCAACCTACCGACGAACAACACATGCTTACCTTTAGAAGGATAAGGATTCTCATAATCCTTCTCGAACCTCTTAATATCCACTCCGTTCTCCACCAGATATGAATTTTCGTTAAATCTTTTAGCCATACTGGTAGATTTCTTATCCACTCCTATATTCAGATCCGCTTTATCAAGTATCTTAAATTCAAAGAAATTCTGGAACTTGTTAAAGATAGGATTCTTATCTGTCTCGCGAAGAGAAGTGAATCCATGTATCGTATAAGCGTAAGGTTCTCCCCATTTGGCCATAGCACCTATCGTACCGTGGCCCCAACAAACATCATATCCTTTTTCTCGTTTCAACATAGTGTTCAAAAGTAAAAACAATCTATCAATTGGCTGTTTCTCAGGAGCATAACCCCTTATTATCTTCAAGTTTTCTTTTTCCTCGAATTTTTTTTCTCCTTTATGCATTTGAGTCAATATGGTAATATCATGTCCAAGTTCAGTCGCCACCTGAGTGAATTCATATATGTACCTTTCTAACCCTCCGATTAATGGAGGGTACCTTCTTGCACCGATTATCAAAATGTCCATGAATTTACCAGTTGTTTGATTATCGATGGGTGTAAATAAAGGTTACTAATCATATGGATATCTTATAAATGTAATCAATTATAAATATGGCTTACCTTCTTAAAAAATTCTGATGTCTTTAAAGGTAGAGATAGTAACACAAGATGACCCATTTTATATCCCCATATTCTTTAATTCGTTTTTCCAGAATCTCAATGAAAATATTGAGATCACACGAGTTACTATTTTAGATCCGAAAGGTGATTCTACTTCAAAATTCCTAAAAAGATTGTTAAATTTCTACGGATTAAAAAATTTCACACGTCTGGGTTTAAGATATGCTTTCAGGAAACTGAAAATCACACTGTCTCTAGGAGAATATTCAGCAGGATATGTAACCAAGAAATTTGATGTTAAAACGTCCTACCTTACTACAGTTAATTCAAAAGAATTCATCAACCACATAAACAAAAACAACATAGACGTTATCCTATCAGTTTCATCACCGGAAATATTCAAACCACCACTGCTGAAAGCTCCAAAGTGGGGTTGCATCAATGTTCACACTGCAAAACTACCAAAATACAGAGGACTCCTACCAACTTTTTGGGCTCTCTACCATGGAGATAAAGAGATCGGCATCACCGTTCACACGATGGAAGAAAAAGTGGACAAGGGAAAGATCGTGCTGCAAAAAACATTTCCAGTAAAGAGATTCGACACCCTCGACGACGTGATAACTAGAGGGAAAAGACTTGGTGGAAAACTTGCTGCAGAAGCTCTAAAACAGATAGAAAACGATAATGTAAAACTTAAAGCTATGGAAGGAGAATCCTCTTACCATTCATTTCCAACAAAAAAGCATAGAAAAGAGTTTCAAAAAAGAGGTGGAAAACTACTTTGAACGAATGTTTACTTTCTTTTGATATAGAGGACTGGTTCCAAGCACATAATCTACAAGAGGCTATACCTCGCTCCTCTTGGGATAGATATGAGCTACATGTAGAAAAAAATACTGACAAGATATTGAAAATACTAGATAGATATGATACAAAAGCCACTTTTTTCATTCTAGGTTGGATCGCAGAAAAAGTCCCTGATATGGTAAAAAAGATAGATGCAGAAGGGCATGAAATAGCCTGTCACGGTTATGATCACTCTCTTTTATCTGAAATGGATATTGAGAAAATAAAAAAAGATATCCAAAGATCTAAAGGTATACTTTCTCAGTTGACCACACAACCTATCAAAGGTTATAGAGCACCGAGTTTCACGATAAACGATGATGTAACTAAAATATTAAAAAAACTAAGTTTTGAATACGATTCTAGTTTTTACAAAATCGCTGCTCACGATAGGTATGGTAGATTGTCAAACCATTCTAACGAAACTATATATGATTTATCAAACGGTTTGACTGAAGCTCAAATGCCTACATTAAAGATTTTCAAAAGTGAAATACCATGGGCTGGTGGAGGATATTTTAGATTCATCCCATACCCAATTTTTAAATTAGGGATAGAAAAAATACTAAAAGAACAAGATTTTATATTTTACCTTCATCCATGGGAATTAGATACGAACCAACCAAAACATTTCGATATCCGTATGGGGTACAGGATTAGACATTATACAAATCTGAAAAGAACAGAAGATAAATTAGAAAAACTTATTAGAGATTTTGATTGGAAACCTATCGGGGATATGATCTAAATTGCATATCAAAAATTCTTTACAATCTTTTTTTAGTTTATAAATTCAACAATGACAGAGATATAATAAAAGAAATAAGAGGATTTTTCAACCGTCCGTCCGTTCCATCTCCAGCCGGTCAGCCTCTCTCAACGACTCGAATGTCCCGATATCGAACCGC
>PWFC01000042.1 GCA_003554025.1 Mollicutes bacterium
ATGGTACCTTTTTGAGTTTCTCTCAGTCCTGCTTTGATAACGTTCTCATCAGTTTTACAGTTAGGACAATTCATGGATGATTCGAGTTGACAATGATAGGATAGTTAAATTATTAACGGCTTTATCTAGGAGGACCTTCGTAGGAATTAAAAATTCCTTCTCTCTATACAGCTTCTACTTAAGCTGATAGATGCTATAGTTCATATCTACTGGAATTCTCTTAGAATTCCATCGAGTCTCGGAATTTCTGAAAGAAATTCCAAGTGAGTTGGAATATTTTATTCCAACAATGTCAGGAATTTGATTCCTGAAACATATGAAGAACGGTGGATAACTGCTGTTGTTGATATCTACTGGAAAATCTTTGATTTTCCATCGATCTTTAGAATTTTCAAAGAAAATTCTGAAACATATGATTGACCTGCCATCGTTGATAATGAAAACATGGGTAACTGCTATAGTTCATATATGAAGGACGGTTGACGGAAATGGATTTTTGATTTACTAGGGTGTTGATAAACTGCCGTCTTTGATAATTGGGATGGTGGTGGAGGGTCGTAACAACAAGATTTACAGTGGAAGATGCAATTACAACCTTCCACAACAAGTCAAAGACACGACTCTTCTTAGTAGTGTCATTGACTATAAACAGGATAAATAATTTCTAAGAGCGTGAACATTTTAAGATGTTTTAGATTTTAAAGAGTTTTAATCGTCTTTGTCCTTGGTTGATTCCTCGTCTGAATCCTTTAAATCGTTTTCATCGCTATTCTGTTGAGTTTTAAGCTTAGGATAAATGTAGAATATCATGATTATCACCAGTAATGCTAGAATTATGGAGTTTATTATCAGTGCCCCTTCTAAAAGACCAAAATCCGTTTCCTCATCATCACTTTCTTCTTTTAAATCAACTATTTCGTTTTTTATTTCTGTAATATTTGACTTTACTTCTGAGATCTCTTGCTGGAGTCCATCATGAACCTCCTCCAAGTTTCCAAGTCGATTCAAAGCCTCTTGAAGAGTTGTTATATTTTCATTCAAGTCGTTTTCCAGTTCATTCAACCTTTCTTTGTGCTCTTCTTCCAATTCATTTAAGTCGTTTTCTATCCGGCCAACTGTTTTAAAAATGTATTCTATCTCTTCCCAGATCTCGGGTATTTCAGGCATATATTGTGCGTATACCTTCTCAACCGTTGTACTATCGTTTTCATCGCTTGCTATCACTTCAATGATATTCAACCCTTCGTTCAATTCAACTATTTTTTCAAAATGTCCAGTTTCATCGCTCACTTCAACCTCTTCACCATCTATTTTAACGCTAGATTCGGGATCTGTGATTCCCTCTATCGTAAGATTTTCTTCATAAGTCAGATTTTCAACCGAATCTTCTGGGCTGATTATAGACAAAGATGGTGGTGGACGATAAATAGATAATGTTTCAAAGAACAATACTTCTCCCGTGGTTTCATACAAACCGTCATTTCCACCCCATTCTGCTACGGCTTTAAACTCATAGTAAGTATCTTCCCGCAAATTTTCTACCTTTTGCTCAAAAGTTCCTGTAGATTTTAATGTTTGTTTTTCTGAACTCTGCCAATCTTCCTGCCCATATTTTCTATATCTAAAATATACATCAACTTCTTCGATATCCATTTTGGATATCTCTCCTTGTAATATTGCCGAATCATGTGTGATTTCAAATGGTTCTTCCGTTTCTGTTTCTATATCTCCAGTAGTTATGTAGAATGGTTGTGTTCCTAAAACATACTCAGGTTCGCTTTCCCATTCACCGATTTCAAGTCTAACATAGTTCTGACCTTCTACCATATCATCGGCAGTGAAAACATCACCAGTTGCAACGGTCTCATTCATATAAACCCATCTTCTTTCCCTGTGATCTTCATCAGTATGTAGGCGTATTTCGCCATTTCCCGTTTCAATCTTCTCTATCTCAGGCATGTCAGTATCATAAACATTGTAACTCCAGAAAAACTCACCGTTCTCAATTGCATTCCTGTATTCTTCTTGGGTATTATCTTCGACGAGTAAATGATTCAATCTACTATAGGATAACCTATTATCGAGTTCAGAAAAAGCATAAATCGGTCTTTCTTTTCCAAGCTCTTTCACCAATTCATCATATAAAGGTCTTTCAACCTCCCAATGTTTTTCTCTTCCCCTCCCAGAAAATATAGCTTGACCAACTAAACTATCGTATTCACTGTACCACCAATCAATCATTTCCTCTACGGTATGGTTATCTCTTGGATATGATGGGTCATCGTAATACCATGCATCGTTTGGATGAGCGAAATAAGACAAACCACCTAGCTCATCTATAAATTCAAGTGTCTCGTTTACATCATCAAGTTCATCCTTGTCATCTGGTCTAAAATGAGGTGTAAAAAGGGAACATATATGTTTTGCCTGTCTGTGTTCAACACCATGAATCGGGTCTAAATCTATCTCATCAGTATCCACATCATCCCATGCATCCCAAGGATATGATGACGAGGAGTGGTTATATAGGTTAATCCAGTCAATCACATCTTTCTCTTCGTGGTGTAAAACTGACTCATTCACAGCATGTTTGTCCCCGGTCCAACTTCCTTCCGCATCTTCATCAAGTGGAGGATAGTTAGCTGATGTATGAGCATGGGTAATTCCCTTACTCTCATAAACCTCATCCCAGTCAATGTCGCAATATGGTGACTGCTCAACCACAAGGACTTCCTCAGTCTGGGTTGTACCTTCAGCAGCAAGACCAAAAAAGGATCCAAACAACATCCCTGCTATAATTATGGTCAAGAGAGTAGTTTTTTTCTTCATGCTATCGTCCCTCTATTTTAATTTTCAGATGAAGCTAATCGATCTAAGCCTATAATCCTCGACTAATCTTTAATTATTATCCTTATATATTAGATTTGGGAAACTTAAATTTTTAAGATGAATTTTAATTTGTATTATCAATAAGAACTATCGAAAATTCATGTAGGAATAATATTTCAGAGTGTATCCTGTCCTAAAAACTCATAAGATGATGATAGAATTTAGATAAGTATGGAAAAGTTTTTTAGATCTTAAGCCAAGTTCTAATAACTGAAATTTTATTTTGAAATAGTTTGTTTATGAGAAAGCAGTCAGAATAGGGCGAAGGGCGTATAATCCAAGAAAAGAAAGTATAGCTAAAATAACAATGCGCTAATACAAGCCGACCTGCCACCTTTTGCGTGCGAAACTCGGCAGGTAACTGCCAGCGTTCGCGTGCAATCTACCTGCTACCTTTTGCGAAAAATACAGCTAAAACTGCCAACAATTGCACAAAATATCAAAAGACTCTGACATAATGCTTTAAGGAGGTGATAATATGGTTTTGACTTACTGGGACCGGGACGAGCTGCTACCCTTTGCACGCAAAATTCGGCAGATAACTGCTGAATTTTGCGAAATATGGGAGATGGGGTGACCGCAAAGGGGAAAAAACAACAAGATATAAACAGGATAAATAATTTCCAAGAGCGTGAATACCCAAAATAAAACTCAAGAGGATGAGAAACAAACTACCGCAGGTGACGATAGGGGTGAGGATAATTAAAATCCCACATCTATTCAGGGAATTGAAAAGTGGGAGGATCAAGAGAGGTTTGAAGAATTTTTCTTTCCTAACTGTAG
>PWFC01000017.1 GCA_003554025.1 Mollicutes bacterium
AGGGTTAAAAATATAAAGGTAAAATCACTACTCAAATTAAGTGAGAAACATTTTGAACAAAGAAAACAGTATAAAAGATAGTGATGAATTAATGAAACAGAAAGATTTCCGGTCTAAACGAGACAAAGAAACAATATCAAAGGTCAAAGATACATTTTTTGAACTAAAACAACTTTTGAAGGTTGTTACCTATCTCGGTATAAGAGCGGAGGATGAACGAGGTAGAAAAGCGATAACTTCTGCTGTTGAGAATGCAAAAGCAGGTGATTTTACGAAGACTAACGATTCACTGAAAGATAGCTGTGAGTTCCTCAAAGAAAAGATAGATAAAACTATTGATAAAGAACTCAAAAAGATGAGGGGCCAAATAGCTTTGAACGAGAGTGGCTTAAAACATCGAGATATAGAGAGAGCTATGTCTAAGTTAGAGAAGGGTAAAAATAATAATGAATATGAAGAAATCCCCGATCTGTTCTTTCAAGCATGGGATAAGGTGAAAAAGAAGTCAACTTGATCACTGTTTCTTTTTGACTTCTTCATATCCCTTCTTAAGCGCTTCGATGTTGAGATCCTTATACTTTTCGGGAAATTCTTCACTGACAGTTTTCTTTAAAGCGTCCATATCGATCTCCTCAGAGACGCCGGCAAGTGAACCGAGCAATACCACGTTTGCGGCTTTTGATGTTGCTATGTCCTCTGCTATTTTTCCCGCAGGTACTTCATAAATGGATCCAGTTGTTTCCGGCAAATTTTTCACTCTCGAACTGTCCACAATTAGCACATCGACTTTTTTAGCGGTATTTTTCCATTCATCTAAAGTGTCCTGATACATCACTAACAGATAATCAGGTACATCGATCACTAATTCATCCAACTCCTCCTCATCGGCGATCACATCTGAGTAAGCTATACCACTCCTGACCGCTGCTGAGTATGATCTCTGCTGAGCTACATAATAACCCTGCTCTATAGACAAGGATCTGCCGAGTATGGTTCCTGCCCTAACTGTACCCTGGCCAGCCCATCCTCCAATTCGGATCTTCATCATCGCAAGCCACCTCCGGCTTTATCTATCTGTCTATATATCTGCTCTGTAAGTTCAGGTCTATCAACTTCAGATAAGGTCCCTACGAAGATCTTATCGCTATCTTCGTCTTTACTCGTATTTTCCTTATACCATTCTAACATCTCTAATCCGTTCATACCTTCTTTTTTTCCTTTTCTAGTGGGACACTGGGTAAGCACCTCTATAAAAGAGAAACCATTCGTATCGATCGCTTTTTTCACTTCCTCAATGAGTTCTTTCATATGGTAAGTAGTCCACCTTGCTACGTGTCCCGCACCTGCAGCTTTCACGATCTCTGCAGCTTCGAAACTTGAAGAAGGATTTCCATAGGGTGTGGTCAAAGTTTTCTCATCGTGTTCTGTCGTAGGAGCTACTTGTCCTCCAGTCATAGCATATAGCCCGTTGTTTATCATCAGGACGTTCAAATCTATGTTATTCCTAGCGCCGTGAAGTAAATGGTTTCCTCCTATACCAGCGCAGTCACCATCACCGGATACCACCATAACCTCTAGATCTTTATTACCGATCTTGACTCCTGTAGCGAAGGCTATGGCTCTTCCATGAGTTGTGTGTAAAGTGTCCACTCTCCAATGGGGTGAGGGGATCCATGCGGCGCATCCAATTCCACTCACGGCGACGATGTCCTCTTTAGATACTTCACTCTCTTCGACAGCTCTAGACATCGAATTTAGTACCATACCTCCGCCGCATCCCGGGCAGAAGGGAGAAGGATGTTTCCTGATATATTTTTTCTTTATATCCTTGGCTTTTATCATTTGACCACCTCTTTTATCTTATCGTAGATCATATCAATTGTTGGAAGAGAATTCAACCTATCGTATATGTGTAGATTTTCAGAGGGAACCGCTCGTTCGACTTCCATCCTGTATCCTCTAAGAGACAGTTCAGCAAGTAAAACCTCTGAGTTATTTCCTATCTCCCTCAACCTTCTTTCAGGGCTCGGCCACATAACCTTTGGTCTGAAGAATCCAACATCAAGCCCTTCTTCTCTCGCCTTTTTTACAGCCCCTCTAGCAGGTCTCGACATTGAACCGTAAGAAACAACGGTAAGATCTGCGTCTTCTACATCCATTTCCTCCCAATCTTCTATCTCTTCCCGATTGTCTTCTATCTTAGATACCAATCTTCGCACCAAACGGTCCTGGGCCTCGAAGCTTGAAGTGTCTCTCGTACCGTCTCCAAGGTGAGTAGATCCAGTAATTAGCAATTCTTCTCCATCTCCAAAGTCAGGCATCGGAGGAACGTGATCTTTTCTATCAGTATCGAAGTACTCTGTTTCATCACCTTCAGGTCTTCTTCGATCTATGGTCTCTACTTCGCTACGGATTTTCACTCTTTCTCTCATATGTCCGACACCGGCATCAGCTAACAGTATCACAGGGGTCCTGTACTTTTCAGCTAGATTGAAACTTCTTATAGTAAAATCGAACATCTCCTGACCCGAATTAGGCGAAAGCGCTATTATTTCATAGTCTCCTTGACTTCCGAATCGTGCCTGCATCACATCACCGGTACCTGGTTTAGTAGCCTGACCTGTTGATGGCCCCGCTCTCTGTACGTTTACTATCACACAGGGAGTTTCTGTCATCACAGCGTAGCCCAAATTCTCCTGCATCAGAGAAAAACCTGGTCCAGAAGTCGCGGTCATTGACTTCAACCCGGTCCAAGATGCTCCAATTATAGAAGCGACACTAGCTATTTCATCTTCCATCTGTACGAAACGGCCTCCAACTTTCGGAAGTTCTTTAGATAGATGATTCATCACTTCAGAAGCGGGCGTTATAGGATAACCTGCGTAAAAACCACATCCTGCCCTAAGAGACCCTTCGGCACATGCGATGTTTCCCTCCATGAAGTATTCTCCTGGTTCTTTCATTCTTCTTCCACCTCTATCGCGAAATCGGGACAATATAATTCACATCTTCTGCAAACTATACATTCATCTTTTGCAACGACTTCTGGAAAATGATTGCCGTATTGGTTCAGATCGTCTGATTCGCCTAAAACATCTTTAGGACAAAATTTTATACAAATACCGCATCCAGTGCAAAGCTTTCTATCGATATTTATCTTCACATCCTCGGACATCCTATCAGATGTGCAAAAACCTGATGGATATAAACCTTTTTGATTTAACTTATCAGAAAATTCAAGAAGGCGGCCATCCCTCACTTTGAAGAAACCTTTTTTGCTGCTGAACTTGAGGTGATTTCGGATCGCTCTTTGTTCCACATCTCGTACATCTGAGTTTCCCTTCGCTTGTGTATTCGGCTTTGTTATAACCGCAGCTTTGACAAACGTACCCGATTGTTACGCCTGCAGTATGGTCTTTTACTTCCTTTTCCCCCTGGAAATCTTTTTCTTCCTTCTTCACTTCTTTTTCGTGGCCTTCTGTAACCCAACGGATAAATTTTGTTATATATTCGTAAGTGTAATACATCCCTACTGCCATCCAAAATAATATCATCAGAGGCAAGACTGTATCAAAGTTTGGAATATTCATCAACGTATCTGGTACAGACAGAAAATTCCAAATGAAATGTATAATTATAGC
>PWFC01000002.1 GCA_003554025.1 Mollicutes bacterium
ATGGTCCATCGCATTCTCTTTTTTAACATTCTTACACTGTTTACGGAGAACAACACCTAGTTCCGCCTCATAATCGATCCTCTCTTTATCCTCAAAAAGACTGATAGTATCTTCATGCCCAGCAAGTGCATTAGGGGGTTTCAAAAACAACTTTGGTCTTTCGGGTATCTCTCTTCCTGTTTCTTCCGCATGGTCCTCATAGTTCAATCCTATACAGACTAGCTTCGTCGGTTGGACTGGAGGTAAGATGTCTATACTTTTAAGATCGTATTCTCTTCCACCGAATTCTACTCTATCTTCCTTAAACTCACCGATTCTTATAGAACCAGCCGGATCTTTAAATCTTACTCGCCGCATATCTTTCCTGAGTAATGTAAAAGTATAAATTTTTGTTCATCTCTTATGAAATATAATATCAAACTTTTTCTGCTTCAACGTAGTTATTACCTCTTGAGTGATAGGCCCTTATAACTTTGAACCCGGCGTTATCTACCTCGTCTCGTAGTTCTTTCAGTCGGTATAAGTGGTAAAATCTCTCGATTATCTCTCCATCTTCTCTATGCCAGGGTACGATAACTTCTTTTTCTTCCTCTTCGAGATCCCATCTATCCAGTTCTCTAGCCCAACTTGAAACAAGTATTTTACCAGCGTTTCCTAAAACTCTTCGAGACTCCTTCAAACTTTCAACACGACCCTGTTTCAGATGATGGATGGTCGCTATGTAAATTATATTATCAAACGATCTATCTTCAAATGGAAGAGACTTCACATCCGCTCTAATCAGTTCTACTTTTCCTTTTACCTTTTGTTTACAGATACGGAGCAGTTCAGTAGAAGCGTCGACGCCGTACACTTTTAGATTTCTATCTAACGCTTCCAAAAGATGTCGACCGTTACCGCAACCCAAGTCAAGAAGAGAACCCTCACATTTCCCTAAAAACCTAACAACCTCTTTCCAAGGTTGGTTTCTAGTTTTATCGAAATGTTCAGCTATAGCATCGAAAGTTTTAGAGGCTCTTCTTGCATCCTTCATGATGTACTTAAAGGAAAACATAAGTTTTATATCCTGCGGAAGTTTAATTTATTAAAATGGTTGTTTTCAGGGTCACTCTAATGTTTATCATCTGTTTCGCCCTCGGCTTCATAACTTATTATAAAGGACTGTTAAATGCAGATGGTTCCATAACGGCCTTCTTTATAGGCCTTTTTATAGCTCTTCAGGGAGGTTTAGCTTTGATCATACTCTTACTAGTGTTCCTAGCAAGTGCCTTTATCGCTACAAAGTACAAATTCAACTATAAGAAAGAAAGAGGTATGCAGGAAGGTTTTAAAGGCGAAAGAGGATGGACAAATGTATTGGCTAACGGAACTGTACCTGTAATTGTTCTTTTGTTCTACAACTCGGGTAATATGATAAATTACGGATTTTTGAACTCTAATTTTGCTGTGTCACTCTTTGTTTTAGCTATCGCGGCCGCAGCTTCAGATACTCTCGCTTCTGAGATAGGTATGGCTTCAAAAAAAGTCTATCTTATCACCACATTTGAAAGAGTAAAGCCCGGTACGAACGGAGGGATTTCCGCCTATGGAGAACTTTGGGCGATGATCGGCTCTGTGTATACTTTTCTTATGGCTCAACTCATCTTTTATTTTGCAGATATGGTAACTTTCCCACCTAATATTATATTATTCGGTTCTTTCATCGGATTTTTGAGCTGTCAGTTAGACAGCTTTTTAGGGGCTACATTGGAAAGGAGAGGAATCCTTAATAAGTCCCTTGTCAATCTTCTCGCGATTTCGATCTCTGTTATTATATTTGGAGGTGTAATTTATGTCTGGTAAGATATTGATGTTGATATTGGACGGGGTTGGCGATAGATCGGTAAAAAAATTAGGGGGGAAAACTCCGCTCGAAGCAGCTAAAACTCCAAATCTAGATAGATTTGCAGAGGAGGGGCAAAACGGCCTGATGGATACGATTGCACCCGGAATAAGACCAGGCAGCGATACTGGTCATCTCGCCTTATTAGGTTACGATCCATACGAAGTATACAGAGGTAGAGGTCCTTTCGAAGCAGCTGGAATAGGTATGGAACTAGATCCAGAAGACGTTGCCTTTAGATGCAATTTTGCGACTTTAGAACAAGGAAAGATAATTGATAGAAGGGCTGGAAGAATAAAAGAAAGGACTGAAGAGTTAGCGAGAGCAATCCAAACTATAGACCTCGATGTCGATTTTGAGTTTGAAAAAGCCGTCGAACATAGAGCTGTTTTAGTTCTCAAGGGAGAAGGACTGGGAGGTATGGTAAGCGATATAGATCCTCATGACGTGGGCACTGAATTCCATCAAGCAGAACCGCTGGAAGATTCAGCGGAAAATAAGAAAACTGCAAAAATACTGAATGATTTCATGAAAAAATCCATCGACGTTCTTTCAGATCATTCTGTCAACCGTGATAGAAAAGAAAAAGGTGAGTTACCGGCAAACATCATTCTTCCTCGAGGAGGGGGAAAAGTACCCAACTTGGATAATATTGAGTACAAACACGGTCTAATTTCAGGAGCTATATCAGGAATACCTTTGGTCCAAGGAGTTTGCTCCTTAGCGGGGATGAATGTCTTAGAAGTGAAGGAAGCTACCGGTGGTTTAGATACAGACCCTAAGGCCGTAATAGATGCTACAGTAGAAGCGCTGAAGAAATACGATTTTATGCTCGTGAATATCAAAGGTTGTGATCTTTCCGGTCATGACGGTTTATCTGAAGAAAAGATAGACTTCATTGAAAAGATAGATTCTTCACTAGATCGTTTGAATGAAATTGAAGAGACATATGTAGCTATAACTGGAGATCATTCAACTCCTGTAACTATCAAGGATCACAGTGGAGACCCATTACCTCTCACCATCTGGGGCGAAGATGTTAGAACAGATGATGTCGATAAATTCAATGAAAGAGCCTGTAGTAAAGGAGCTATAAATAGAATTAAAGGTGGTGATCTCTTGAATATCTTGAAGGACCTTGCCGATCGGACGGAAAAGTTTGGTGCTTAGCGTTTATAACCGATCTTCTGTAAAAATTCCTTTCTCCATTCCTTGTCTTCCTCGCTTTCAACTTGAACCGTAGGTTTGCCGTCGATCACTCCTAATATGCCTCTACCGCTTTCAGCATCAGCTACTATAACTTCCAATGGATTAGCGGTCGCACAATAGATCCTGCATACTTCAGGAACTTCCTTCAAAGACTGCATCACATTTATTGGAAAAGCGTCTTCCATCATCAGTATGAAAAAATGTCCAGCATTTATATTTTCAGCGTTCTTCACAACTAAATCTTCGAGATCTTCATCTGTTCCATCATACCTGATAAATCTGTCTCCAGAGGCTTCACAAAAGGCTAGACCAAATCTTATGTCAGGTACTGAATTCACCATCGCTTCATATATATCTTCAACAGTCTTTATAAAATGGCTCTGGCCTATTATCACGTTAGTTTCTTCATCTTTTTCTACCTTCACTCTCTCCAATTCCATATATTATCAACTCCTATTTTATATCAGAAAAGTGGGTAATAGGTTTTAACTTTTTTCTCAAATGTTTTCTTTAACCCGGCTCGCCCTCATCGTCATACA
>PWFC01000041.1 GCA_003554025.1 Mollicutes bacterium
CTTTTCATAACTACAAACCGGACATACACCAAGTATATAACGATCTGCCAGAAACTGTTTATTTTCTTCGTCATAATATTGTTCGGTTTCCCACTCACGAAGCTTACCCTCATCGTATAGCTTGCGAAAAAAATTTGATGCAGTCTCATGATGAATATCCAATGAAGTGCGACTATAGATATCAAAAGAAATACCAAAATCTTCAAAAGACTTTTTTATCAAATTGTGATATTTGTCAACTATCTCTTGTGGTGTAACTCCTTCATTTCGCGCTTTTATTGTTATCGGCACGCCATGTTCATCACTACCACAGATATGTATTACGTCTTCTCCTTTCAACCGCATATACCTGGTGAATATATCGGATGGGACATATACTCCTGCCAGGTGCCCTATATGGATTGGTCCATTAGCATATGGCAATGCAGAGGTTACTGTATATCTTTTAAAATTCTTTTCGGATTTTGGTTTTTGCTCAGCCATAAATTGATAATATCGATTATAGAGTTAATTATATTTTTACCTAAAATTCTAAAATGACTCATTATAACTTAAATAAATCACAAACTTCAAAACACAAATTTCAGATATAAACTAATTTTTCAAACACTAAATTAATGCTGCTAACCAAGTCTGGCCGCTTATACCCTACTCGTATTAATTTGCAGCAATGCAGCAATAAAAACAGGCAAAGTTAAAAATTTGCAGTTTAATTGCCTACTTACTTTTTGATTTTTGGAATTACTTTAATCCTTTTTTCTCTGTAATACTTTTTTTCAAAAGGATTTATTAATTTTGTACTAAAATAATCATCTTACCAATGAAGCAAGTTATATTTATGATTATTGGGTTGTTGTTATTTACCTCATGTAAGGTTCTTACGCCCGAACGCATGTTGCGAACGCCCTATTCATACGCATATTCTGACATAAGCGAACTGGAAAAAGTGGAAGAATATCGTATAGCCCCCAATGATAAACTTTCTTTTCAACTTTATACCAATGACGGTGAGAAGCTTATAGATCCGATTGAACCATCATCACAGCGTCAAACTCGCAGAGGGGCTGAATATCTTGTTGAACATGATGGAAAGATAAAGTTACCTATTTTAGGTAGAATTAAAATTTCTGACTATACCATCAGGGAAGCTCAAAAAATGTTAGAAGAAAAATACTCTGCTTATTATAATCGTCCTTTTGCTCAATTGGAAGTTACCAATAACAGAGTAATAATTTTCCCGGGTGGACGAGGAGGATCATCACAAGTGCTTTACCTTGAAAACACCAATACTACCCTATTTGAAGCGCTGGCAATGGCAGGAGGCATTGACGATGGAAAAGCCCATAATGTAAAATTGATCAGGGGGCAAACAGATAATCCTAAAGTTTACCGAATTGATCTGTCAACCATTAAAGGGGTAGACAGTGCAAACTTTACGTTGCAAGCCAACGATATTATCTACGTTGAACCAAGGGCAAGGGTTCCTGAAAGGATATTGGAAACTATAAGTCCATATGCAACTTTAACTAGTACAATACTTTTGATTTATTCATTGCTCAATTAAACACGATGGCTCAAAGTAAATTTAAAAAAATATCAAGCATTAACGACGAATTTGATTTAAAGCTTTTTCTATACATTACAAGAAAAAATATATTGTATTTGATTTTTTTTCTTATAGTGGCCTCGGGCGGGGCTTTCTTATATCTTAGATATACACCCCCCGTTTATCAAACCTCCTCTGTTATACAAGTTGGCGGAGAAGAACAGGCTAGAAGAATTTTGCCGGAAGTTACCAGCACTTTTTTTGATGATGATATAGCCAAGCAAATCGAATTGATGCGCTCACAAACATTTATGAAAAGAGCTTTGGAAAAATTACCCCTTGAAAAAAGCTATTATTCCAAGGGTCGTTTTTTAAATTTCGAATTATACAAAAGCTCGCCTTTTACAGTAAATATCAACGTTAAAAGTTCATCAATTTATGGTGTCCCGGTTTTTGTGGAGTTTATCGATGAAGATAATGCCATAATATCATACGGTAATAATAATAACTTAAAAGAAAGAAAGGTTGTTATTGGAAATACAGTTGAATTTCCTGAGGTTGAAATAAGCATTGATATTAACAACTTCAGCGTTATTGAAGAACAACAAAGCCTTTTTAGTAAAAACTCGTTTTTCTTTAAAATAAATAACCCCGATAATATTGTAAAAAAATATGCAAACAAAATCGATATTAATGTATTAAATGCTGCGGCCAAAACAATAAAAATAACTATCGAAGACAATAACGCCAGAAAAACTTCTGATATAGTTAATTCAATGGCGGAAGAGTTTGGCGTCTATGAGCTTGAAAAGAAAACCGAAAGTGCCAACAAGGTTCTTAACTTCCTGGACAATCAACTTGACCTGGCTTTTGATCAACTTACCGAATCAGAAGTTGAGCTTGAAAACTTTAAAAATAACCATCAAATAGAGGAGTCTGCTTCAGCACCACTTAAGTCAATGGAAAACCGATTAAATGAATTTGAAAACCGTCTAATACAATTTGACATAGAAGAAAATATTTATGAAGAAATTGAAAACAGTTTACAAGAAGAAAAACAGACAGACGTTTATGAACTGGTAGCAATACTTTCGGGAAGTGAATTTAGGGGAAATATCTCAGGCATGCTTTCAAAACTGCAAGATCTATTGCTTGAAAGAGAAAAACTTCTTTACGAAGTTACTCCAAGTAGTCGCCAAGTTGAATCTCTTGATCATCAAATTGAAATACAAAAAAATATGATAATAGAAAGCATAGCCTCTTTAAAAAGGAATATTGGCACAAGAAGAGATGAAATAAAGGAAAGAATTGCCCAATATGAGCAAAGCATGTTGGATCAACAGGGCGAATATAGTATGATTGAATACAGCAGGCTGCAAAGAGTACATTCCATTAATGAAATATTTTACAATCAACTTTTAGAAAAAAAAGCACAACATTCAATTTCAAAGGCAGGTTTTGTACCCCAAAGTGTTATTTTAGAAAAATCACAAACACCAAGCAACCCCATATCACCAAAACCCCGCAGCACTTACTTTAGCAGCCTTTTAGCAGCTTTTTTCATGGGTGCAGGAGTTATTATGCTTAGATATATATTTTACAACCAAATATCTTCTCTTAACGACATTACGAAGCATACAAACGCTTCTGTATTGGGAATAATACCCAAGTACAGAAAAGAAGTCCCTCCTACTCAGCTTTTAGTTCTAAGAAAACCAAAGTCGCTTATATCTGAAGCTTTACGTTCCATACGAACCAATTTGCAATTTATTAACAACGACCCCGGAAGCAAACTCATAGCTGTTACTTCAACCATTTCAGGAGAAGGAAAAACCTTTTTTTCTATAAACCTTGCCGGAATACTTGCTTATAGCAATAAAAAAGTGATTGTTATTGACCTTGATATGAGAAAACCTAAAATACACCATGGCTTTGAAGTTGATAATGCAAAAGGCATAAGCACAATACTTTCAGGCATAGATGACATAAGCAAATGTATTCAGCCTTCCAAAGTTAATAATTTGGACTTTATAACCGCCGGCCCCGTACCCCCAAACCCCTCAGAAC
>PWFC01000032.1 GCA_003554025.1 Mollicutes bacterium
ATTTCAGTCATCGCCGTTGGACACAGGAAGAACATTTATCGGCATTTCTAGAAAATTTCCCTTAAGATCTAATTTTGAATTCCCGTCCAAATTAAGTCGTCTTCTGGGATTCCAAAACCGGAATCTTTCTGTTTTTCTCCCCCTCGAAGTCCGTTACCTCCTCTTCGAAGAAGGGTTTCATGTCGAGGTATCTGACCAGACTACTGGATTCGAAATCGACCCTGTGCTCCCCGTCTTCGCAGAAGATTAGCTTTGAGTCCTTCAAAACGTTTTGGAGAAATCTGGGACTCTTATCGTTCAATATCCTCACGTCCACATCTTCGAGACCCGCACGGTCCTCTATTTCTATCGCTATCCGAGCGGGATAACGGGCTGAGGGCTCGAAATCCTTCAATCTGTCCAGATCGAGGGCGGAAGTTTCCATGGGATTTAAGATATCTACCCCTATCTCCACGAGGTCGTCCAGAAAGTCCACTATGTTGCCATCGCTGTGGTACATCAGTTTCGCATCCGTCATGCTCTTTATGCTGTCGAAGTATTCCTCCTGGTAGGGTTTCACCATCCCCCGGTACATATCTTTGTTCATCAGGTTTTTTTCCGTAGTCGCCAGATCGTCCCCTACGAAGACTACATCCAAATATTTGCCGACCCTATCCAGAAAAGTTTCGTACCGCCTGGTTTGGAACTCCAACATGACGGACAGGAGCTTGTGAACGTATTCCCTGTTTTTAACGAGATCAGTTAGGAAGTTCTGCATGCCACGTACGTACGGGGAAGGTTCGAATATGCCGGATTCGACAACGTCCCCGACTATGGCTTATCTGTCCTCTTTGTAGAGTTTCCTCGCCCTTTCCTCCGCGCTCCGGGCTATCTTCTCCTCCTCGGGTTCGGGCCATACGTATTCTTCCTCGTACTCCTCCAGAGATATGCCGTCCAACGGATGCTCCACTATGTCGTATCGTTCCCCGACGCTTGGGCGTCTGTATTTTATTCCGAATTGGTTGATGTACTCGTTTTTTCCGATTTCCTCCTTTATCGCGTCGCTCGCGGTGAAACCGTGGACTCCCCGCGTATCTATCTCGAGCTCCTCTAAAACCCTTTCATCTATCTCCGCAAGCTGGAAGTTTTTCATCATGAGTTCGGTCGGGGCGTCTATCGACAGTTTTTCCTTCACTTTCTCGTACGGTGGTACGGTCATGGACGTACAGTTGGTGGAACCCAGATCGATCGGAATGCGATCGGGCTTTTCTAGATTGATCGCCTTTAATACTCTTTCTCTCGGTTTCATCAATATCCCTCATATATCAAAGGCGGCGACTACGAACCGTTCAAGGGGAGTGTGGCGACATACTCAAAAATTTATCGGATACGTCATCCGCCGAAATAGAAAACTTTGGAAGGTGCCTTCTACAAAGGAGAAGGCAATGTTGGGGTTAAACCCAAACATATTTATCGTTTTCACTTAATAATTGTTCTTGGGCAAAGAAGGCAAGGGCGAGTGTATTTACGTCGGAGCGGGTACTAAACAAGAGAATCGTCCTCGAAAACGGGACGGTAGTGGAAGCGGAAGCTTTTCGAATACCTTCCTCGGAGAGCTATCCGAAGGGAATCAAGTACAGTTTCCAACACTACGATCCCGAAACCGGAAAAACCCTGCTGAGATACGACAACCACAGCGAGCATTCCGGCACCCGACATCACAAACATTACGGGGAAGACGATACCCGGTCCGTGCGGTTCCAATCCCTTGCGGCTCACTTTAAGAAATTCATGAAGGAGGTCAAAATGCGTGAAAGAGAGAAGAACCCTTGAAATAACGACCGGAAGCTTGGAAGAATTCGAAAAGGAGACTCTCCGAAACATAGAAAAGATAGGGGAAGAAGAGGAGGACTCCGACAAGCTGTTTTTCGAAGATTCGGAGATGTTTAGAAAACTGCTGACCGAGAAGCGTCAGAACCTTATCCAGGAAGTTATGGAGCGTCCGCCCGAAAGCATCAGGGGGCTTGCGGAAAACCTCGACAGGGGGGTGAGAGAAGTTCACGAAGACGTCCACCTTCTGAAAAGATACAAAATTCTGACTCTCGAGGAGGAAGGAAACAGGAAGAGACCGAGAATACCCTACGACAAAATCCGTATAGAAATTGACCTACCTCTCGACCGCAAAACCGGAAAACCCCGAGCTGTTCGGTAGGATCCCTCAGATCGTGCAATATGACGTCCTCATCCGCCCGTTTCAGTTCTTCCTTAAATCCGCTTTTCGAGAAGAGGATGTAGCTCGTCGCTTTTTTCTCCCTTCCACCTCACATTCCGAGCCGTTTCCACCAGATTTTTGAATTTTGAATTTGGACCGGAGTCAGGTCACTCCTCTGGCTTTCGCCTGATCCTGCCAGAGCTTCCGATATCGGTAGAAGTACTCCTTCAGCTTTCCATGGTCGCGGATCCAGACCGGGACGTGGTCCTCCATGACGCTGTGTTTCATCTTCAGCGAAAGTTCCTCGAAGGTGTGGACATCGTAGTCGTTTCCCTCCGTGTCCACCTCGGAATACACCTCCCTGAGTATCTCCCAAGGGTTCTGCTCCGGAGCTACCACGCATATATCCACGTCGCTCCGCGAATGTTCCCGTCCCTTGACACTCGAACCGAATACTAGGATGGCCAGGACTTCGTCGTCGGATTTGAGGAATTCGAAGTCCGACTCTATTTTTCCCTTATCCACTCCAAGACCTCCTCTTTGAACTTCTCCAGGGAAGGTAGGAGTTCCTCGATCCCGGAATAGGCGACCTCGTCTCGAAGCCCATTGTATTCGTGTACTACCCTATTTCTCAATCCGTTCGCCCTCTTCAGGTCGTCCTCCATCCCCTCGGAGTAGAGCTTTCCGGAAGCTTTCTCTATGTTTTCGTAGTCGTCTCCGACGGGTCCGTTCCGGTCCGCAAGGTACATTGCACAGACGTCGGTGGCGGCCTCCACCAGTTCCTGGAAGGCCTTGTAGACGGCCAGCTTCTTCATCTCGTCCTCCGTAAATCCGTCCCTTCCGACGTCTCCGATCCATCCGTCCACGTTGGAGATCCTGTTCTCCATTTTCTCGATCTTCTCCAGGTAACGATCCTTTCTCTCCCCCGATAGCTCGACCGTTCGAGACAAGACACATCCCCATTTAAGGTGAGGTCAAGATCCTTTTAACTTTCCGTGTCGAGAAGCCCCTCTTTTCGACCCTTGATCGGGAAGGAAACTTTTCGGCACAAAGGTCAAAAGATATCTGAAGAGATGGACGAGGATATCGAGGAATACATGGAGAGGCTCGGCGACGCCAGTTTCACCGAGTTTACGAGGGATGCGATAAGGGACGAGATCTATCGACGGGAGGGGAGGACCTGAGTTTGAAGAGAAGATCGAGAGAGGTCTGGAGGATCTGAGGAAAGGTCGAACGCTTTCCCACGAGGAGCTGAAGTCCGACCTCGGTGTCGATGAATGAAAATCGTATGGACCGAAACTGCGGAAAAAGATTTGGAAAAACTCGAAAGGAAAACGGCGAAACGGATTATAGATAAG
>PWFC01000009.1 GCA_003554025.1 Mollicutes bacterium
AAAAAAGGGTTAAAAATGTACGTAAAAAACACGTCATATGCCCCCATTAAGAGCTTGGTTTGAATCAGACCTTTGAGGGATTGAAATACAGTGTTTTGTCGAAGTGTAAAAGGTCATAATCTGGTTTGAATCAGACCTTTGAGGGATTGAAATGTGGTACCTCTTTCGATTCTTTGCAATGGATTCAGAGTTTGAATCAGACCTTTGAGGGATTGAAATTATTTTTGTCCGTCTTTGTAGACTGCAACCTTCTCTTGTTTGAATCAGACCTTTGAGGGATTGAAATTATCTGACCATCAGCTTCAGATTCATAACTTACTATAGTTTGAATCAGACCTTTGAGGGATTGAAATCCGATAGCTATGTAGCTCGTTCTTGAGATTCTGACAAGTTTGAATCAGACCTTTGAGGGATTGAAATTGCGACTTCGAGAGGGTCAAAACAAATAGGATTTAAATGTTTGAATCAGACCTTTGAGGGATTGAAATTCTTTCGTCCACCCCATGAATTCTGCGCTGACGTTCAGTTTGAATCAGACCTTTGAGGGATTGAAATTTCATCATTTTCCCTCAAAGGCGCATCTTCTATATTTTGTTTGAATCAGACCTTTGAGGGATTGAAATTACCTGGGTTGATATTCGATTTGATAAAGGCATATTTAGTTTGAATCAGACCTTTGAGGGATTGAAATGCGCTGATAATAAAGTAATCGCAGCTGTTTCGGACAGTTTGAATCAGACCTTTGAGGGATTGAAATAATATTCGTAAAGTTATAAAAGACCGTGAATCGTTGAGTTTGAATCAGACCTTTGAGGGATTGAAATAAGTTGACTGAGATCGCACAGCAGTATAGGGAAGATGGTTTGAATCAGACCTTTGAGGGATTGAAATTGTCTTCGATAAGTTAAGTCCTCGAATACGATCCGCCTGGTTTGAATCAGACCTTTGAGGGATTGAAATTCGATATTTGCTGTTGGCTCACGTCAAACAAATTTGAGTTTGAATCAGACCTTTGAGGGATTGAAATACCGTATTCAGGATTAGGGTGCATCAGCTTATTTTCTAGTTTGAATCAGACCTTTGAGGGATTGAAATAATCATCATTATTGTCCTCAGCATCATTGTCGTGTCTAGTTTGAATCAGACCTTTGAGGGATTGAAATTATACCCCCCCTAGTATTTCAAGCATCGTCGATTTAGTTTGAATCAGACCTTTGAGGGATTGAAATAATGAAAAACGTCTCCTCTTTCTATATCAGTTTCAAGTTTGAATCAGACCTTTGAGGGATTGAAATTACAGTTTCTCAGCCTTGACCTCATGAGAAAGATTGGTTTGAATCAGACCTTTGAGGGATTGAAATATGATAAAGTGATAGCGGCTGATTCTGAGGATGGCACGTTTGAATCAGACCTTTGAGGGATTGAAATTGACCTTGTTACGCGCGTCAATATCGTGAATGAATTGTTTGAATCAGACCTTTGAGGGATTGAAATTTGGTATTGGGACTTCATAATAATTCGGTAGATTAGGTTTGAATCAGACCTTTGAGGGATTGAAATAACCCTACATGGTCGAGTTATGGACTACAGACACGGGTTTGAATCAGACCTTTGAGGGATTGAAATAAGCAGCGGGAAATGAAAAAACCCGAAGAGTACACTGGTTTGAATCAGACCTTTGAGGGATTGAAATGGGATATATTGAATTGACTCTGGGCGGGGCCGGCACCCGTTTGAATCAGACCTTTGAGGGATTGAAATATTTTAGCCTCTGTTATCGGATATGAAAACTTTAATTAGTTTGAATCAGACCTTTGAGGGATTGAAATCAGAATCAGCCGCTATTACTTTATTATCACGACTTGCAGTTTGAATCAGACCTTTGAGGGATTGAAATGATCAGCCTCTAAGGTAACGCTAGTGCCGTGGTCAAAGTTTGAATCAGACCTTTGAGGGATTGAAATATGCATCATTAAATGATGCGATCAGAGCTGGGAAACATGTTTGAATCAGACCTTTGAGGGATTGAAATTATCTATCTCACCTCTAGGCACCTCCGAGTTCGCATTGTTTGAATCAGACCTTTGAGGGATTGAAATTAGTTTTGTATATATTTTCATCTCTCAGTTCTTCTGAGTTTGAATCAGACCTTTGAGGGATTGAAATGTATTGGTAAAACGAAAAACGGAAGATGAACCGAGGCGTTTGAATCAGACCTTTGAGGGATTGAAATTTTGGTTTGGAGGGAGTAGCATGATACTCGAAGCCGAGTTTGAATCAGACCTTTGAGGGATTGAAATTATTTCAATTGGATCTTCTTGTTAATTGGGGTTATGTGTTTGAATCAGACCTTTGAGGGATTGAAATTAAAATTATCGCCATCTTCAACCTCTTCATAGCCCAGTTTGAATCAGACCTTTGAGGGATTGAAATAAATGCAACACGAGGAGATATAAGAAGACTTGAAGATAGTTTGAATCAGACCTTTGAGGGATTGAAATGATTATCCTGTAGTCCTCACAGCTCAACCTGATCGTGTTTGAATCAGACCTTTGAGGGATTGAAATTTGATCATTACGGAATCCGTCTTGGACCACGATCCTGTTTGAATCAGACCTTTGAGGGATTGAAATTATACGCACCTAGAAAGGGTGAATAAAATGAATCTAGTTTGAATCAGACCTTTGAGGGATTGAAATTACTTTATCAATAAAGCATATATCATTAATCGTATTTAGGTTTGAATCAGACCTTTGAGGGATTGAAATGCTTCTACGATCGTCTTCATTAGTTCAGTTAGTAGAGTTTGAATCAGACCTTTGAGGGATTGAAATGACCAACCACCAAAATGATGATTAGCATCCGGATCAGGTTTGAATCAGACCTTTGAGGGATTGAAATAGGAAATTTGGACCGGCGTCTCACTTCATTGTCTTTGTTTGAATCAGACCTTTGAGGGATTGAAATCCGATGATATATTCAAGATAGCGATGCCATGGAGGGGTTTGAATCAGACCTTTGAGGGATTGAAATTCCGTTTACGCCTCTTTAAAGATTCTTTCGTTTTCCAGTTTGAATCAGACCTTTGAGGGATTGAAATATATATGAGCGATAAGGAGCAATTGCAATTAATTATGTTTGAATCAGACCTTTGAGGGATTGAAATGACGATTATCTGAACTACCCACGTGATATGAATTTGAGTTTGAATCAGACCTTTGAGGGATTGAAATAAATCTGGGAGCATGAACTGCATGGAGAGGGAGTGAACGTTTGAATCAGACCTTTGAGGGATTGAAATATTTCAGCTAATTCAATAACTTCATCGGGTAGATCGTCTGTTTGAATCAGACCTTTGAGGGATTGAAATTCGAAAGCCTTCCATCGTGATCTTCGTCGCTTCGTTGAGTTTGAATCAGACCTTTGAGGGATTGAAATAACGGTAAAAAAG
>PWFC01000075.1 GCA_003554025.1 Mollicutes bacterium
AATGATTGGGAAGAATAGGAGGTATATTTTATAGTTATTTGAAAGGGGGCAAAAACGAAGTGATAGATAAGGCAATAGTAATTTACTGGTCTAAAACCGGAAATACGGAACTTGTGGCAGAAGCCATTTATGAAGCACTGAAAGAGCAGAATATCGATGTGGATTTTAAAGAGGTTCAGGAGGCAGATGATGTTGATTATTTTGATTATGAGCTGGTATGTATAGGCTGTCCTTCCTATCAGTGGAGTCCTCCGGAGGAGATGGATGTGTTCTTAAAGAAGAAACAAGAACAATTCGGGGATCAAATTGAGCTGAAATCACCTAAGAGGCCAGATAAGAATGTGGTGGTATTTTGTACCTATTCCGGGCCTCACACCGGCAAAAATGAGGCAATACCGGTGGTGAAATATGTAGGACAGTTTTTTGAACATCTGGGATTTAATATCCTAAATGAAATTTATGTATTAAGTGAACATCATGGTTCTAAAAAAGTTAGCACAGAGGGCAGGATGGGGGATATCAGAGGACTGCCCCGAGAGGAAGATCTGCAAAAGATAAAGCAGAGGGTTAAAGACAAAATATAGTTAAAGAAAAGAAAGATACAATCTGAAGTTATTGAAGAAAAATCAAAATCAATTAATTTGTTGGTTTGACAAAAAATAACCGGGAGGTAAAAATCATGCTCAGTAGAAATCTGAAAGTAGTGGTTTTGTTTTTATTCCTGCTGGGTTTGATTGTCAGTACAGCTGGTTGTGCCTTAATTGGTCCCGAAGCTTTCTTTGAGATAAACGATTTTGAGATGGTACCAAATGAGTTTGAGGAAGGAGAAGGAGGAGATATTGAAATAAGTGCTCAGGTTGAAAATATCGGAGGAAAGTCCGGGCAACAGCATCTGCGTTTATTTTATGAAGGTGACCAGATAGATATAAAAAGAGATTTTACTCTGGATACAGGTGAAAAGAAAGATGTAGTTTTTGCACATGAAGTACCTGCAGGTCTTGAACCAGAAAAATATGAGCTGGAAATAAGAAGTGAAGATGATTCCGATGGAGGAATACTGTATATTTTTGGATAAGGTTATTTTGAGGTAAGTAATATGCAAGTGGATCCAGAGGAAGCAGAAATAAATGAAGAAGTCACGGTTACTACTGATATTGAAAATACTGGAGATGAACTGGCCCGCCAGGATATAGTTCTGAAAATAAGTCGAGAAGATTTTAATGTAGAAATGAAAGAAGAAGGTTTTATACTGGAAGCTGATGAAAAGCGGGAAGTACTTTTTGCAGAAGAAGCTTCTGAAGAACAGGTGGAGCCGGGTACCTATGATCTGATTTTAAAAAGTGATAAAGATTCTACCCAAGGAGAGGTTGAAGTATTAAGTTCCATTCAGGTTAAGGATCCGGCAGTTATAACTGAACAGAATGAGAAATTGATCTTTACCCTGGATATTAAAGGTATAGATCTGGAAATCTCAGATGATAAAGATCTCATGGTGGGCTCATTTTTGGGTTTGCATGAATTACATTCTAAAGAATTTTTTGAGAATGAAGATTTTGAGATAACTGAAATTGAAAATATGGATGGAGGCGGAACAAAAGATTATGGTAGCTATAGTCAAGGTTATTATAATATATATCTGGAGCAGGAAACCGATAATATAAAGGCCGGAGGATATATTACAGTGGAACTGGATCCCCATGATGAAAACAATCAGTGGGAGGACACCGGATCTGTTTATATTGAAGCTGAAAGGCTTGATAATGAACACACAGATGGATTTGAAGTATTTCTTGAATAACTATAAACACTGTCAAAAAAAAGGCTTCAATAAAGTATTTATTTGCAGAACCCTTGGGCTCCACATTTACCTACAGAAAGAAGTGAAAAAAAGTGTTGAACTAAAGCCGGGTATAAATTATCGTGGCCGGGTTTTTATACCCGTTTTTTAGATAGTCTTCGTTAAAGCCGTAAGATATTACAGAAATTAGGTCGGTCCAGTTATGTTCCCCAGGTATTTGCAGCTATAGAGGCCGGTGATAAAGAAGCATCCAAAAATTGATAGTGAGGTTTTAAGATTGTAAATAAAGAAAGAAATATTGACCGGTAAGAATTAAAATTAGAAACTCTAAAAGAAACGATCCCTGGTGAGGTCAAAAAAGGTTTCACAAAATCTTGAAACAAGCTGACTTATAATTTATTTTGAGTTTTTTTATAAAATCACTATAATGTATATATACTCAAACCCCTTCTAATTTTTATTACCCAGGAGGACACCCAAATGAAAGATGAAAAGATGAGCCTCTTCTTACAACAAAATGACATAAATAGTGTTAAAGATTATGAGAGATTCAGGAATCTCAAAGCCTACCTTGAACAGAAAGCTGAAACTTTAACTTTTTTCAAAGATCAGAAAGAAGAGATTTGGAACCTTGCTGAGAAGGTAGGCTATAATGACTTCAACAAATTTTTAAGGCATAGGGAGGAATGGCATGACTTAAAAAGAAGAATACCTATGGCTTATCTAAAAGAGATAGAAGTTGATTGGAATATAATTGATTTTGTGGTGGATTTAGACCAGAATGAATTTAGGCAGGTTCTTGAGATTCCCAGGAGTCCTAGTTCAGCATCTGTCAGACTCATGCCAGCTTTGAAGAAAACTCTAAAATTGCCTAAAGATGTCTCTGAAAATGATGCTATTGAATTTGTTAAGAGATATGCTATAAATGAAGGGAAAGTATGTCTGATTAGATATGAGGATTTATTGAATATTCAAGTCAAACCAGATGGAAGAGTCCACAAGATTTATCTAAGACCTGAAGTGGAAATTAATAATGACTTTCTAGTTGCCAGAGTTGAAGAAGTAATGCAAGAAATATAACTTTAAATTATAATATCTTTATTATATAACAATATTCCCCCTCAAATCGCAATTTTTTCCCCGTATCTTTGGTATAACTGTGTTATAAAACATTGATTTTCAAAACAGCGACTTTAAATGACCTTATAAAATTTAATATTTTACTTATTGCTCCATATCATGCTATTATCAACTAAAGTTTCCTTTAATTACATTTTTCAACACATATTAGCGAGGAGAGATAAATATAAAAGCAACCGGTATCATAAGAAGATTAAATCAGCTGGATGGAATTTATTGAGGTGGTAGAGTGAAGATAGGTTGACCCGCATGAGGAATGAATTTCTGGTTTTAAATTAAAAAAGTTTCTAATCATTGAGTAAATTTCAAAATATTTTGACCAGACTAAAAGTGTTATATACACTTAACAGTATATTTTAGAAGATTTTTTTCATACTAATATGGACTTGACATTTGAACGACAATTACTTTTTGATGTTAATTAATTTTTAAATCTTAGATACAAAATATTCAATTTTGGAGAAAATAGTGAATTTAA
>PWFC01000076.1 GCA_003554025.1 Mollicutes bacterium
AAATATAATCGGCAACGGCTACCAATGTATACTCTTCCCCAAATGGTTCGCCATCTTCACAAATAATAGCAAGCCTGTCAACATCAGGATCAACGGCGAAACCCACATGTGCTTTATTTTTCACAACCTGTGCGGAGAGTTCGTTCAAATGTTCGGGCAAAGGTTCGGCATTATGCTGAAATAACCCCGTGGGTTCACAATATACTTCAACAACTTTTTTTACCCCCAAAGCCTTCAATAAAATCGGCATTGCTATTCCACCCACCGAATTGATTCCATCAATAGCCACCGTAAAATTTGCATCAGAAATAGCATCAACATCTACAACAGGCAAAGACAATATCTTTTCAATATGATTTTCTGTTAATGATTCATCTATTATATGTTTACCAAGTTTGTCAACCTTGGCAAACTCATAATCCTGTGATTCGGAAAGCTCTATAACTTCATTACCATCGGCAGCACTTAAAAACTCACCATTTTCATTCAACAACTTTAATGCATTCCAGTTTTTTGGATTATGGCTGGCAGTAATGATTATACCTCCCTGCGCTTTATTATCTTTAACAGCAACTTCAACAGTGGGTGTTGAACATACCCCCCCGTCAACAACCTCAATGCCCATTGATTGAAGTGTCGCCACAACTATTTTGTTTACCATTTCTCCGGTAATCCTTGCATCACGGCCAATAATAATTTTTACCCGGTCCTCTTTATTTTTATTCTTTAACCATATGGCGTATCCCATGGTTAGCTTCATAATATCCAAAGGTGTTAGAGCTTCGCCAAATTTGCCACCAATAGTACCACGAATACCGCTGATTGATTTTATTAATGTCATATAAAAAATAATTTAATATAAATTAAGCACAACTAATATTTAAAATGTTTAATATAATCATTGTTTTCAGATGAATATACGTATTATAAGTAATTATCTCATTTTTAAGGTTTTTTATAAAACAAAATCTTATATTTTGTCAAATATTATTAATTTTATTGTTAAACACAAAAAATGGCTATTTTGATATTTTTTTATGAATAAGATGCACTATACAATATTTTTTATTAGTTATATAATAATTAAATATATAAATTTTATTAAACAGTAAAAATACAAAAGCAAATGTAATAAAAATGTTCTTGTATTTAGGAATAAAAAATCTAAAACCATTTAACCTGAAACATTATAATTATTTTGTTGTTTTATTTTATGGCATCTTATTTTTGTTGATATTTCAATAAAGCTTACTTTTGCATTTTTGATTTACTATATATATCAGGAGGAAAAAACTTTGGATTCAAGGCTATATTTATATTTGCTTGCTTTATTTATTTTATTAATTTCAGGCTGTAATCCGGGAAGACATTTATCTGAAACCCAATACCTCGTCAACAAGAGTAATATTGAGGTTGAAGATGCGGATGTTAGAGAGCGTGAACTTCAAAATTACATAAGGCAAGAGCCGAATAATCGTATATTTTGGTTATATCCGTTTCAACTACATGTATACCAGTTTGCCGAACGTCGAAGTGAAAATCGTTTAACTAACTGGTTAAAAAACTCAGTAGGCGAACCTCCTGTTATTTATGATCAAACATTGACTGAAACCACTGCACAACAATTTAAATTATACCTTCAACAAAAAGGTTACTTTAATGCATCCGTTGACTATGATGTTGATTTTAAAGAAAGTCAGAGAAAAGCCAATATAACTTACAATTTAAAAGGTGGCACCCCTTATAGAGTTAGGAATATAGATTATTCTATACCTGATGAAAGGGTTGCTGAACATATATATAATGACACAATAAACTCGTTATTGAACCGCAACGAGACTTATGATGCCGATTTATTACAGGAAGAACGCAACAGAATTAGTCGCAATCTTCGTAATAAAGGATTTTACCGTTTTGTAAGAGACTATATTCATTTCGAAATTGACAGCACTCTAAATGAACACAAATTATACATAAATATACAGGTAAAAAATCCTGTTAGAAAAACCCGTATTGACAGAAGGGATACATTGATTACTCTGAAACATAAAAGATATAAAATAGATAGTATTTACATTTTCCCTGACTATTTGGCAATGAGATCCGTTGAGGAATGGCAAGATACTACCGTTTATAATCATGTACATAATGATAATGGTAAAGATACCCTGGAATATTATTTTGTACATCGTGAGCCTCTGCAAATACGACCATCTACTATTATAAATAACCTTCGCTTCAGGCCGGGTGATTATTATAGTATAAACCGGGTTGAGCAATCTCATTCTTTTCTGTCAGCTCTTGGAAAATACAGATTTACAAACATTATTTTTAATGAAAGGTCCACAGAAAATAACAGCTCAGATACACTTGGCTATTTAAATTCCCGGATACAGCTCACTACAGCTCCAAAATATTCTTTTACAATAGATGGCGAAGGATTTAATACAGCAGGCAACCTTGGTGTGGGAGGTAATTTTTTATTTCAAAACAGGAATGCATTCGGTGGAGCGGAAGTCTTTAACATTAGATTAAAAGGAGCTATGGAGTTGGCAACTGATTTAATTACACAAGAAGAAAACGGAGACTTCCCCTTTAATACAAAGGAGTTTGGTAGTGAAATGAGCTTGGATTTTCCCGAGTTACTAATACCCTTTTCCATTAATAGGATATCAGCCGTTTCAAGACCGAAAACAACTGTACGTTCAGGGATTAATTTCAGGCAACGTCCTGATTATACCAGGTATTTACTAAGTTTGAATTATGGTTATGAATGGAAACCAACAAATCATAAACAACATAATGTTTTTCCAATAGAAATAAGCTCTATAAGAGTATACGATGACTCATTACTTAGAGCAAGGATACCGGAAGAAAACCCCTTAATTATGAGCAGTTTTAGCGACCATCTGATTACAAGTATGAGATACAGGTATATATACAATACTCAACAGGTGGATAGGGACGTGGACTTTAAATATTCTATAATTAACATAGAAACTGCAGGTAACCTTTTAAGAACAGCCGGTGATATATTTGATTTACCAAAAGATCATAACGGAAGCTATACAATTTTTAATATCCCTTTTGCACAGTTTATAAAAGCAGACATAGATTATAGATATTACAGTGTATTTGACAAAAACAAAACTGTTGTATTCAGAATTATGGGAGGGGCAGGTATCCCATATGGTAACAGAGATGCCTTGCCTTTTATAAAGAGCTATTATGCTGGGGGTGCCAACAGCATGAGAGCCTGGCCAATATACTCTTTAGGCCCGGGAAGCTATAGTCGTGAAACAGAAGACGAAGGGAGATTTTATGACAGATATGGTGACATCAAGCTTGAAACAAATATAGAGTACAGATTTAATATATATAACTTATGGAA
>PWFC01000085.1 GCA_003554025.1 Mollicutes bacterium
TCGAGCTTGTTCCCGACCGCATAACCGAGGGGTTGGCTCATGTCGGTGATGAAGGCGGTCACTTTCTTGCCGAAGTTCTTGCCGATTTTGACCATGATGCGGCTGAGTTCACGGGCGTCTTCAAGCGTCTTCATGAAAGCCCCTTCGCCAATTTTGACGTCTAAGACGATGACGTCGGAGCCGCTGGCGAGTTTCTTGCTCATGATGGATGCGGCGATCAAGGGGATGCTCGGCACGGTCCCCGTCACGTCGCGCAGGGCGTAAAGCAGCTTGTCCGCAGGGGCGAGTTTTGCCGTTTGGCCCGCCACGGCGATGTTCAAGTCGTTGACTTGCTTGACGAACGCTTCGTTTGAAAGGGAAACGTTGAATCCGGGGACGCTTTCGAGCTTGTCGAGCGTGCCGCCGGTATGGCCGAGGCCGCGGCCGCTAAGTTTGGCGAATTTCGCGCCGCACGAAGCCACAAGCGGACCTAAGACGAGTGTGGTTTTGTCGCCGACGCCTCCGGTTGAATGCTTGTCGACTTTGATACCGTCGATGGCGCTCAAATCGATGATGTCTCCGCTGTTCAACACGGCTTCGGTCAAGTGCGTCGCTTCGTCGTCGTTCATCGAATTGAAATAAATCGCCATCATCAAACTGCTTATCTGGTAATCGGGAATTTTTCCGTCCACGTAGCCCTCTACGAAAAAATCGATTTCTTCTTTGCTGAGGGTGCCTCCGTCGCGTTTCTTTTCAATAATGTCTACCATTCTCATGGTCATCACTCCTTTGTTTATTTCATGGTATCATAAATTGCGTGTTCGTGCATCAAGCCGCTTGGTCGAATTCGTCGATTTTTGATTGGATGATGTGCCTGATTTTGTTGCTTAAGGCTTGCGAAGTGAGATGTTCGTATTCTTTGGGCGTAACGATGGGGTGGAAATGGATGTAGACATGCTGGCGAATGAAGGGCCATCCTTTCCATGCGCGGTGCATGTTGTAAATAGTCATCGGCAAAATCGGCGCTTTCGGTTTCATGGCCAGCTTGAACGAACCGGCCTTGAATTCGCCCATTTCGTTCGATTTGGAGCGCGTGCCCTCGGGGAAAATGACGACCGGCAATCCTTGCCTGCAAGCCTTGATGCCTTGTACGATGGCTTCGGCCGAAGACCTCGGAGATTCGCGGTCGATGGGCACGTTGCCGAGAATCCGGGTGAAATTGCCGACAATGGGCCAGGTGAAAATCTCCTGTTTGGCGATGAAAATCAGCGGATGCTTTCCAAATTGTGCTTTTGAGGCGAGGATGTCGTAGTTGGATTGGTGGTTCCCGACCAAAACAAACGCTTCACCGGGCGTTGGAATGTTCTTCTCACCGGTGAGATGGATTTTCAGGCGGACGAGGCGCAAAACCAATCGCATGATGCCGGTTGCGATGCGGTGGTGCCGCATGTTGAAGGGGTCGACCTTTTTATGGACGCGCCCATAGACAACCATGAATGAAAGCAGGCACAAAAAGGCCGCCACAAACCCCAAAACCAGGCCAACCGCCCAATAAAGAACGCTTAAGGGCGCAAGCGCAAAACCGCCCATCAAATAGGCGAACAACGCGGAAAAACCGCCAAACAAAATCGTGAAAAGGATCGTCACCATTTTATCGTTCCTTCCTTTCGTAAACGGCAAACGTAAGCGGCGGGTTTTCTTCTTTTCGGACTACGCGGTATTTTGAAAAATCAACCTTGGGAAAGTAGGTGTCCCCTTCGAAAACGTCGTCGATGTGGGTGATGTAAAGACGGTCCGCATAAGGAAGCGACGCTTCATAGACCGTCCTTCCGCCGATGACAAACAGGGTTTCCTCTTCGGGAATCTTCCGCAAATAAGAGGGCAAGTCGTGGATGACGTAGGCGTCTTTCAACTTCAAGGGCTGGCGGGTCAAGACAATGTTTTCCCGCATGGGCAAAGCTTTCCCGAGTTTTTCGACAATGGAATCGTACGTTTTTCGTCCCATGAGCACTTTTTTGTGTTTTGTCGTTTTCTTGAAATAGGCTAGGTCTTTTGAATAATGCCAGGGCAGTTCGTTGTTTTTGCCGATCAAACCGTTTTTGTCCATGGCCACAATCAATGCAATCATACGCTAACCTCTCCTTTGATGGGCGGGTGCGGGTCGTAATCTTTCAGTCGCACATCCGCGTAGCGGAAGGCGAAAAGGTCTTTGATGTCGGGGTTCAACACAAGTTTCGGTGGTTTTTTGGGCGTTCTTTTGAGCTGCGTCTTCACTTGTTCAATGTGGTTTTTGTAAATGTGCCCGTCGCCGATGGTGTGGACGAATTCGCCGGGGGAAAGTCCGCAAGCCTGCGCGACCATCATCGTCAACAGCGCGTAGCTCGCGATGTTGAAAGGAACGCCCAAAAACGCGTCGGCGCTTCTTTGGTAAAGCTGGCAGGACAACGTTCCATCCCGCACGTAAAACTGAAACATCATATGGCATGGGGGAAGCGCCATTCTACCCAGCTGAGGAGGGTGCCAACTGTTGACAATCAAGCGCCGTGAATTCGGGTTGCGCTTGATTTCTTCAATCACCCACTCCAATTGATCCACCGTCGTGTTTTCGCCGGCGAAACGACGCCATTGAGCGCCGTAAACCGGGCCCAAATCGCCGAACCGTTTTGCAAAAGCTTCGTCGTTTTTGATTTTTTCGATGAATTCCCGCAAGGATTCGCCGCGGTATTCGTCGCTTTGTTTGAAATTTTCATACGGCCATTCGTTCCAAATGCGGACGCCGTTTTTGACCAGATAGCGAATGTTCGTGTCGCCGGATATGAACCAAAGCAATTCGTGAAGGATGCTTTTGAAATGAACTTTTTTCGTCGTCAAAAGCGGAAACCCTTCGCTCAAATCGAAACGCATTTGGTAACCGAAAACGCTGATGGTGCCCGTTCCGGTGCGGTCGTCTTTTTCGTGGCCGTGTTTGAGGATGTGCTGCAAAAACTCCAGATATTGTTTCATCGTATCACCTCATTTTAATTATAGCACAAAGCGCTATTGTTTGGAGAGTGTTCGCGCAAATCTGTGCTAGAAAAAGGGACGACCCGAGTCGTCCCTAGGGGGAGGGGAATTCGTTTACGCTTGCGCTTCTTTTTGAGCGTGCTTCGGGGAGATGAAACTGATCTTTTCGGCGATGATTTCCGGATAGGAAAAAGACTTTTCCGAATCGATCTCGTAAAACCTTTGGGCGAGACGCGCCTTGACGCCCACGGTCGAGCCTTTTTTGCAGTGTTCGACGGTGTTTTCGGCGATGCCGCTCCAAAGCGTGCACTTGAGAAAGTCCGTCTCGTAAGTGCCCGTTTCGGCGCTTTTGAAGTTTCTTTGCAGCGCCATGGTAATGGTGGTGACTTTCTTGCCGTCTTTCAATTCCCGCAATTCGGGGTCGTAGACCAAACGCCCGACCAATATGACCTGATTGACCATCTTTTGCCTCCTTTTTGTCATAGAATACTGCTTTATGCGGAAGGTTTCACCTTGCACAAACGGCCGTTTTTTCTAAGACAATCCTTCCATCATGCAAAAAACGCATAAAAAAGAAGGAATCAAAAGATTCCTTCGAAAAAGTTCGAATCGCGGCTCGAGAGAACGACGTTTCGCAAAGTTCACGATTTGTTTTGAAAAGTTTCGAGTAAATCCCGGTTCATTTTGCGGAAAACTTGAGCAAAACGGCGGCCTAAACGTCTCCTTGTTTTGTTTGCGGCATAGCGATGAAACGCGAAAGCTTTGAAGTGTCGAGACGTTTCGCCAAGGACAAGATTTCCTCTTTGGTAATCGACTGGGCGATTTCAAGAACGTCGAAGAAAACAATGTCGTATTGAATGTATTCGGTGAACTGATGCGCCAACGCTTCAAGCGAATCGAGGCCGTGGATGAAGCTGCCGATCAAATTGTTTTTGATGCGGCGAAAGTCGGCGTCGGTGATTTTGGCCTCCGGGAACTTCTTTAAGGCTTCCAAAATCGAGGCTTCAAACGCCTCGGGTTTTTCCGTCTCAGTGCCGATCAACACGTGCGAATACGTGTCCTCAACCGCGACATCCAGTCCGTAAGTGTCGTTGATGACGCCCGATTCCATCATGCGTTCGAAGACATCGCTGCTTTTGCCTAACAACAAGCTCATCAAAATGGAAAGCGAAAGGCGTTCGCGGATACGACTCTTGATGTCCATGTGCATTTCAGGAAGAAACTTCACACCGATAAGAACGCTGGGCATCAAAAGGTCGAGTTCCGCTACTTCCCGTTCTTTTTGCACATTGGCCGGTTCGCCTAAAAAATGCGGAACGGGCTCAGAGAAAGTCTTCTCGGGCAAGACCGCGTTTTCAGTCAGATGGGCTTTCACCCGGTATGCGTCAAGGTCGCCGACGATGACGCAAGTGGCCTTTTCCGGTTGATAATACGCCTCGTGCATGGCTTTGAGATGTTCCTTGCGCAGTGCGCCAATGCTTTCTTTCGTGCCTAAGATGTCCTCACGAAGCGGGTGGTTTTGGTAAAGATTTCGCATCAGCCGGTGGTATTGTTCGTAGTAGGGGTCGTCTAGATGCATGTTGAGTTCTTCGGCGATGATGTTTTTTTCTTTCTCTACGCCTTTGTCGGTGAAATCGGGGAAGAAAAACGCCTTGAAAAGACGCTCGACGTTTGAAAGGACATGGTTGGTCGCGCTGAAGAGATAGGTCGTGCGATGGTGTTCGGTGAAGGCGTTGATTTGCGCTTCGTCCATCGAAAAATCCTCGCTGATGTCTTTACCGTCACGTTCGAAAATCTTGTGTTCGAGAAAATGCGCCGCGCCGGCGGGCACTTCGTGCAACGTTCCCTCGCCGTCCTTGTAGCGCCGGTGGATGGAGCCTAGCGGCGCGGAAAGGGTAACGTAAGTTTTGGAAAAATCGGGTTTCTTGATGAGGTATACGTCAAGGCGCCCTTGCAGTTGAAAATGGTAGACGGTTTCGTGAAACGTCTTATATTGCGTCTTTTTCATCGTCTTCACTCCCGAGGACGTAGGTGAAAATCCACCGCAAGCGCTTCGCGGTTTCCATCACGTCGGTTTTGGACACGTCGCGGATTTTCTTCAACATGTAGCTTTCGTCGAAGGGCATCGAAAGAAGCTGATGGCGGAGCGCAATCAGCGACAAACTGCGCGGCGAATCAAAGCTTTGCTTGATGGAGGTGATGAGATATTGTTTGGCCAAATCAAGCGATCTTTTCTTGAAGTTGCCGGCCTTTATATCCTCAAGCGTCTCTTCGATGAGCGCTTTCGCCTGTTCGACGTTTTTCTTCTTCATCGCCGAATGGATGGAGACAAGCGCCGAGAAGGGTCTGTACTGCGCGTGCACATAGTAGGCGAGAGACTTCTCCTCCCGCACCCTGCGGAAAAGCAGCGAGTCTCCCCCTTCGCCCAATAGCGCGGTCAAAACGACCATCGTAAAATACCCTTCATCGCCGTAAAAGACGCCGCTTGAAAGCGTCATGAAAAGACGGTCTTGCGCAAGGGGCATGGTTTCGGTGATTGGCTCTTTTTTCTCAAAGGCGCTGCGCAAGAAGAAATCGTCGGGCAAGGGGGCGTTGGTCTCAAAAGGGAGCGCCGCGCGAAGCCGCCGATGGACCCTTTCTTCGTCGAAGTCGCCCACAACGCTCACCAAAAGCGAATTTTGGCCGATCATGCGTTCGTAGGCTTTTTCGACTTCCTCTAAAGTGATCGCGTCGATGTGTTCCATCGCGCCAAGCGGGTTGATGCGGTTGGGATGGCCGGCGAAGAGATGGTCGCGATAGCGTTTCGCGGCATAGCGGGCCTTGTTGGCGTATTCGGCCTTGAAGTAGTCTTTGAGGAACTGCTTCTCCTCTTCTAAGGTCTTTTCGTCGAAACGCGGGTTGAAAAGTGTGGCGCGCAGTATTTCGAGCACGTCTTCGAAAAAACGCGGGTCGTCGATGAAAGACGGGTTGACGATGTTTACACCGAACTGGTTGATGTGCTTGTTTCCAAGTTTCAAAGAAACGCCCGAAAGCGAGGTGTCGTAGAGTTCTTCGAGTTTGCGGGTGAGCGCTTTCCGACTGGGATGAAGCCGGTTTTTCGCCTTGAGCATCGACAACATCAAATGTCGGGCGGTGGCGCTTTTTTCTTCAAGTTCGTCGAAAAAGCGCAGGGTGATCTGCACGGTTTTGAACTGCCGGGTTGCGATGTAGTGGTAGGCGATGTCTTTGTGTCTTTCGATTGTAAGGTTCATATCTTCCCTCCAAAAAAAAGTGCCGAAGCACTTTTTTTAGGCTAGTCTGAGTGCGATCTCCATCATGCGGGTGAAGGATTTTTGGCGTTCTTCGGGAGAAGTCGCCTTTTTGGTCACTAGCGAATCGGAAACGGTAAGAATGCAGGCGGCGTTCTTGCCGGTGACGCGCGCGTTGTGGAAAAGCGCGAAAGCCTCCATCTCGACCGCGATGGCGTTAAAGTCGCGATAAATGCGCTTGTAGTCGTCGAAATTCTCGCGGTAAAAGACGTCGCTCGAATGGATGACGCCTTTCGTGATGGGGATGTTCAACTCCTCGGCGATCGTTTCGATGCGCTCGTTGAGCGCGGGCGTGGGGTAGGTGTAGTCGTCTTTGTAGTCGCCGCTTTGCACATCCGCGTATGAGGATTCGCTGTAGGCCTTATCGGCAAGCAGCACGTCGTATAAATCGATTTCGTCGGTGTAAGCGCCGCAAGAGCCGATGCGAACGATGTTTTCAACGTCGAAAAACTTGTAGAGTTCATAGGAATAGATGCCGATTGAAGGCATGCCCATGCCGCTGCCCATCACGCTGATTTCTTTTCCGTTAAAAGTTCCGGTGTAGCCGAACATGTTGCGAACGGTGTTGAACCGTTTGACGTTTTCTAAGAAGTTGTCCGCGATGTACTTGGCGCGCAGGGGGTCGCCCGGCATCAATACGGTTTTGGCAATGTCGCCTTTTTTTGCTTCAATGTGCGGGGTGCTCATAAAATCGCCTCCTAATAGTCTTCTTTTCCGGCTTCGCCTTTGACCAGCGAAACGCCGCTGCTCGCACCGATGCGCGTCGCGCCCGCCTCGACCATCGCATGGAGGTCTTCGAGGGTTTTGACGCCGCCGCTCGCTTTGACGCCTTTTTCGCCGGCGACTTTCTTCATCAGGCGTACGTCTTCTACGGTCGCGCCGCCGGTGCCGAAGCCGGTGCTGGTTTTGATGAAATCGGCGCCGCCATCGATCGATGCGCGTGCCGCTTTCTCGAGTTCTTCTTCGCTGAGATAGCAAGTTTCAAGGATCACTTTGAGTACGCGGTTTTGGCAAACTTCTTTGACGGCGCGCACTTCTTTTTCCACTTTCTCGTATTCGCCGTCTTTGACCCAGCCGATGTTTAGGACCATGTCAATCTCATGCGCGCCTTTTTTGAGAGCGTCTCGGGTTTCATACACTTTTGTACTCGTTGTCGAGGCGCCTAGCGGAAAGCCGATGACGGTGCATACGAGCACGTCGGATTTTTTCAGGCTTTCGGCGGCGTATTCCACCCAGGTGGGGTTGACGCATACGCTTTTGAAGCGGTAGGTGATGGCTTCTTCCAACAGACGGTCGATTTCTTCTTTCGTGCCGAAGGGTTTTAAGTACGTGTGGTCGATCAATAGATTGATTTCCATGTTTCAATCCCCCTAATCAGTTTTATGTACATTCTTAATAGCGGCCCCGCAAGTACCACGAAGATGACGGTTCCGAAATACAGCGAGCCGATGTTGCCTTTAAAATAGCCCGTCAGCAACACGCCGATGAGAACGGGCGTCGCTTCCATGAGGATACGGACGAGAATCATGTTTCGGGTTTTGAAAAGTTTCATGAGCACAAGCATGAACTCGTCAAAAACACCCGCGGGAAAACGGCTGACGATGTGCATCGCCGCGCCGAAGGGAACAGTGAAAAGCCCCAAAAAGAACGTGCCTAGTTGCGCGTAACCTTCGGGGACGAAACCGTCAAAGACCACGAGGTCGAAAAAATCGATGAGGAGTCCCACCAAAACGATGGGAATCACCATGAACAAATACCGGTGGCTTTTGCGAACGACAATGATGAAAAACGTGAGGGAGAACGTCACCAATATGATCGCCATGCCTACGGTTAAGGGGGTGACTTCGGCAAGAGCCACGTGCAGTGTATCCCAAGGGCTCGTACCAAGGTTGCTGCGAATGATCATCACGATGCCGAAGGCAATCAAAACCGCGCCGACGAAATAAAAGATTCCGTCGATGATGCTACATTTCGTCTGCTTTGACATAAAACATCCCTTTCATAGTTTTCAACTGCCAAGCGAGTGCGGGTGCAATGAAAATCGCGATAAAGAAGCTCCCCCAGTTTACCGCACCGAATCCAATCGACGCGGCGTACCCCAAAACACTGCCCAGAGCGATGGCGAAAAGTTCTACGCCCAAACGCACCAGTAAAACGCTTTTCGTCTTCACCAAATCCATGATGAGAAGCATGAGTTCGTCAAACACCATCGCCGGGTATCCGCTTAGGATGATGAGCGAAAGCCCGGTGGTGAGCACGAAAATGCCGCCGCCATAAAGCGCGGCGTTTAAGACAAGCGGATTGTCCATAAGCCGTCCGCCCAAAAGCACAATGTCCCATAAATCGAGCATGAGGCTGATTCCGAAGATCGGCACAAGCGCAAAGATGAAACGCAGTTTTTTTCGCCCAAGAATCACCACGGCCAATACCGTGGCGTTGACGATGAAACTGGCGTTTCCAAGGGTGATGTTCGCCAAGGCGTGCAAATTGTAGGTCACGGTGTCCCAAGGCCCGGCGCCTAGACCGCTGCGAATGATGAAAACGACGCCGGCGGCGGTGACGAAAAAGCCAAGCACATACTGCGCAATGCGCACCGCATGCGATTTGCACCATGGTTTTCGCCTCAACGTCCTACCCCACTCATTTTACTGCATCGCGGCGGGAAAATCAATTGTCCGCCGTCTTTTGCAATACGTTTTCGCAGCGTTCGCAAAGGCCGTCCGTCGTTTCGCCGACCTGCCAGCACCGTTCGCATTTTTCGCCTTGCGCCCTAGAGATGTCGAGCGAAAGTTCTTCGTGGTCGTAAGCGCCTTCGCCTTCGCTTAATTCGACTTGGCTCACGATGAAAAGCTGGTCGAGATTCTTGACGCTTTTGAGCAGGTCGTTTGTCGCAGAATCTTTCGGATAAAGCGTCACTTTGGCTTCTAGGGATTTGCCGATGGTTTTCTTGTTGCGTTCTTCTTCTAAGGCTTTCAACACGTAATCGCGAAGTCTCATGAACGTCTCGTATTTGTTCAGCAGCGCCTGATTTTTTTCGTGTTTCGGTTCGGGCAAGTTTTCAAGATACACGCTGGCTTCGCCTTTTTCGGGCAAATGCTGGTACGCTTCTTCCGCCGTATGCGGAAGAATGGGCGTAAGCATGCGCAGTAGCGCATGCAAGATGTCGTAAACCACCGTTTGCGCAGACAATCGCTTGTGATCCTTGGGCGCTTCGATGTAGACGATGTCTTTGAGGACGTCTAAGTAAAAGGCGCTCAAATCGCGGATGACGAAACGGTTGATGAGGCGCATGACGTCGTCGAAGGAGAAATCGATGTAGTGTCCGTTCACATCGTGGACGAGCTTGTCAAGCTTCAAAAGCATGAAGCGGTCGAGTTCGCTCATCTTTTCAAAGGGCACGCGGTCTTCTTGGGTGAAGTCGCTCACCATGCCGAGCATAAAGCGAAGGGTGTTGCGGATTTTGCGGTAGCTTTCGGCGATTTGTCGCATCATTTTGTCGCTGATGCGCACGTCGGCTTGATAATCGACGCTGGCGACCCAAAGCCTCAAGATGTCGGCGCCGAGCTTGTCCATGACTTCAAGCGGGTCGACGACGTTGCCGAGCGACTTGCTCATCTTGCGCCCTTCGCCGTCCAAGACGAAGCCGTGCGTCAAGACCGCTTTGTAAGGCGATCGACCTTTTGAGGCGACGCCGGTTGAAAGCGAACTGTTGAACCAGCCACGGTATTGGTCGGAGCCTTCTAAATACAAATCGGCGGGATAAGGCATGCCGAAATCGGTCATGCCGCCTTTGTGCGACGTACCGGAATCGAACCACACATCGAGGATGTCGGTTTCTTTTTTGAAATTGCCGTTGGGCGACTTTTCGCTTTCGAAGTCTTTTGGCAGAAGGTCTTTTGCGTCCCATTCGAACCAAATGTTCGACCCGTGTTTTTCAAAGAGCGAAGCCACATGGCGGATGATGTCCGCATCGAGAATGGCGTCGCCGTTTTCATGGTAAAAGACCGGGATGGGCACGCCCCAGACCCTTTGGCGGCTGATGCACCAGGATTCGCGGTCCTTGATCATGTTTTCCATGCGGGTCTGGCCCCAAGCGGGGGTCCATTTCACGTTGCGTACCTCTTTGAGCAGGTCGTCTTTGAGCGATTCGACCGATGCGAACCACTGGTCGGTCGCGCGGAAGATGACCGGCTTTTTGGTGCGCCAGTCGTGAGGATAGCTGTGCGTCATTTTCACGTGTTTCAAAAGGTTGCCGGTTTCTTGCAAGTCCTTGACGACCTCTTTGGAACATTTCTCCACAAACATCCCTTCGTAACGGCCGGAATCCTCAGTCATGTGGCCGCGTTCGTCGACGGGGCAGTAAATGTCGAGGTTGTTGGCTTTGCCGATCAAAAAGTCGTCTTCGCCGTGTCCGGGCGCGATGTGGACGAGGCCCGTACCGCTTTCGATGGTGACGTGATGCCCCGAAACGATCGGGCATACGCGGTCGTAAAGCGGATGTTTGTAGGTGAGACCCAAAAGGTCTCCGCCTTTGATGTGTCGGATGATTGTCGCCTCTTCAAACCCCAGCTCTTCTTTTAGCGTTTCAAGAAGGGCGGCGGCGAGGACGTAGACGTCTTCGCCTTCGCGGATGAAGACGTAGTCGATTTGCTCGCTGACGGCGGTGGCGAGGTTCGCCGGCACCGTCCAAGGCGTGGTCGTCCACACCAAGAACTTGAACCCTTCCTCAAAGGGGCCCGAATCGACCGAATCGAAGGTGAAATAGATCGAAGGCGACGTTTTGTCGGCGTATTCGATTTCCGCTTCGGCGAGAGCGGTTTCGCTTGAAGGGGACCAAAAGACGGGTTTTAGGCCTTTGAAAATCAAGCCTTCCTCGACCATGTCCGCGAAGACCTCGAGTTGCGAAGCCTCGTATTTTTTGTCCAGCGTCAAATAGGGCTGGTCCCATTCGCCGAGGATGCCTAGGCGTTTGAACTGCTCGCGCTGGCGGTCGACTTGACGAAGGGCGTAATCGGCGCATTTGTTGCGGAATTCGGAGGCGCCTAGCGCCTTGCGGTCGACGCCCTCGTTTTTGGTGAGCGCGCTTTCGATGGGCAAACCGTGGGTGTCCCAGCCCGGCACGTAGCGTGTGTAAAAGCCGCGCATGTTGCGCTCGCGGACGATCATGTCCTTTAAAATCTTGTTGAGCGCATGGCCGATATGGATGTCTCCGTTGGCGTAAGGGGGGCCATCGGGCAAAACATAGGCCGGGTTCTCCTTGTTTTTGTCCAGACGCTTCCGATAGATGTTTTCCTCTTCCCAAAACGCGTGGCGCTTGGGTTCGTTCTTGCCGAGGTTTCCACGCATGGGAAATTTCGTTTTCGGCATGTTCAAAGTGTCTTTGTAGTTTTTCACGGGTATCACTCCTACGTCGATAAATAAAAAAAGCAAGCGGATGAAGGACGAACGCTAATCCGCGGTACCACCTTCATTCCGGTTGCCCGGCTCTCGTCCCCATAACGCGGGGAACGTCGCGGCCTTTCGACCGCGAATCTCCACGGCGATACTTCCGGAGGTTTATCCAAGTTCGCAGCGCCACTTGGTCTCTTTGATAAACGTTTCCGCAAGCGTGTCCGTTTCTACGATGTTGTCATCATTATACTGATTGCAACCAAAAATTGCAAGATGTTCGAAGAAATATTACAGCGAAGCGACGAATTGCGCGAAAGCGTTCATGCCGAAACTGTAAAGCAAAAGCCCGATCATCGGCGTGAAATCAAAGCTTCCAAACACCAAAAAGCCGCGGAATATGCGCAAATACGGATTGGTGATCACATGCAGGTAATAATAGAGCTTGCTTTCGCGGATGGAAGGGATCCAGCTGAGCAGTATGTAGGCGATCATCATATAAAAATACGCCTGTATCAAATAATTAAGCAGTGTCAAAAGATAAACCATGAATATTACTCCTTGTATTTGTTGATGAAGGAGCGCAAACTCTTGTCTTTGAGATCCTTCTTGAGCGCGAACGCCATAATCTTGTCGCGGATGACTTCCACATCGCCATCAAGCGCATAGACGACGCCGCTTAAAAAAACGATGAAGCGGTTGCTTTCGACCACGTCGAAATCTTCAAAGTTCAAAATCAAAGGCTTTCGGTACAGCAGCTTGTCCGCAAGGTCGAAAACATCGGTCTCTTCGTCGACCTTGATGAATTCGGTGCGTTCATACGCGTTTTTCTTGTCTTTTTTCTTCATAGAAAGCCTCCGTTATGAGTATTCGCCCCAATCTGAGTACGGTTGCGCCTTCTTCAAGCGCAATGTCGTAATCCTCGCTCATGCCCATCGAAAGTCCGCGCGCGTTCGGATGTTTTTTCACCGTTTCGTCGCGGAGCTTCCGCAAAAGCGAGAACTGGGCGCGGATTTTTTCCCTATCGTCCGTCTGTTCGGCCATCCCCATCAACCCGACGACATCGATGGACGAAAACCTTGAAACCCGGTCAAGAAACTCAGGAACGTCTTCAGGGTCGATGCCGTGTTTTTGGGGTTCGCCGGAGATGTTCACCTGGACGTAGCACGCCAGGGGTTCCTTGCGGCGCTTTTCTATTTCTTTGGCCAGTTTCAAGCGGTCGAGGCTGTGCAACACGTCGAGGTCGTGGATGATTTTCTTCACTTTTTTGGTTTGCAGGGTGCCAAGAAAGTGCCAGCGGATGTCCAAGTCGATATGCGGGCGTTTTTGCAAAAAGGCCTCGACACGGCTTTCGCCGAAATCTTTGACGCCGGCGTTCACATACTCTTTGAAATCTTCGGCGTCTATGTATTTGCTGGCCATGACGATTTGCACGCCGGGGTGTTTGCGGCGCAACGTTTCGATCAGCGATGCGTTCATTTATTTGAAGCGGGAACGAAGCCAGGAAGGAATGCTTTCCTTCGAGGATTTCTCTTCGTCTTCTTTGGGTTTTTGCTCGGCCGGTTCTTCGGCTTTTTTCGACTTGGATTTCTTGCCCTTTTTCGAAGCGGATTTTTTCGCTTCGCCCGAAGGATTCGGGGAATATTCGCTTTCGACGTACTCGGATTCTCCGAGCTGGTCGATTTCGATTTTGCGGTTTTCGTCAAAGCCGGTGGCGATGACGGTGACGATGACTTCTTCTTCCAAATCCTCGTTGATGGTGGCGCCGTGGATGATGTTGATTTCGGTCGAAGAGGCGGCCTGAATCGCTTCGATCGCTTCGGTGACTTCCCAAAGCGAAATGTCGGTGCCGCTGGTCACGTTGACGATGGCGTCGGTCGCTCCGTCGATGTTCGCATCAAGCAAGGGCGAATGGATCGCCTTTTTGGCGGCTTCGGTGGCCCTGCCTTCATCGCTCGCGATGCCGATGCCCATAAGGGCGGTTCCTTTGTCGCGCATGACGGTTTTCACGTCGGCGAAATCGACGTTGATCAACCCGGGGACGGTGATGATTTCGGCGATGCCCTGCACGCCTTGTCTGAGGACGTTGTCGGCTTCGCGGAACGCTTCTAGCATGGAGGTGTTGCGGTCTACTACGTAGAGAAGGCGGTCGTTGGGGACGATGATCATGGTGTCGACATAAGGTTTGAGCGCGTCAAGGCCCTCAAGTGCGGTCGCGACGCGGCGGCGGCCTTCGAACTTGAACGGTTTGGTGACGATGCCGATGGTCAAACACCCGCATTCGCGGGCAATCTTGGCGATGACGGGCGCGGCCCCCGTACCGGTGCCTCCGCCCATGCCGGCGGTGATGAAGACCATGTCGGTGTCGTTCAATAAATCTCGCAGCTCGTCTTCGCTTTCCAAAGCGGCGCGGCGGCCGATTTCAGGGTCCGCTCCGGCGCCGAGTCCTCGGGTGAGATTCTTGCCGATTTGCAGGCGAATGTCCGCTTTCGAAAGACGAAGGACCTGCGCGTCGGTGTTGATGGCCACAAAATCCACGCCTCGCACTTCGTTTTCTATCATACGGTTGACGGCGTTGCCGCCGCCACCGCCGATACCGATGACTTTTATCGAGGGTTTTTGGGTGAAATGGTCGTTTTTCTCAAACATAGTATGACCTCCAGTAAATCTTTAAGCTCATTATAACGCATAATGCCGAAGAATAAAATACTTGCGGAAAGAAACTTCAACGTTGCGAAGGGGTGAATTCGCGGAGAAAGTCGTCTTTGAAGTCGGTGAAGCAATCGTTTCGGATGGCGTTTTTGGCGTCTTGCATCAAGCGACGGAGAAAATAGAGGTTGTGATAGCTCACAAGCCTCCTGCCAAGCGTCTCCTCCGCTTTGAAAAGATGGCGGAGATAGCTTTTGGTGTAGGTTTTGCAGACGTGGCAATCGCACTGCGGGTCGAGCGGTTCCATAACGTCGGCAAAGCGCAGGTTCTTGATGTTGATGCGTCCCTTCTTGGTGTAAGCCCCGCCGTGTCTTGCAAGGCGGGTCGGGTGTACGCAGTCGAACATGTCCATGCCGCGGGCGA
>PWFC01000063.1 GCA_003554025.1 Mollicutes bacterium
AAAGACTTCGGCATCAATCTGCACAATTTCGCCATCAAGTACTTGAAAAAAGAGATATTGTAAGTTTGAAAGCACAAAAAAGGTCAAAAAAATATGGGAAATGTTAAAATTTTCCATATTTTTTTAAAACTACGACATATCCGCGCTGTTCAAAAGAAATATCAAGTTCTATAATGTATCATGTAAGGAGATAACTAGCAGTATATAGGGAAAAGGGAGTAAGGGGATAAGTGTGAACGAAAAGAGATTGTTTCGGTTCATGCGAATCATTGATTGAGCTTTTACGGCGAAATCAATGTTTGGCATACTACCTAGACGGCTTCATGAGCATCCACATCATGTGAGAAGGTGGAAGAATGAGAACACCACAAACGATCCGAAGACACGCGCTTCCCCTCGGAGTGGCCGTTGTCGCAACCACGATCTACGCAACACTTATCGCCATGTCGCCTTTCAAACTGCATGAAGGCTTTTTTGCTATGACGGCAAGCGTGTTGTTTGCCGTATATTTACTATATACGGCGTACGAGAAGAATGTGTTTTTCACAATCAACGCGTCGGCATTGCTTCTAGTCGGCATTCTTCTAACGCTGGAATCAAGAACCTCTTCAGGCGTTGTAATGATTTCCTACAGTGAAGAAATTTTGCATTCTTTCATGCATTACACGGGCAGTTTCGCCGTGGTGCTCTTTGGCGGAGCTGTGTATTTTGAAAGTTTGGATACCGAGAAAAACGAATCCATGCCCCCGAGAAAATCTGTTCAAGAAGTGTCCATGCAAGTAGTGTTCATACGCGATCGCCGCAGAGTGCTTCTGCGTTTTTCCAAAAAACTTGCCAAACGTTACCGATTGAAAAAACAATCGATGTTGGCAAGCTATGAACAATTCAAGAAGATGGTCCATCCTGCCGATTTGCCCGAAGCTTGGGTGTCGAAGAAAGACGAGAATCGAATTTCCAAAGCCGCGCACTTCAAGTTCAAACTGCCGGGGGCAAGAACGTACATTACGATGTTTCGCTACGGACTTTACCCTCAATCAAAGGGCATGGCGTACACCGCTTACGACGTGACAAGCGTGCAGCTTATCTCGTCTCAACTGGCCGCTCGCGAACAAGAATTTCATACCCTGACATCGGAAAGCAAAAAAGTAATGGAAAAGACGCAGGATTTGATTGTCAAGTTGGATGTGGACGGCACAATCTTACACGCTTCGAAAAAAGCTCTTGATGTTTACGGGAAAAAGCGTGAACACGTCGTTGGCAAAAACGCCTTGCAAATCAACGAATCCGTCGGACGTTACGACCATACCTGGCTCGATGAGGTTTTGACGAATCATAGCGCTACGGGAACGGCGCAGATTAATGTGGATGGACGGGAAAAATACATCCGTTGGAATTACGAAGCGATTTTGGACGAACAAGGCGCAATCGATTATGTCGTGGCCATCGGCCATGATGTGACCCATCTTCGTGAAACCGAAAATCGTGTCGCAAACGACAAGAATCATGACCATTTGACCGGCCTTTTAAACCAGCAAGGTCTTTATGAGACCATCGCCGGGCTTAAAGACATCCGCGCGGCGGTTTCGTTCTTCGTAGACATTCGCGGTTTTTCGCAAATCAACGACTATTACGGCCACGCCGTCGGCGATGAAATTCTGGTTTCTCTTGCGAATAAGCTTCGCGTCTTTGAGAAAGGCCAATGTTTCGTTTCTCGTTTTTCCGGAGACGAGTTCGTCATATATTGCGTCAACGAAGAAGCGGAAGCATCGGTTATAAACCGTTACATCGAAAGCTTGCGGAAAAAAGCGGTGTCGCTGCATAAGACCGAGGATTTGGACATTGAAATCAAAACCAGCATCGGGTATGCGCTTTATCCCGAAGACACGGACGACCCAAACGCCTTGGTTTCGCTTTCTAGTCTGGCGATGAAAGACGGCGCCACAAAAAACGGCAACCCCGTCGCACGCTATCGAAAAAAGATGAGCGAAACCTTGCGCCAAAACATTCTCATCGCAAACAAACTGCAGCGCGCCATCGAAGAAGACAAAATCGAGGTGCATTTCCAAAAGGTCTGGAACGTTTCCAACGACCATGTCGACTACCTCGAACAACTCGCGCGCTGGTCCGACGAAGAACTCGGAAACATCCCGCCAAACGAATTCATCGACATCGCCGACAAATCCAACCTGCTTGACTCCTTGGAGCGTTACATTGTTGAAAAATCGTTCCGGCTTTTCAAGCAACTAAAAAGCCAAAACGATTTCCAAAACACAAAACTGTCCATCAACCTTTCGCCGACGTCGTTGCTCGATGGACGATTCCTGGGGTTCTTCAACGAAACCCGGAAAGCCCACGGAATCTTCGCAAACGACGTATGCGTCGAAATCTCCGAAAACACCTTCGTCAACAACCTTGATTTGTGCGTCAAACGAATCGGACAGTACAAACACCACGACTACTTGATCGCGCTTGACGACTTCGGAAAAGAATATTCTTCGCTCGCCATTTTGGAAAACGTCGATTTTGACATCATAAAAATTGACGCCGTCTTTACCGACAAGATTCATAGCGTCAAAAACCAGGAAATTGTCAAGATGGTTCGCAAAATCACCCGCCTTTCGCACAAAGAGTTGATCGCCGAGGGCGTCGAAACCACTCTCCAAAAGGAGATTCTCCAGCAACTCGATTGCAATCTCCAACAAGGCTATTTGTTTCACCGGCCTGAAAAACTCACTTAGCCCCCGTGTAAACCCCTTATAGTTGACATCAAGAATGTCTCCACGTGAAAAGACCCTCCATCCCCGGGAGGGTCTTTTGTTTTGTCCGATGAACTATATCTTTTTCACTTGAAAGGGCGTTGCCATAAGAAGGCTCAAAAGAAGAATAAAACCAAAAAGCGCCAAGTCGGTGGCGACACCCGGGGCCACAAACATTCCGGCAATCCAAAGCGTAAAGGCCAGCCAAGCGCCAATCGGCGTAATCGGGACGCCCGTCGTGATCGTTTTCGTCCCGCTTTGGTGGAAACGGCGCAACCTATATACGCCCGCAAGCAAATAAATGGTCATGGCGCCGGCAAGCAAAATTCCGCTTTGGAAAAATCCTTGCGCAAGCAACACCATGGGGGCGACGCCGAACGTGACGAAATCGTTCGTCAAATCGAGTTTTTCGCCCAAAAGGCTTTCTAAATTGTACCGTCTTGCAACGCGTCCGTCGTAGCGGTCGATGATCGCGCTTCCCACAATCAGCAAAACCGCGATTCCAAACGCGTCGAAAAAAACAATAAGACCCATGGCGGCGACCCCCATGAAAATACCGAGCAGGGTTGTAAGGTTGAGCGTCACAAAGCGTAAGTCTTTCATAAAGGTTTTCGCCTCCAAAAATGTTTGACAAGAAGGTAGGCCGCGCTCAAAAGAAGCATCAGCCAAAACGTCGCCAGGCGCAACGCAAGCGTCGCGCCGATTGCAACGGCGGCGCTTACGCCCAAAAGAACGAACAAACCGCTCATCGTCCCTTCAAACGTGCCAAGACCACCGGGAGAAAGCGGCAACATGTTGACCATGTAGGTGATATAGGTGACGCTTGCCGCTAAGGGGTAGGAGAGGTCGATTGAAAAACTATGTAGGACATAAAAGGTTTTTAACGCATAAACGAACCAAATCGCAAGACCTAAAGGGATGTAAAGAAAGAAACGGCTTTTTTTACGGCCCAAGGGCGCTAAGGAATTTTTGAGATTGAGAACGAACCGCTTCGGTTTCGACGGGGCGGTTGTTTGCTTGCGCGCCATGAAACGGTACAAACCATAGAGAAATGCCATAAAGAGCACAAGCGCTCCAAAGGCGAACCACAAACTGATGAATGTCCCACGGTCAAAAAGCCCGAGGCCTCCGGCAAGCAAAAGCGAAAAAAGCGCCAGCGCGACAAACGTCAGCATGCTGAAGGTTTTTTGCGCTCCGATTAGCGCCGAAGCTTCGCTCGCGCTTTCGCCCTTGGTTTTCAAATACGCGAATTTATACGCCTCACCGCCGGCCTTGACCACCGGCGTCACGCTCTCAAAAAAAGTGCCGAGGAAATTCATCTCCAAGGCGTTTGCAAAAGAAAGCGGCCGTCCGAGGTGTTTTGCAAGAAGCGTCCATTGCACGTTGATCAAGAATATGGTGAGCAATTGAAGGAGCACAAGCATTGTAATCTGCGCCAAAGTGAGCGACAAGAGGGTACGGACGATTTTATCGGTGTCCGATGCGATGATCAACGCCGCTAAAAGCGTAACTCCAAGCAAAAGAAGCAATCTTTTACGGTGCTTTTTCAGCGTATGTAAAAACATGCGGACTCACTTTCTTCGGCATACGCGCAATCCCCTATGGAAAACGTTTCGTCGTTCCGGCCTTTTCGGACGAAAACCTGCGTTTTGGGACCAACGCTGTTCAAGATGTGTTCCAAAACGCGACGTTTTGGCATGACTTGCTTGGCTATATGGATTCTGTCGTAGTGTTGGCATATTGCAATCTTTCCCCGACCCATCCGCATTGTGAGCGCGTGTGAGAGCCCCATGGAAGCGATCCATTTCCTCCCAAGACGCACCGCCCGTTCGTCGCAGTCCAATATGTCCACGTTCGCGCCCGTTTTGCGGTGCAAATACACGGCCGACAGCGGCAAGGCGCCGCCGCCCACAAACAACACCCTGTCTTTTGCGCGCAAGGGCAGCCGTTTGAATTCACGGCCAACCATAAAGCGATAATACAGGGCGAAAACGCGATATCCGCCGGGAACAGCGCTAAGGAGCAGTTCCAGTTTTTTGGTCAGGTAAGCTTTCATGGTCGAACCTCGATTCGTTTTATACGGAAAAATTTCAAATAACACATGCATTTTCGATTATACAGAAGATGTCCAAAAAACACAACCGAAGTTTGAAGGTTTATAATTAGCCCTATAATTAGACTTTTCCCGTTGTTGGTTGATTAGAACATTATTTATAATAATTCCGTATAATGTTGACATACAGATTTCTCCACGTTATACTGTTATTGAGCTTGCAAAGGTATTTATAAAAAATACAAATAACAAACGAGGTGCGCCCATGAAACCGATAGACACTTATCCTAGAACACAATCGTTTGATATAGAAAACATTCATTCTTTGTCTCGAGGAGAAGAAGGCACGATTTCAGACGTTCCGGAAATGAGCCTTCTCGCCTCTTTGGGCTTGCGTTTGGGCAAACGCGTCAAACTTTTAAGCAAGAGCTTTGCCGGCGGACCGGTTGTCTTGTCCGTCGACGACCGTTCTATTGCGGTCGATCGCGAATTGGCAGAAAAAATCACAATCAGAAAGTAGCGATACCATGGCGCATTGCGGCCCCAAAAAACAACGTCGCCGCCGAAAACATAAACACCACTTCGGTGGCGACACCCATAAAACCATTCTTTTAATGGGCTTGCCCAACGTTGGGAAAAGCGCCATTTTTTCTCGTTTTACGGGGTTAGACGCCATGGTCTCGAACTATTCGGGAACCACGGTCGAGTTTTACGAAGCGCCTATGACCATCAACAACGAAACGTATTTGCTGAAAGACGCTCCCGGCATCTACAACCTTCAAAACCCCAACGACGACGCCGAACGCGTCGCGATGGACATGATGAAGGACCGTCCGGAAGCGATTGTGTTCGTTTTGGACGCCATCAACTTCGAAAGCAGTCTGCATCTTTTGATGCAAGTCCTTGAATACAACATCCCCACCGTCGTCGCTTTGAACCGCACCGATTTGATGAAATCGCGCGGCATGACCATCGACCGTTCGCTGCTTCAAAACCGCTTGAACGTTTCCGTCATTCCCACCGTCGCCCTCAAGGGCAACAGCCTTGATTTGGTCAAATACGCCTTGCGCCAAACCATCGACAAAGAAGTGCAATACACAGTCCCAACCGAAAACAAGGACCGCTGGCGCACGGTTGAAGAACTTAATGAAGAAGCCGTCAAAACCACACCGAGAAAAAACGGTGTCGACCGGTTCGCCTTCTTGGCGAAACCGTTCCCCGGGATTCCCATCGCCCTTTTGGTCCTAGCGACGATGTTCGCGTTTGTCATTGGGTTTGGCATGGGGTTGCGGCAGTTTTTGCTTTTGCCGTTTTTCAATTCGCTGGTTTTCCCCTACATTCGGCAAGGAGTCGAAGCCCTCACCGCCTCGGAGTTGCTACGGGCGATTCTGATTGGCGAGGACTACGGCTTTTTGATCAAAGGCATCGAGTGGCCGTTCGCTCTTGTCTTGCCATACGTTATATCCTTTTACGCGATGATGAGCGTCTTGGAAGACACCGGCTATCTGCCGCGCATCGCCGTGCTTTTGGACGGGGTCTTCAAAAAAATCGGCTTGAGCGGCTCTAGCGCGATTCCGCTTTTGCTTGGGTATGGTTGCGGCATCCCCGCGATTATGTCGACCCGTTCGCTCCCTTCGCGCAAACAGCGCTTAAGCGTTGCGGTCATGGTCTGTTTTGCGGTGCCTTGCGTCTCTCAAACGGGGGCGTTCATCGCGCTTTTGGCCGAACGTTCCGTCTTTGCGTTCTTGTTCATCTTTTTCGTTTCCATCTTCGCGATGGTGATTGTGGGCCTCATCATGGACAAAATCAACAAACAAAGCGTCCCTTTCACCTTGATGGAATTGCCTCCGCTTTTGGTTCCCGCGCCAAAACTTTTGTCCAAAAAGATTCTCTTCCGTGTCCGCCACTACCTAAAAGAAGGGGCGGTGCCGATGGTGGTTGCGATCTTCTTCGCCGCCATCCTTTACGAACTGGGTTTCTTTCCGGCGCTCGGAAGAGCACTGTCTCCGGTGGTTTCCGGTTGGTTGATGCTTCCGGAGGCGGCCTCAACGCCGCTTGTGCTCGGCGTGTTCCGCCGCGAGCTTGCGGTGCTGCCGTTGCTTGATTTAGACCTCACCACCGTTCAGTTTTTCACCGGCGCTTTGGTCGCGCTATTCTATGTGCCTTGCATCGCGATGATTGCGACGCTCGCCAAGGAATTCAATGTCAAAACCGCTTTGCTTGTGTTTATCGCCACCACCGCCACGGCTTTGTTCATAGGCGGGCTCTTCGCAAGGGGCTATGATGCAATCATGATGCTTTTTGGCTAAGAAAGGAACGATTCGCTTGATCAGACAATTCATCGCCCGGCTTGAGAAAGTCGTTTCCCATTCACGATGGCTGAGCGCCCTTTACATTGCCCCATACAAGAAGGTGCTTGACCGCGAAATCGCCATCGCCAACGTCGATTCTGACGACGTTGTCTTGAACATCGGCTGCGGCGCGATTCCCTTCACGGCGATTTTGCTAGCGCAAAAGACCGACGCCTTCGTCTATGCGATCGACCGCGACTTACGCGCCGTCAAGGCCGCCCAACGCGTCGTCGGAAAATACCAACTGCAAGACCGCATCAAAGTGGTTCTTCACGACGCCGTCGAGCCCTTTTCCCATGACGTCACGTTGGCGTTTTTGTCCCTTCAGGCGCAACCCAAAGCAAAAATCGTAGACGTTTTGAAAGAGACCATGCGGCCTTTCCGTTTGCTTGCCCGCATCCCCGCGCAGCGATACCAGAGGTTTTACGACGCCTTTCCGGAAATGGAAGCCAAAAAAAACGCCTTCCACAACATGAAGGCGTTTGAGAAAACACTATACATCGAAGAGTGAAAACCGACGCTGTCGGTTTTTTTATTGGCCCTTTTTGGGCGGGAGCGGGAAGAATTTGCTGGTGCGTTGCGCGTACTCGCGGAACGCTTCGTCTTTCATCATTTTCTTCTCAAGCAGCGGAACGCCGGAGACATAAAGCAGAAGCACGGTGATTACCACCGGGCTGATGAAGGCGAAAGCGCCTTGCCAAAGCGCGTTGCTTGCGGCGATGATCGCGAGGCCCCACCACATGGTGGCTTCGCCGAAGTAGTTCGGATGTCTCGTGTAGCGCCATAATCCGTTTTGCATGATCTTCCCCTTGTTTTCAGGTTTTTTCAGAAAGTTGCGCAGTTGCCTGTCGCCGACCGATTCGAAGATAAACCCGATAATCCAAATGATTCCACCGGCAATCAACCCCGCGATGCGAAGGGGGTTTTCGCCGATGAAACGTTCTGTTTCGGCGGGATAGGCGTAAAGGAGAATCAGCGGCATTGCGACGACCAACATGAATACGCCTTGCGTCATGAACACTTTTAGGAACGCTTTGAGTCTTGGGAATCGGTCGCCCCATTTTTTGCGCATTTCCTGGTAGCGGTAGTCTTCGCCCTTTTTGAAATTTCGCTTGAAGATGCTAAGCGAGAGCCGTACGCCCCAAATAACGATGAAGGCGCTCACCGCAAGGGCGGATAGGGTGATGGTTTCAAAGAAGGCGGCGTATGAAGCGAGGAAGAGCGCCAAAATTACGAAGCCCATTCCCCACATGATGTCGGCGATGGAATTGTCCCGCAAGCGCTGGGCAAGCAGGAAGCCTGAAAGAAAATATGCGAACACGATAATCGCGGCGTAAAGAATGATTTCCATAAAATCCTCCTATTTGGCGATGTATGCGAGCGCGACGGTGCCGATGCCCGCGTTCATGGCGACAACCGTCGAGATGTCCATGACATAAGCGGGCGGGCGGCCCAAAAGCTCGGTGAATAGTTTTTCGTATTCATCGGCGCGCTTTTGCGCGTTGGCGTGGACGATGGCGTAACGTTCGACGCCCTTTTTTTCATGGACGGATTGCACGTGCCGGGCGATTTTGTTGGTGGCGGATTTTAGGCGGAAACTCTTTTCGAAGATGATGCCCTCGCCGGTTTCGTCGATGGAGACCACAGGTTTTAGATTCACGATTTTCCCAACGGCGCCGCCGGCTTTGCTGAGTCGTCCGGAACGGACCATGTATTTGAGGGTCTGCACGGAGACGAGAATCTTGGTTTTCGGAATCAGGGTTTCGATTTCTTTGGCGGTTTCCTCAAGCGATGTTCCCGCGTCGATGAGTTCGGCCGCCTTCATCACAAGCAGCCCTTCGGCGCCGGAATTTTGCTTGGTGTCCAATACGCGAACGTTCGTTTCAGTGTTTTCAAGCGTTTTTGCGGCTTGTTGGAACACGTTGTAGGTACCGCTCATTTTTGCGGAAACGCTTAAGACGAGAATGTTCGGATAATATGTACTTAGAAAGGACAGAAAGTTTTCCATCTGTTTTTGGTTGGGTTGCGCACTTGATGGGTAAGTTTCAAGTTCGTCCATGAAACGGTAGAAATTTTCCGATGATATGGTCAGCTTGTCGTAGTAGTTGGAATCTTCAATCATCAAATTGATTGGCACGACGTGGATTTGGTGGTCGTCGACAAAGCTTTTGGGTAAGTCGGCGATGGAATCCGTCACCAATGCGATGTCGTGTTTGCGGTTGTGGACGATTTCGTATTGCTTTTTCATGTCGTCGACTTTCTGTTCGACAATTGTGCCGAATTCCCTTAAGCGGAAAAAGACATCTTGCGGTCGGTCGGTGTGGATGTGGACGCGGACGGTGCTGTCGTTGCCGGCCACCACGAGCGAGTCGCCCAAATCCATTAGCGACGCTTTCACGGCGTTCGTGTCGAGATTCTCGCCTTGCACCAAACCTTCGGTGCAATAGCGGTAGGTTTCGTTTTCGAAATTGTCGTGGTCGTTGTCGCCGGAAGCGCCGAGTTCTTCGTCAAACTCGGTTTCAAGCTTGCTTTGACGCACATGGTTTGTGAAGCCTTCGATGAAATGCACGAAACCTTTGGCGCCCGCGTCGACGACCTTGGCTTTTTTAAGGGACGGCAACATCTCGGTGGTTTTATGGAGCGCGGTTTTCAACGTCTCAAACGCTTTGGCTAGGAGTTCGCCCAAATCTTTGACGTTTTCGGCAAGCTGTTTGAGCGTTTGCGCAAACTCGCGCATCAAGGTGATCATCGTTCCCTCAACCGGAGTCGCGATCGCTTCATAAGCGTAAGGAACCGCCGCTTCGGCGGATTCGACGAAGCGTTCCAAAGTGATTTCCTCATGGGTTTTCAAGGCGTCTAAGAGCCCGTTGATGTATTGGGCGAAAATGATGCCCGAATTGCCCCGCGCGCCAATCAAGGCCGCATCGGCGATGCTTTTGAGCGTTGTTTCGGTCGATGCGTCCAAAGTGCTCTCGCTTAAAATTGTCTGCATCATGCTTGCTAGGTTGCTTCCGGTGTCGCCGTCGGCGACGGGGAAGACGTTGATTTCGTTCAGGTTGTTTTTGCGGCGGATGACTTCTTTGGCCCCCGCCATGAAAGAATGGAAAAACGCGTCTTTGTTCAAGGTTAAAGTGTTCATAGCAAACCCTCCGTTACTGAATCAATGAAAAGATGAGATAGGTGATTAAGCTCGTCGATGCGCCCAAAACCGTTCCCCAGGCCAAATCCACAATGGTCACAAGCAGCGGCCAGTCTTTCATGGTGGCCAAATTGGTCAAATCGTAGGTCGAATAGGCGACAAAGCCGAAAAACCCTCCGAAGAGCAACGCCATAAGCGCCGATTCATCACGCCATGCGGGCATGATTGCAAAGAAGACGACCCCGGCCACGAAAACGAAATAAAAAATGAAGGCGGCGATCCAATTGACGTTTTCTTTCAAAAGGTGTCCGATTTGCGATTGGTAAAAGCGTCTCGCGACGACACCGAGCCAAAGCATGTCGACGGCAAAGAAGACGATGATGGCGATAGGATACAATTTTAGAAACAAACTCATGGAATCACTCTCCTATTTTGGCATTCTTATCTTACCACAAAAATTCTAAATAAGAAGAAAAAACGCACACTTTTTTAAAAAAGAAAAAAAAACCGAACCGAAGTCGGCTTTTTAGCGGCGTTTTTTGGGAGGCAAAGGGATCAACACGCTTGTGGCTTCGCGGTAGGCGCGGTATTCCTTGTTGTCTTGCAAGCGCCTCTCGACAGCGGGGATGCCACTGACGAACAGCAAACGGAATGTGACCAAAAGGGGTGAGAGAATCGTAACCCAACCAATCGGTTGGGCGTTGGTCGCGACTACGATGAACACGCCCCACCAGATAAGTATTTCGCCGAGATAGTTGGGATGTCTTGAAAAGCGCCACAAGCCGGTTTTCAGGACGCGGCCCCGGTTTTCTAAACGGCGCCTGAATGTCCACAGTTGCCCATCGGCGATGATTTCAAGGAGGTATCCGACCACAAACAAGCCGCCCCCGACCGCGATGCCTATGTGCCCTCTCGCATCAAGATTTTGAAAGATTTCGGTGTCGGTCGGATAGGCGTGGACGATGACGATGGGCAAGGCGACGACAAACATCATAAGCGCCCGGACCAAAAAGATGCGCCTTAGGGCCGAAAGGCGTGGCGACCACTCACTCAGCCGCGTTCTTAGTTCTTTGTAGCGGAAATCTTCGCCGAATTTTTGGTTGCGTTTGCCGAGGTAGTAAAAGAGGCGAAGACCCCAAAGCATGATGAAAAGCGTCACAAAGGACCCCGCGGGGTGAATGAAGCCCACCGTGTTGTGGCGGATGAAAACGAGCGCCACGGCCAGCGTGACGAAACCGAATCCCCAAAGCACATCCGCAAGCGAATAATCGCGGGCGAGTTCGGCGAGACCAAAAACGATCAGATAATATATAAGGATGATGAGCGCGGATAAAAGCACGATTTCAAACATAGCAATCCTCCTTGCGATGTCTCTTTCGATTGTACCACTTTGAAAACGCGAGGACAAATGAAAAACCGAAGCAAACTTCGGTTTTATCTAGGCAGGGATGAGGCCTTTCTCGTAGTCTTGAAATGAATTTTCGCGAACGTTTTGAGGCGGTTGGAGCCGTACTTTTTCAAAAGATCGTGGGCTTGTTCGTCGACGGCTTTCGAAGCGCCCTTTTTGAGCTCGACCCCGAGGATTTCTCCGAGTTTTCTCAGTTCCTCAAGGTAAGCGTAGCGGGCGATGATCGAGGCAATCGCGACGCTTGCGTAATGGCTTTCGGCTTTTGTCAAGAACACATCGGGCTTGATGGGGTCTTTGAATTTTTGGAGATAGTGCATATAGGTTTCTTCACGGCAGAACTGGTCGATGACGATGGTCGGCCGTTTTTTGATTTTGGTGATGAGCTTTTTATGGCTTTGCGCATGGAGATACGCTTTGAGATGATGGGCGTTGTATCCTTTTTCGACGAGCTGGTTGTATTTTTTGTTGTGGAGGATGTAGAGGGCATGAGGAACCGATTTCATGAGTTTCGGCGCCAAAGCCAAGATTTCCTCATCGGAAACGGTTTTGGAATCCTTGATGGTTTTGACGTCGAGCGTTTGCTTGATCTCGTCGTCGACATAGGCGGCGCAAACGGTCAAAGGACCGAAATAATCGCCGACGCCGGACTCGTCGCTGCCGATTGAGGGGGTGAAATAATCAACCGAAGAAGCCGGTTGGCTTTTCGTTTGGAGTTCGGGCATGTCAAAGGTCTCGTGCCAAAAGAAAAACGCTTCTTCGGCCTGCTTGCCTTGAAAGACCACTTTGTTTGAGTGGTATACCGTAACGATCAAGTTGTCGGTTTTGATGAAGGCCTTGACGTTTTCGTTGGGCGGCTTGACTTTGGCGTTTCTGTAGAAGTCGACGAGCGCTTTCGTTTGCGCATCGTTTAAGGTTAGGACATAGTTCATCTTTTTCACATCCTCATAGTGTATTTTACCATGAAATTTGGTAAAATGATAGGCGCGAGGAGTGATTGTATGTCGTTCGACACCAAGATTTTGGAATTCTCAAAGATTAAAGAACTGCTGAAACAAAAGGCGCAAACCGCTTCAGGCAAAGATAAGGTCGACCGCTTAGAGCCTATGACCGATGAGGAATCTTTGCGGAAAACTTTGCACGAAACCAAAGAAGCCTATCAATACATCGCCGAGGAAGCCGAGCCTTCGTTTTTCGGCGTCCACGATTTGTCCGCCGCCCTTAAGCGCACGGACATTCAAGGCACGCTCGAACCTCGTGATTTTATCGAGGTTTTGGACCATATCGAAGCGTCCGCACGCATCAAAAGAGAAACCCTGCGCTACCCCGAACGCATCGAAGAAACCTTCGACATAGCCCGTTACGCCGAAGCGATCGAAGCGCCCGAGACGCTCAAAAAGGCCATCAAAAACGTCTTTGACGACCACGGCGAAATCAAGGACGACGCCTCAAAAGAACTCAAAAGCATCCGCAAGGAACTAAACACCCAAGAACGGCGCATCAAAGACGCTTTGGAAACGGCTTTGAAACGCGAAAAGAAAAAACTCGCTGAAGAATTGATCACCATCCGCCACGACCGCTACGTCATTCCCATCAAAGCCGGCGACAAGAACTCTGTAAAAGGCACGATCATCGATTATTCGAACAGCGGGGAGACCGCCTACATCGAACCGTCGAACGTACAGTCGCTCACGGCTAAGAAGCTTCAGCTTGAAACCAAGGAAAAGCATGAGATTGAGAAAATCCTTACCGTCTTGAGCGCAGAAGTCGGCAACCACAGCGATGTTTTGCGGCAAAACACGCACCTTATTTCGGAACTGGATTTCTTGTTCGCCAAAGCCGATTACGGCTACGAAATCGAGGGAGCGGTTCCCGACATAAAAGACACCATCCATCTTTTGAAAGCGCGCCATCCGCTGATTCCCAAAGAAGAAGTCGTCGCCAACACCATCACCTTCGACAAAGAAACGAAGATGATGGTCATCACCGGTTCCAACACCGGGGGAAAAACGGTGGCGCTTAAAACCATCGGGTTGCTCAACATCATGGCGCAAAGCGGGATGATGATTCCCGTTCTCGAAGGAAGCTCCATCCGGCTGTTTGACGCTATCCGCGCCGACATTGGCGACGAACAAAGCATCGAGCAATCGCTTTCGACCTTCTCTTCCCACATGAGCCGCATCGTCGACATCTTGAAGCATTATGACGACAACCAGCTGATTTTGCTTGACGAACTTGGAAGCGGCACCGACCCGAAAGAAGGTTCGGCGCTTGCGATGAGCATCTTAGAACACCTCGCCCAAAAAGAAAGCATCGTCGTCGCGACGACGCATTACCCGGAACTCAAAGCCTACGCTTACACCAAAGATTTCGTCATGAACGCCAGTGTAGAATTCGACGAAGAAACACTGAACCCCACCTATAGGCTTTTGCTTCGAACGCCCGGTGAGAGCCACGCCTTTTTGATCGGCGAACGTCTAGGCCTTTCAAAGACCATCATCGAAGGCGCTCAAAAAGACGTACTGACCACAAGAAGCGAAGTCAGCGATTTGATCGACAAGCTCAAAAAAGAAAGCGTCAAACTCGACCAAGAAGTGCAAAAGACCGAATCGTTGCGAAAAGAACTCGAAGAAGAACGTCAAGCGGTGAAAGACTTGAAAAGGGAACTCCAAAGCGAACGGGAAACCATCCGCGAAAAGCTCGAAGTCGAAAACCAAAAAGCGATGCGACAGACCAAAGAAAAAGCGGAACAACTCATTCGCGAACTAGAAGAGATGAAGACGAAATCCTTTAAAGAGCACGAACTTGCGGAAAAAAAACACGCCGCAAAAACCCTTGAAGAGAAAAAGGACCACAAGACCGACAAGTCGCACGATTTCAAGCCCGGCGACCGCGTTTATATCTTGAAATTCAACCGTTACGGAGAACTTGAAAAAAGGCAAAAGGGCGGTTGGCTTGTGAAGATGGGCGCTTTGAAAAGCGTCTTCAAAGAAGACGAGATCGAATACGCCGAAGAACAAAAGCGCGAAGAATCGTCCAAACAAAAACAAACTCCGAAAACCCCGAAAAAACAAGTGTCAAGCACTTTGGACCTTCGCGGTGAACGCGTCGAAAGCGCCCGTGAACGCTTGATGAAATACATCGACGATTGCGCGCTCTCCAAACAGCCCTACGCGACCGTCATCCACGGTTTTGGCACATTGGCCCTCCGTAAAATGGTCAAAGAAGTCGCCTCGGAACACGATCTTGTCAAACGCCATCGCGATGGCGAGGGCAGCGAGGGCGGACAAGGCGTCACCGTTTTGTATTTCGATTGAGACTGCGTGCAAAAAACGTATTTGTCGCAAGCAAAACAATTGAGTTCGCAAACAATTCTTAGTATAATAGACATGAAATCGATAAAGGAGGAATATTATGGCCGTTCAATACGCCGACAGCACAAATATTGACGAAAAAGTGAAAGAAGGTTTGGTTTTGCTGGACTTCTACGCCGACTGGTGCGGACCCTGCAAAATGATCGGACCTGTTTTGGAACAAGTGGCCGATGAAAACGACGATATCAACGTGGTAAAAGTCAACGTCGATGAAAACATTTCGCTTGCACAGCAATACGGTGTGCAAGGCATTCCCTCGCTCTTTGTTTTAAAAGACGGCGAGGTCGTTTCCCAAAAAGCCGGCTTCATGCCCAAAGACGCATTGGTCGAATGGGTTAAAAGCGTTTAGAGAAAAGCCTCTTCGAGGCTTTTTTCATGAGGAATCGGGGCATCCCCCTCGATTCCTTTTTCTTTTGGGCGCTTTTGGTGTATAATATAGCCGGTGATTTCTTATGGACGGAATTTTGGTGCTTCAAAAACCCAAAGGCATGACGTCGCACGACTGCGTCGATGCGTGCCGTAAAATCTTCAAAACCCGCAAAGTCGGCCACGCCGGTACGCTTGACCCCGAAGCGGAAGGCGTTTTGGTCTTAGGCATAAACAAAGGCACGAAAATCATGCAGTATTTGAACCAGGACAAGAAAGCCTACCGTTTCGGCGTGGTCTTTAACGAAGAAACCGATACGCTTGATCATACCGGAAGGGTAGTCGATAAGAGAGAGCAAACCGATTTTTCTAGGCTTGATGACGTGTTGCGAAGCATGCTTGGCGAATACCATCAGGTTCCTCCGGCGTATTCGGCCGTCAAAGTGAACGGCAAAAAGCTCTACGAATACGCCCGCAAAGGAGAAGCCATTCCCGAAGTTCCGCCCCGTAAGCTTACCGTCTTTAAACTAAGGCGGACAAGCGATTTGAAACAAACAAACGGACTTTACGAAACGGAACTTTTTGTCAAAGGAAGCAAAGGCCTTTTTGTGCGCCAACTCGCCAAAGACATTGCCGAAAAGCTTGGCACGACCGCGCGGACATCGTATATTGTCCGCGTAGAATCGGGGCTTTTCACTTTGGAAGAAGCGCACACCCTTTCTGAAGTGAAAACCGGGCGTTGTCGGCTTTTAAGCTTCAATGAAGCGCTCAAAAACATTCCCGCCCATACGCACGAAACCGACCCCGCGCCGATCAAGAACGGCCGGCCGTTGTCGATCGAACACGATGCGAAGCTGTTGCGCATCGTCGATGCGCAAAACAATCTGCTTGCCCTTTATCGGCGCGAAAACAATGAGTATCGCGCCGAAAGAGTTTTCTTGTGAGGTGTCACTTATGAACGTTACCGAACTCAACGGCGTCAAAATCCCCCGCAAAACCGCAGCCGCAATCGGTTTTTTCGACGGCGTGCACGAAGGGCACCGCGCGTTGCTGGAAAAAACCATGGAACTGGCTGAGCAACGAAATCTTGAAAAGGCGGTCATCACGTTTGACAAACACCCCAAAGCGGTGCTTATGGATATGGACTACCGTTATATCACGCCGCTTTCAAAGAAGTTGGAGATTTTTGAGGACTACGGCGTCGACACTGTGTATTTGATTCGCTTCAACAAAGATAAGGCTTCGCTCTCCCCAAAAACGTTCATCGATCATTACCTTTCAGACATCGACACGCTGGTTTGCGGTTTTGATTTCGCTTTCGGCGCAAAGGCCGCCGGCACCGCGCAAACCTTGATGGACCATGGAGATTTTGAGACGGTTGTCGTCTCCGAACAAAAACGTTCCGGGGACAAAATCGGCAGCACCTTTATCCGTGAAGCGATCGAGGCGGGGAATGTGGCCGTCGTAAAACCGTATCTCGGAAGATATTATTCGGTTGAAGGAAAAGTGGTCAAGGGCTCGCAAAAAGGTCGCACCATCCGGTATCCGACCGCCAACATCGACACGGGCGAATACCTCGTGCCCGCCCGCGGCGTCTACGCAACCCGTACGAAAGTGCGCGGAACGTGGCACGATTCGATCAGCAGCGTCGGCCACAACCCAACGCTCAACCCAAGCGGCGTCTTAAGCGTTGAAACCCACCTTTTCGATTTCGACGACGACATCTACGGAGAAACCATCGAAACAAGCTTTATCGAGCGGATTCGCGACGAACTCCATTTTCCGACGGCCGAAAGGCTAGTCGAACGCATCGAAAAGGATGTCGAAGAAGCGAAAAGCGTGTTGAAACACAAACGATAGGATTTTTCTAGAAATGCGCGTTGGCTGTTGCAATACGTAAAAAATATGCTATAATACTTTTTGCGCCCGTTACTTGGTCCGTCGATTCCTCGACGCGGCACTAGGTTTTGGGTAAGATTTTACACAAAGGAGGATGCATCATGGCTTTGACCAAAGAAGAAAAGCAGAAAATCGTTGAAGAGTTCCGCACGAAAGAAGGAGACACCGGTTCTCCCGAAGTGCAAATCGCCGTGCTTACGCGTGAAATCAAACTCTTGAACGAACATCTCAAGACCCACAAGCAAGACCACACTTCGCGCCGCGGCCTATTGCAGAAAGTCGGCCGCCGTCGTCATCTGCTTCGTTATCTTGCCAACAAAGATGTTGAGCGCTACCGTGAACTGATTAAAAAGCTCGGTCTGCGCCGCTAGATTGCCAAACGAACCGCACCCTAAAGACGGTCTCCGTCATAAGGGTGCGGTTTTTATGGGAATATCTTCGCTTTCTTTGGTTGAAAGCGTGAAAATTTGTTATAATAACGTTGAATGCAGAACGTTTGAGGAGGCCTGCTATGGCGGATATGGAAAGACGCAAAAAATGGCTGATCAATTTGGGGGTTGTCGCCCTTTCGCTTGTGATTTTGTTTTTGTTTCGCATGATATTTGAAGCGTTTGTGGAACGTTTCATCAAGGCCTTTGTCGCCATCGTGCTTCCTTTTTCCATTGCGCTCTTTTTAAGCTATCTTTTGGCGCCCCTTTTCCGTTTGCTTGAACGAAGGCTGAAGCTTAAGAACCGGTTGCTCAACACAGCCATCGTATTCTCGATTGTGGGCGTTGTGCTGTTCTTCTTTGGCCGATTTGCCGGTACGCTTATCTATACGCAGGCGGTGTCGTTTATCGAAAACGACTGGCCTAGGGTGTTGAGCGCCATCACCGATTTTGTCTCCCGCCATGAATTTCTCGACGAAATTTTCAAGCGGCTGCAAGAGATTTTGACAGTTGAAAACATCATTGCCCGGGATTTTGATCTCTTTTCGGTGTTTGAAAGCGCGACAACGGTCGTCATCACCATTGTTTTGGTGCCCGTTTTCTTGTTTTTCATCTTGAACGACCGTCACCGTATATACGAAGGCATTGTGATTGTTTTCCCCAAAAAGGTTCGACACCATGTGATTGAGCTGACCAAGCGCGCAAACCGTGTCATTGAAGAATACTTCAACGGACGCTTCTTGACAATGTTCGTGATGGCGATTGTGTTCACCATCGTCTTTTTCATTCTCGGTTTCCGTGAGCGTAGTCCGCTTTTTGGGTTCATGCTTGGCTTTTTTGACATCGTTCCTTATGTCGGGCCTTTTATTGCCATGGTTTTGCCGGTGCTTTATTCGCTCACCGACGACACACTCCTTTTCGGCGAATACGCGCCCATCGCCATTATGATCACCGTCGTTGTGGGGCAGATGATTCAAAACAACGTCGCTCAACCTCTCATCATGGGCAAGGAAACCAAGCTTCATCCGTTGCTCGTGCTTAGCGCCTTTGTCTTTTTCGGTTATCTCTTCGGAGTGGTCGGCATCATCCTCGCCATCCCTATCACCGGTATGATTCGCACCACGTCAAGATACATCAAAGAATTGCACGAAGAAAAGCTTCAATTGAACGAAGAGGAACAAAAAAGGCTCCGGGAGGATATAAAATGATCGTCATCAAAAACGCAACGTTGTTCACCATGGAATCGATCAATGGCGAAAACGGATACGTCGCCTTTAAAAACGGGAAAATTGAGAAAACGGGCCGGACGTTTTCCAGCGACCGTTTTAAAGAATACACCGTCATCGACGCAAAAGGCGCCGCCTTGACGCCCGGACTTGTCGAAGCGCATTGCCATGTGGGCATCGCCGAAGAAGGCATCATGTTCGAAGGCAACGATTTAAACGAAACGACCGACCCCGTGTATCCGGAATTAAGAGGGCTTGACAGCGTCAATCCCCGCGACAAGGCTTTTGAAACCACCGCCGCAAGCGGCGTCACGACCGTTGTGAGCGGGCCGGGCAGCGCAAACATCATCGGCGGCACGTTCGCCGCGATGAAAACTATCGGCGACACCGCCGAACAAATGGTTTTCGTCGAAGAGACCGCTATGAAAATGGCGCTCGGCGAAAACCCGAAACGCGTGTACTCGGGCCAAAAAAGAAGCCCCTCTACGCGCATGGCCAATGCGGCCATTTTGCGCGAATGGCTCCACAAAGCGAAAGAATACCATGAAGAATGGCGGGCTTTTGACGCCGGAAAAGCCGACAAGCCTGCTTTCAACATGAAGCTTCACAGCTTGAAACGCGTGTTTGAGGGCATGCCGGTCAAAATCCATGCGCACCGCAGCGACGACATCATGACCGCCATCCGCATCGTCAAAGAATTCGACCTCGACGCCACCATCGAACACGCAACCGAAGCCCACCTGATTCCAAAATCCGTCAAGGAAAGCGGGATTCCCGTTATTTTGGGCCCTACACTTGGCGCGAGAGGCAAATACGAAACCTCGCAAAGGACCTTTCAAAGCGCCGCCATTTTGGACAAACACGAGGTGCCCTTTTCCATCATGACCGACCATCCCGTGGTGACGACCGACAACATCTTGGTGCAAGCCGCGCTGTTTGTCAAATCCGGTCTGTCCCGGCAAAAGGCCCTTGAAGCGATCACCATAAACGCCGCCCGTTTGAGCGGAATCGACGACCGCGTTGGTTCCATCGCTCCCGGCAAGGACGCCGATCTTGTTTTGTGGGACGGCGACCCTTTCGACATCATGACTCGTCCGAAAACCGTCTACATCGAAGGCAAAGCGCTCGCGCGCTTTGAAGGAGGAAAGCATGTCTGAAATTCTTGAGAACATCCATCCTATTTGGCTATACAGCTTCATATTCTTCGGAAAGATTATCGAAGTCGCCATGGCGACCGTGCGGATTGTACTGATTACGAAAGGCGAAAAGATTTTGGGGGCCACCATTGGCTTTTTCGAAGTCGTCCTTTGGGTGATTTTGGCCGTCACCATCTTAACCGACATCACTTCAGACCCCATGAAAGTTGTCGTCTACGCCCTGGCTTTTTCGCTCGGCAATTATTACGGCACCATCATTGAAGATAAGTTGGCCCTTGGTTCGGTCCGCGTCGAAGCCATCGTGAAAAAGACGCTAGGCAAACGCATGTCGATCGACCTCCGCGCCAAAGGCTACGGCGTGACCGCCGTCGACGCTTACGGCAAGGACGACCGAAAAGAAATGCTCATCATGCACATCTCCCGCAAAAACACCAAGAAAGTCATCAATTTTTTGAAATCCTACGACGAACAAATGATGATTACAGCAACGGAGACACGACCGCTTTACGGCGGGTACGGCATGCTTCGAAAATGACTTGAAATCGAATGCGCCGCAAAAGCGGCGCTTTTCATTGCAGACCGGCAAAAGGTAAAGAGATGCCAAAAGACTATACTTATTGACGGTTTTATGGTATGATAGATAAATGGAAAAATGATAATAAAGTGAGGAAAAAGAAATGAAAAAAGCCAGAGTATTCGAGATGGACCTCGATGGGAGAACTCTGCGCGTGGAAATCGGTGGCGTCGCTAGACAAGCGACGGCCGCAGCACTCGTCCGGTACAACGATACGGGCGTTTTAAGCGTCATGCAGGCTTCAAAAGAACCGACAGACATGCCTTTCTTCCCATTGATGGTCAACTACACGGAAAAACTCTACGCCGCCGGTAAAATTCCCGGTGGATTCTTCAAACGCGAAGGCAAGCCTTCCGAACTAGAAACACTGATTTCAAGACTCATCGACCGTCCCCTGCGCCCCTTGTTTCCGGACGGTTTTCGCCACGAAGTCCAAATCATCAACACCGTAATGAGCGGCAACCCGGACTATTCACCGCCGATGGCGGCGATGTTTGGCAGCTCGCTCACACTCGCCCTAAGCGACCTTCCCTTTGACGGCCCGATCGCCGGCGTCGTCGTCGGCCGCGTCGATGGCGAGTTCGTGTTGAACCCGACCGAAGAAGACCTTGAGCATTCCGACATTGACTTGACGGTTGCCGGAACGAAAGACGCTATCAACATGGTCGAGGCCGGCGCTAAGCAGGTCAGCGAAGACGTGATGCTCGATGCGATGATGTTCGCGCACGAGTGGATCAAGAAAATCGTCGCGTTCCAAGAGGAAATCGTCGAAGAACTCGGCGAAGAGAAGTTCAGCTTTGAAAAAGAGCCTTTCGACACCGACGCGGTCACTTTGATTGACGATTCGTTCAAAGAAAAAATCCACCAGGCCGTGCACACTTTCGACCGTGAATTGCGCGGCGAGATCATCTCGGGCGTCAAAGACAAAGTCGAAGAAACGCTTGAGACCGCTTTCGCATCGCTTGACGAAGAAGAATTGCAAAAGAAAATCGACGACGCGAAGACCTACGTCGACGAAGTGGTCAAGGAAGAAGTCCGCCGCTTAATCGTCGAAGAAAGCAAGCGTCCCGACGGACGCGAGCTTGAGGAAATCCGCGAACTCGATTCGCAAATCGACGTGTTTGAGCGCACCCACGGCAGCGCGATGTTCACCCGCGGCCAGACCCAGGCGGTCAGCGTGACCACATTAGGCGCACTCGGGGAACATCAAATCATCGACGGCCTCTCCGACACCGACAACAAGCGCTTCATGCTCCATTACAACTTTCCGCCTTATAGCGTCGGCGAAACCGGCCGTTATGGACCGCCAAAACGCCGGGAAATCGGCCACGGCGCGCTCGGCGAACGAGCCCTTTACCAAGTGATGCCCGACGAAGAGGACTTCCCTTATACCGTCCGCATCGTTTCGGAAATTCTTGAAAGCAACGGCTCGACTTCGCAAGCGAGCATTTGCGCGGGCTGTTTAAGCTTGATGGCCGCCGGTGTCCCGATTGAGGCGCCCGTAGCCGGCATTGCGATGGGCCTAGTCAAAGAAGGCGACACCTACCGCATCCTAAGCGACATTCAAGGGCTTGAGGACCACCTTGGCGATATGGACTTCAAAGTCGCCGGGACGAAAGACGGCATCACCGCTTTGCAGATGGACATCAAGATCGCCGGGCTTTCAAAGGATATCCTCAAAGAAGCGCTCGAACAAGGCAGAAAAGCCCGTTTAGAAGTTCTTGAGAACATGACTTCGGTCATCGCCGAACCCCGCAAAGAGGTTTCCAAATACGCACCGAAAGTCAAAATCATGGTCATCGACCCCGACAAAATCCGCGACGTCATCGGTCCGGGCGGAAAAATCATCTCCGACATCATCGACCGCAACGACGACGTCAAAATCGACATCGAACAAGACGGCAAAATCACCATCATGCACACGGAAATGGAACCCATCAACAACGCGCTCAAAGAAATTGAAGACCTTGTCCGTGTCGCAAAAGTCGGCGAAGTCTACAACGGAAAAGTCGTCCGCATCGAAAAATACGGCTGCTTTGTCGAACTATGGCCCGGAACCGACGGTCTATGCCACATCTCCAAACTCGCGCACGAACGCGTCCGTTCGGTAGAAGACGTCGTCAAGCTTGGCGACCGCATCGATGTGAAAGTCATCGGCATCGACGAACGCGGCCGCATCGACCTCTCCCGCAAGGCCACCCTGCCAAAGCCCAAGGGAGACGGGCCGAAAAAGGACGACAAGAAATCAAGCAAAGATAAAAAACCCAACCAGGACCAAAAACCCCGCCACAAGCGGGAGTCCAACAAAAACAAATAGAATGAATTTTTGAATCATTGCGCGCCGGGCAACCGAACGTTCGCCAAACGTTAGGAAAGTCCATGCTGGCACAGGCTGAGACGCCTGTAGTGTTCGCGATAGCGGAAACCATAACGCTATGCATCTTCGGATGACGGCTGGGACCCCGCCCTTTTCGGGCGGCAGTACCTTTAAAAGTGCCACAGAGACGAGCCCGGATGGAAACGTCCGGGGTGGAACGGGTAAACCCCGCGAGCCAGAAACCCAAATTTTGGTAGGGGCGCTCTTCAACGGAAATTTGAACCGAAGAAGAGGCGTGCTACGCACGCAGATAAATGGTTGCCGCCCACCGGGTACAGAACATGGCTTATAGGCGCGCAATGATTAAAAGACGCCGTTTCGTCGGCGTCTTTTTTTTGTTTGGAAACGCCGGAAAATGTGATAAAATGACTACGACAACGCCCATCAAGGAGGACGACATGCTCAAAGGAAGACAATGCCGCATAAGACCCGCAACCCCTGAAGATACCGACACGCTTGCAGATTGGTGGTCCGATGGCGCCGTGATGGAACACGCCGGTTTCCCGGATGGATTAACCGTCGACCGCCACAAGATGCGCACGGGCCTTCAAAGACAGGAAGAAGCGCCCGACGCCCCTTCAAGGCTATACATACTCGAGAATTCAAACAAAGAACCGATTGGCGAGATGAACCACGAAATCGACAAGGATGTCGCCGAAATCGGCATCAAGATATGCGAACCCGCCTCGCAAAACAAAGGCATCGGCAAAGACGCGCTCAAAACCTTCATCGTGTATTTGTTTGATGAACGCGCAGTCGAAACAATCAAGCTCGACACAATGGTTGAAAACACACGGGCGCAACGCGTGTACGAAGCCCTCGGTTTTGAAAAAACGCGCGTCAACAAGGATGTATGGACCGACCAAAAGGGGCGCAAGCGTACCAGCGTGGACTACGAACTGACCAAAACAAAATACTTGCGCCACAAGGATTTTTACAAAAGCCAAGGGGACGCTTCAAGTTGAAAATCGTCCCTTTTTGGTGTAAAATAGTGTGAGCGTCACGAAAGGAAGATAGCCATGGCCGACATCAACGACGATGCCGTCAAGAAGCGCCAAAAGACCATCCGTAATTTTTCCATCATCGCCCATATCGATCATGGGAAAAGCACCTTGGCCGACCGAATTCTGGAAAAAACGAAATCCATCACCGCCAGGGAGATGCGCGAACAGTTTTTGGACAGTATGGATTTGGAACGCGAACGCGGCATAACGATCAAACTAAACGCCGTCGAACTCAAATACGAGCACACCGACGGCACCCCCTACATTCTTCACTTGATCGACACCCCCGGTCATGTGGATTTCTCCTACGAGGTCTCCCGCAGCCTAGCGGCTTGCGAAGGAGCTCTTTTGGTCGTGGATGCGGCGCAAGGAATAGAAGCGCAAACGTTAGCGAACGTATACCTCGCACTCGACAACGACCTTGAAATCATTCCCGTCATCAACAAAATCGACTTGCCGAGCGCGGATGTCGAAAAAGTCAAAAAAGATTTGGAAGACGTCATCGGTCTCTCCGGCGAAGACGCCATCCTCACAAGCGCGAAAGAAGGCAAAGGCATCGAAGAGATTCTCGATGCGATCATTGACAGGCTTCCGCCTCCGCAGGGCGATATCGATGCGCCTTTGAAAGCGCTCATCTTCGATTCGATCTACGACCCCTATCGCGGCGTCATCCCCTCGATTCGCGTTGTCGACGGCGTGTTGAAAAAAGGCGACAAGATCCGCATGATGGCCAGCGAAAAAGTGTATGAAGTCAGTGAAATCGGTGTCAACACGCCCAAACAAGAACCCCGTCAATATTTGGCCCCCGGCGACGTCGGGTATTTGGTCGCTTCGATCAAGTCGGTTGAAAACGTTCGCGTCGGCGACACTCTCACCCATGCCGACAAACCCGCGCAAACGCCTTTGCCGGGCTACCGTTCGATGAATCCGATGGTCTTTTGCGGTCTTTTTCCACTAGATACGAACGAATACAACGATTTGCGCGAAGCGTTTGAGAAACTCAAGCTCAACGACGCTTCGCTCACCTTTGAACCGGAAAACTCTCAAGCCCTCGGTTTCGGATTCCGTTGCGGCTTTTTGGGGATGCTGCATTTGGAAATCGTGCAAGAACGAATCGAACGCGAATTCGGCATCGACATGATCGCCACCGCCCCAAGCGTCGTTTACCACGTCCATACCACCGATGGGACGATGAAAAAAATCGACAACCCGCATCTCTTCCCTGAAGCGCAAAACATCGAAAAAATCGAAGAACCCTACGTCGATGCGACCATCATGTGTCCGAAAGAATACGTCGGCAACATCATGGAATTGTGCCAAGAAAAACGCGGCATATACAAAAACATGCAGTATCTCGGCGAACACCGCGTCGAAATCGCCTACGAGCTTCCGCTTTTAGAGATTGTCTACGATTTCTTCGACAAACTCAAATCGTCCTCAAAGGGCTACGCATCCCTCGATTACGATTTCAAGGGCTATCGCGCAAGCGATTTGGTCAAAATGGATATTTTGATCAACCACGTCCCCGTTGACGCCCTCAGTTTGATTGTCCACCGCGATTTTGCCTTCCATCGCGGCAAGGCGATCACCGAAAAGCTGAAAGCCATGATTCCGCGGCAGATGTTCGAAGTGCCCGTGCAAGCCACCATCGGCAACCGCATCATCGCGCGTTCGACCATCCGCGCCATGCGCAAAAACGTCCTCTCGAAATGTTACGGTGGAGACATCAGCCGCAAGAAAAAGCTTCTTGAAAAACAAAAAGCGGGGAAAAAACGCATGAAAAGCGTCGGCAAAGTCGAAGTTCCGCAAGAAGCTTTCCTCTCCGTATTATCCCTAGACGACGAATGATGGAGGAGCACAATGAAGAAGCGTTTCCGACACGTACTCACATTCTTTTTGCTGAAGCCTTTTTTCCGCTTGTTTTTCAAGCTGCGCTACAACCACAGCGCGGAACGTTTCAAACCGCAAAAAGACCTCAAGGGACCGTATTTGATCCTAGCCAACCACGTGATGGATGTGGATCCGTTTTTGGTTGCGCTTAGCGTCAAAGGTCCCGTTTTTTACGTCGCTTCCGATATGATTTTTTCCATCAGGTTTTGGTCGTATTTCCTAAAAAAACTCGTCTCTCCTATCCCGAAAACCAAATACCGCTCGGACACCGAAACCATCCGCGACATCATCCGCATGGTGAGAAGCGGCGGAAACATCGGCGTCTTTCCCGAAGGGAACGCAACTTTTTCCGGAGAGCTCATGGAGATTCCGGGGGCCATCGCCAAGCTGGTCAAGTTTTTGAAGGTGCCCGTCCTGTTTTACACAATCGAGGGCGGCTATCTGACCAACCCCCGTTGGGGCAAGGGCGTTCGAAAGGGCAAAATGCGCGGTCGCGTCAAAAGGGTCATGACCAAAGACGAATACGCCTCGTTATCCGTTCAGGAATTGAACCGGGTCATTGAAGAGGAACTGACCGTCGACGAGTACGAATACGCGACAACCCGCAATCTTCATTTCCGCGGGAAAAAGCGGGCCGAACACTTAGAAAGCGCATTTTTCATGTGCCCATCCTGCGGCCGTTATGAAACCTTGTACAGCGAAAAACACACCGTGTATTGCAGCGAATGCGGTTTTCAGGCGCGTTACACCACGCAAGGCACGTTTGACGCTGTCAAAGGCGATATGCCCTATGCGCGAACGCCCGCTTGGTACGAAGCCCAAAAGGAGTCGTTGAAACGCTATGTGGCAAACGCCGACGGGGAACTTTTCGCCGACGAAGAAGAACGCGTTCTTCACGTCGAACGTTCCATCCGCAAAACCTTCATCGGGGAAGCGACAATCCGGCTCTTTGCGGACAAAGTGCGTTTCGAATTCGATGACCGAAGCGAAGAATGGCCGATCATGCACATCGACGCCGCCGTCCAGCAAAGAAACAAGCTCATCTTGTACAACCAAAACGAAGCGAAGACCTATTATCTTTTGAATCGGGAAAAACGCAATGCGCTCAAATACGTTTTAACCATCGAGGCTTTACAAAAAAAGGAGAGGTAGTCTATGGATTTCCGCGAATTCATTATGTGGGAAGGCATGATGCACTTCGGCGTTTTGGCGGTGCTGCTTTTGTTCGCCAACACCTTGCGCCGCAAAATACCGATTTTCCGTCGTTCTTTGTTGCCCACCGCCGTCATCGCCGGCTTCATCGGATTGGTTTTCAAAGAAACGATTTATAGCCGCATCGTCGAACCTGACCAGCTTGAAAGCACCAATCTCTTTTTGGCGATCATCACCTATCATTCGATCGCGCTCGGATTCATCGCGCTCGGTCTCAAGGTGCATGAGAAACTCACCGTGCAATCGAAAACCTCTCGCAGTTTTTTCAGCGGGCTCGTCATCGTTTCGACATATCTATTGCAAGGGCTTGTCGGCCTTTCCATCACCGTTCTTTTATCGTATACGCTCTTTCCGGAGCTTTTTCAATCGGCGGGCATGCTCGTGCCGCTCGGTTTTGGACAAGGCCCGGGACAAGCGCTGAACATCGGGGGCGTCTACCAAATCAGCCACGGCTTTGTCGGCGGCGCGTCTTTCGGGCTTTCAATCGCGTCGTTTGGATTCATTTGGGCTTCTGTGGCCGGCGTGATTTATTTGAACATCATGCGCAAAAAAGGCATTCTTTCACGTAGTCCCGAACAACGGGCCAAACACGTGAGCAATCAAGAGATCGAATCGCCCGATGAAATCCCCGTAGCCGAATCGATCGACAAATTCACCGTGCAGATCGCGCTCGTCCTCGTGGTGTATTTCTTTACCTACGTGTTCATCTACACCAGCAATTATTTCCTCGAAAGAGGCGCCTTGGGCGATTTCGGGCTTGAAACCGTGCGTCCGCTCATCTGGGGGTTCAATTTCATCTTCGGCATGCTTTTTGCGATACTCGCCAAAAAGCTTTTCCTTTGGCTTCGCAAAGTGAAACTCATGACCAGGCAGTACCCGAACAACTACATGTTGAACCGAATCGCCGGGTTGGTGTTCGATTTCATGATCGTCTCGGCCATCTCCGCGATCACCATCGAACATTTGCGCTACCTTTGGATTCCGTTTTTCATTTTGGTCATCACCGTCGGAATCATGACCGTCTTTTACGTCCGTTTCATCTGCAAGCGGGTGTATCCCGAATATCCGCTTGCGGCGACGATGGGCATGTTCGGCATGCTTACCGGAACCGCGAGTACCGGTGTCATCTTGCTTCGCGAGGTGGACCCAAACTTCAAAACGCCGGCGGCCAACGACATGGTTGTAGGCTCCTCAACCGCGATTCTCTTCGGGTTCCCGATATTGTTGCTTGTGGGCCTTGCGCCCATCTCGCCCTTTCACACGCTGCTTACGCTTGGCATCATCGCCTTTTTGAGCGCCGTAGCCGTCACCATCCTTGTTAAGCTGAACCCTGCGCCAAGCGCAAACTGACGCATGAAGCGTCGCGCTTAGCGCCAAACGGATTTCATGATAGTATGGAAGTGAAACCATGGAAGGCCTTTATGTCCACATTCCCTTTTGCAAAACCATATGCGCCTATTGCGATTTTGTCAAGGAAGCGGCGAAACCGCAGAAACAACGCGTCTACGTTGAAGCGCTAAAAAAAGAGCTCTTTGAAAGAAGCGACAAGTTCGCTTCTTTGAAGACCGTCTACATCGGCGGCGGCACGCCGAGCCATCTTGAGGTTTTTGACTTTGAAGAGGTTTTGCGCGCTTTGCGCAAGCGCGTTCCTCAAGCCTTAGATGAATTCAGCGTCGAATGCAACCCCGAAGACGTTCGACCCGAGTTGCTTGAAACGTTGAAGAAATACGGAGTCGACCGCATTTCCTTGGGTGTTCAGACTTTCAAGGAAAGCCATCTGCGCCTGCTGAACCGCACGCATGGGCCAAAAGACGTCGAAAACGCCGTGAAACGTTTGCGCTGGCACGGTTTTGACAACGTCAACGTCGACATGATGTTCGCCATTCCTGGTCAAACGTTGCGCGAGGTCGAAGAGGATTTGGCGAGGGTTTTGGCTTTGGACGTGGAGCATGTGTCTTACTATAGTTTGATTCTTGAGGAAAACACCCGCTTTCATCGCCTTTATGAGCGGGGCGAACTATCGCTTGTCGACGAAGAAACGGAAGGCACGATGTATGAGACGGTCATCGACACGTTGTCCGATGCAGGCTACACGCACTACGAGATCAGCAACTTTGCCAAAAACGGCAAAGAGTGCCGCCATAATCTGGCCATTTGGAAAGACGGCGATTATGGCGGCGTCGGTGCGGGAGCCCACGGCAAGCATGACGGACATCGCCGGCACAACCCGGAGAGAGTGCGCGATTACACAAACGCTTTGCAACGCGGCGAGGATTGCTGCGAAATCTATCCTTACGAAGCGAAACGCGACACGCTTTTGATGGGGTTGCGCTTGTTAAAAGGCATTGATCTCGACGAGTTCGCTTCCCGGTTTCAAACCGACCTTTTCAAAGAATACCCCGAACTTTCGAAAATGATCGAAAAAGGGCTTTTGAAAGTAGAAGACCGCCGCTTGTCGTTTACTCGCAAAGGGCTTTTGCTTGGCAACGAAGTCTTTATGATTCTTTAGGAGGGCTGCGCATGCTCAAACAATTGCTAAAAGAGTACGAATACGAGCTCAAGGCCTCCTCGCATTTGAGCAAAAACTCTATCGGCGCCTATCTCGCCGATTTGCGTGATTACATCGAGTATTTGGCCAAAAAAGACATCACCGAAGCGACCGACATCGACAAGCACACGGTCAAACAATACATGATGGCGTTGCGCAAACGTCACGCTTCGGCGAGTACGGTGTCGAGAAAATTGAGCGCCTTGAAGGCCTTTCATCAGTTTTTGCTCGACGAAAAAATCGTTAAAGAAAACGTCTTGCTTCACGTGCGCCGCCCCAAACAACAAAAAAAGCTCCCCGACATTTTAAGCGTCGAAGAATTAGAAGCGCTGCTTAAAAAGACTGAAGGAGATACGCCTCTTTCACAGCGCAATCGAGCCATGGTTGAACTACTCTATGGAAGCGGACTTCGCATCGGCGAACTGCTCGCCTTAGAGACGAACGACTTGCACATCAACCAAGGTTTCATCAACGTGAGCGGAAAAGGGGACAAAGAGCGCATCGTCCCAATCGGCAGCGAAGCCGCCTCCGCCCTCAAGCGCTATTTGGAAAGCGGTCGTTTGAAACTCTCCAAAGCGCCCGTACCCAACGTTTTTTTGAACAAAGCCGGAAAGCCCATGAGCCGCGTCGGCTTTTACAAGATTTTAAAAAACTTGGCGCGCGAGGCCGGCATCGAGAAAAACGTTTCCCCCCACACTTTGCGGCATTCTTTCGCCTCCCATCTCTTAGAGGCCGGCGTCGATTTGCGCTATGTGCAAGAAATGCTTGGCCACGCCGACGTTTCTACCACCGAACTTTACACCCACATCAACAAAAAACAACTCATTGCGGTGTACGACAAATACCATCCGCATGCCAAAAGGAGCGATTAGATGTACAAAAGAACCTTCGTGATAGTGATCGACAGTGTCGGTGTCGGCGCGATGCCCGACGCGGCCGAATACGGCGATGAAGGCGCAAACACGTTGCGCAACACCGCCCTTGCAACCGGCGGAATCAGCTTGCCCAACATGGAAGCTTTAGGACTGGGCCGCATCGCCGAGATTCCCGGCGTGAAGCCTGTGGAAAACCCAATCGGCTACCACACCCGCATGAAAGAACTCAGTTACGGAAAAGACACGATGACCGGACACTGGGAACTGATGGGGCTTAAAGTCACCGAACCCTTTCAAACCTTTACCGAAACCGGCTTTCCAAACGAACTGATTGAGGAATTGGAAAAAAGGACGGGGCGCAACATTGTCGGCAACAAAGCCGCAAGCGGCACCGTCATTTTGGACGAACTCGGCGAACACCAGCTTGAAACCGGCGATTTGATCGTCTACACCTCCGCCGACAGCGTCTTGCAAATCGCCGCCCACGAAGAAAAGGTGGGGCTAAAAGCCCTTTATGAAGCGTGCGAAATCGCAAGAGAGCTGACCATGGACGAACCCTACAAAATCGGACGTGTCATCGCAAGACCCTTCAAAGGGGAGAAGAAAGGCGCCTTCAAACGCACCGCGAATCGCAAGGATTATGCGCTTAAGCCTTACGACAAAACGACGCTCAATCATCTGCAAGAAGCGGGGTTTGACGTCGTCGGTTTTGGAAAAATCGACGACATCTACGACGGCGAAGGCATCAGCGAATCCCACAAACAAGCCGACAACGTCGAGGGCATGGAAAATTTTATCGCCTACGCCGACCGACAATTCAAGGGGCTTGCCTATTTGAACCTCGTCGATTTCGACGCGAAATACGGACACCGTCGCGACCCTGAAGGCTACAAGAACGCCCTTGAGACTTTCGACGGCCAGTTGAAAGAGTTGATGGACAAACTCAAACCGACGGACTTGCTCATCGTCACCGCCGATCACGGCAACGATCCGACCCATGAAGGCACGGACCACACCCGGGAATACGTTCCTTTGTTGGTTTATGGTCCGAATTTGCAAGGCGGCGAACTTTCCGAACGGCAATCTTTCGCCGATCTTGCCGCGACGCTTGCGGAAAATTTCGGCGTCAAGCGCCCTCAATATGGTGAAAGTTTCTTACAATCGCTCAAATGAACGCCATAAAAAAACTGCATCCTTCTTACAAGGGTGCAGTTTTTGTTAGCCTTTGTATTTGCCTTTCAAACGCTTGATGGCCTTGCGCTTTTCCACCATGATTTCGCGCCTGGCCTTCCATTCCTTTTTGCGTTGCGAATAGGAGGTCTTTTTGACGAAGGACGAGTATTGCCTGAAGGTCGGGCGGATGTGCGAATCGAGCGTTTTTTTCATGGAGTCTAGGCGCTCGCGGCGGGTTTTGAGTTCGTTTTCGAGGTGCGTTTTTTGTTTGTCCCGCGTGTCGGCTTGTTGTTTTTGGAGGGCTTTGATTTGCGCGGTGAGTTCTTTTTTCAGCTTGTCCTTGTCGGTTTCGACCACTAGGGTTTCATAGGTTTTGGCGACGTTTTCGGTCTTTTCAAGGAAGGCGTTTTCTTCGTTTTCGAGGGCTTCGAGTTTTTTCTCGAGTTTTTGGTTTTCCTTGTCGACCCTTTCTTGGTGGGCTTCTTTGAGGTTTTCTTTTTCCGTTTCAAGCTGGCGGCGTTCGGGGTTCGTGCTTTCTTGTTTTTGGAGTTTGTCGAGTTTCGCGTTTAAGTCCTTGAGTTTTTGTTTGGGTTTCTCCACCTTTTCCTCGTAGAGTTCCTTCGCTTCTTCGAGAGCTTCGTCAAGGCGCGTTTGGGCCGTTTTGGAGGCTTCACTTTCGATGTAGGGGGCGAGGGTGTTTGAAGCGGAGTCTTTGTCTTTGAACTGCGCGAGCTTTTCTTCGCTGCTTTCAAGCATGCTTTCGAAGGTGGAAACCGAGCGTTCTTTCAGCCTTTTTGCGTCTTCGCGCGCTTTTTCGGCGCGTTCTTTGGCGGCTTTGATTTGTTTGCGGTATCTTTGGACGTAGGCGTCGGCGTCCTCTTTTTCCTTGATTTCCGCGATTTGGGTGTTGTATTTATCCTTGATGCTTTGTTCTTGTTCTTCGAGGCGCCTGCGATCTTTTTCGTCTGTGAAAAGGGCTTTGCGGTAGGCGAGATCTTCGAGTTTGTCGTCGCGGGCTTGTTCTAAGTCGCGGATTTCGATTTGGTATTGCTGGCGGTGGGCGCTTAGTTTCTCTTCGGCGTATTCGAGTTCTTTTTCCAAAGAGCGTTCGACGTTTTCCAGGCGCAGTTCGTATTCGCTTTCGGCGAATTGGATTTGTTGTTTGGCGAATTGGATTTGGCTTTCGATGGTGGTTGAGACCATCGCTTCGTTGACGCCCTTGCCGATGTTCAAACGGTCGGTTTGAGCCTTGGTCAGGTTCATTTCGTTGTCGTAAAGTGACTGAATCTTTAAAACTTGCAGTTCGTATTCTTTGTCGGCCAGTTCAATGAGGGCTTGTTGGTAGATTTTGTCGCTTTGGGTTTGTTCCTCGTCGCTCAGGCGCTTGACGACGGAAGATTTGTCGGCGTCGGTGATCCGTTTTTCAAGGTCGTAGAGCTTTTGGTGGTATTCGACGTTTTCGGCGTGCATTTTCAGGGCGTGGTTGATTTTCGCGCCGGTTTTTTTCAGGCCGAAATGCTTGAGGCGTATTTGCTTGGCGAGTTCTAGTTCGCTTTTTTTGAGTTTGCGCTTCAAGGGGGTGAGTTGGTCTAAGAGGGCGAGTTCGGTTTTCAAAAACGCTTCGTGTTTGTCGGAAAGCAGATCGTGAAGGGCTTTGATGAAGTTCATGGTTTCGTGCATGAACGTTTCGAAGGCGGCGAGTTTCTCCTTCATGACGCCGATGTAGCGTTCGTTGAAGAGGAGGTCTTCGCCAAGCGCTTTCTTGTCTTCACGGAGTTTGAAGAGTTCGTGGGAATCTTGGTATTGGATGGTTTCCTTTTGCTTTTCGAAGCGGAGGCGGTAGAGCTTGTTCAAATGTTCGCGTTCGATTTTGAAACGCTTGCGGTAAAGTTTTTCTTTGGCGGGCTTGAGTTGTTTTTTCGCTTTGCGCTCCAATTTCTCCTCAAAGAGGTTGAGGTTGGATTTTTCTTTGCGTTCGTAGGCTTTGAACAGTTGTTTGAGCCTTTTTTCGTCGTTGGCTTTTTCGGCCTTGATGATGTCGATGCGCAAATCTCTCAAGTCTTTTTGAAGGGACTCTTTCAAAGTGGCCTCTTTCGCAAGGCGTTTTTTGTGTTTGTTTTTGAGTTTCTCCAAAGTGTCATCCTCGAGGGTTTTGAGTTCTTCGTCGAGGGTGTTTAGTTTTTCGTCGTAAGTTTTTTTGAGTTCGGCTTCTTTTTCGTCGTAGGCTTTCTTTCGCTCTTCGTAGGTTTTTTGGATGCGTGCTTCAAGCGGTTCTTCGTCGCCTTCGCCCTGCAACATGTGGGTACGGCTCTCTAAGGCTTCTTTCAAGGCGGGATGGAAGTCTTCGAAGGAATCCATCAATTCGACGCCTTTTTGTTCGTAGTGTTTGAAAACCTCGTCGGTCTTGCTTTGTTTTAGGTAGTAGCGGCTGAAGAACTGTTCGCTTTTTGCGAACGTTTCTTCGACAAAGCCAAGAGTGGCTTTTTTGAAGGAGAAGAGGTAGTTTGTGAGGTTGGTGTCGGCGTCGGTGTGTTCTTCGAAGAGCGTGAGGAGCCGGTCTTTGAGTCCTGCGCTCGTCTCTTCGTATTCGCGCTGTAAAAAGGTGTCGAGATATTGGGTGCGCATATCGTTTAGGGCTTCGAAGATGCGGTCTTTCGAGTCGAGGAGATAGCTGAGCTGTTCGATGGTGGTTTCGTGGTCCTTGCGGTTGATTTCGTCTTTGAGGCGCTCGATTTCGGAATTGAGGATGCGCAATTTCTCATCCGCTTCCTCAAGCCTTTGTTGGTGGGTGTCTTTGACTTTTTTGTTGGCTTCGACCACTTCGTGGATCAACTGCTGGAGGAGTTCCGACTCTTTTTGAAGGTTTTCGTCGATTAAAGAAGTCAAACTTTTGTTTGAGGCGTTGTCTTTTGTGAGGTCGTATTTTTTCTTGGCCATAAGATTGACTCCTTTCTCCTAGGTTCTCGGTCGAATTAGTGTTTCGACGTCGCTTTGATGTTGGCGACGGTTTCTTCGATGTAACTTTGCATGAGCTCCTCTTGGGTTTTTTCGACGGACTTGTGAAGGTCGAGTTCGCCGCTTTCGATGAGAGAGGCTTCTAAGCTTTCGCGGATGGCTTCTTTTAAGGCGTTGCAAGATTCCTTGAGCGAAGCGCGCAGTTCTAATTCCTTGGTTTGGATGGTTTCTTGAAGGTGTTCGCGGCGGGCTTTTTTGATGCGGGCTTGGTCGTTCAATTCGCGCACGACGCTTTCGATTTTGGCATCAAGCGCGGAGGAGGTGTCGAGGATTTGCTGTTCGAAGGCTTGGGTTTTGTTTTTGAGCAGGCGGTTTTCTTCCTCGCGGCGCTTTTCCTTTTCTTCTTGAAGGGTGTCGAGTTTCGTTTGGGCTTCGCTGTAGAAAAAGTCGTAATCTTCTTGGTGGGTCTCAAGTGCGTTTCTTAGGTTGTCTTTGATGTCCTTATCTTTGGATTTCGCACCTTCGGAGGCGTAGGTGTAGATGGATTCGGCGTCTTTGAGGCGGGTTTCGATCTTGTTTTTTTGTTCTTGGATGCGGTTTTCAAGCGCGGTTTCTTTTTGGTCGCGCTGTTGGTTCAATTCGTCGAGTTTTTGGTCGAGCGAAGTTTTCAGCGCTTCTTTGTCTTCTTCGAAGCGGCGCTTTTTCTCTTCGAGTTTGTCTTGCAAGGATGCAAGTGTCTGTTCGGTGCTTTCGGTGTGGCTCCTAAGTTCGATCAAGCGTTGTTTCTTGGCTTCTTCGAGCTCTTGTTCAAGCGCTTTTCTTTGTTCTTCGTGTTGTTCTTCAAGCGCTTTTTGTTTGATTTGCAAAGGTTTTTTGGCTTCTTCAAAACGTTCTTTTTCCTCTTCCTTGGCTTGTACGCTCGAAGCTTTCGCTTTTTCGATGAGCTCCTCGTCGTTTTCGATCAAAGGTTTGAAGAGTTCGCCCAGAGTGGCGCGTATTTCCTTGATGTAGGGCGGGAGGGTTTCCTTGATTGTGTTGTAAAGGGAAGCGGCGACCTCTTTGGCATGGGCCGGGCTTTGGTCTTCGCCAAGGGCTCCTTCGGCGTCGTCGAAAGCCTTTTTCAAGGGGGAGAGCACGTCTTTTTCCCGGGTTTTGTATTCTTTGACCGCTTTTTGACGGTTTTGTTTTAAGCGGTTGATTTGCGATTGGAGGCGTCTTGAGGGTTCCTCGCCTTCGGCGAGGTCGCGTTCTTCTAAGCGGACGATGAAAGTGTGCGCGTCCTCAAGGGTGTCGGCGCCTAATTCTACGAGGTGCAAAAGGTTGTTTTTGAAGGTGGAATCAAGAAGCAACGCCAAATCTTCGTGGGAGGCTTCGGATTCTTTTGCGTTTTTCGCGTAGGTTTGCAAGACGTCTTGCACTTCGTCGTAGCGGTTTTTGACAGGAGAGAATCGGCTTTCGATCATCGCTTCGACGTCGTCGATGTTTTGTTGGGCGTTTTCGGTCTCCCGTTGCAAGGCCTTGTCGATGAATTCGAGTTTGTTTTTGTGTTCCTCTTGGAGCTTATCCATTTGGTCGTTCAAGGCCGCTTTGTCTTTGTCGAATTGCTTTTGGAGTTGCTTCTCGCGGGTGGCGAATTCGGCTTCGATGCGCTTTTCTTTTTGCGAGAGGACGCTTTCTAGGCGCTTTTTCTCCTCGCGGGTCTTTTCGATTTCAAGTTCGGTGGTTAAAGCGCTCGTTTGGAAGTTGTCTTTGAGTTCGGCAAGGCGCAAATCGTAGTCCATTTGGGCTTCTAGGTATTTGATTTCATGGTTGATTTTGATGCGCTCGCGGTCGGTTTCGCTGCGAGAGGCGAGTTGCTTTTTGTCGGTGCGGACGTGGTCCTTTTTGAGGGTGTAGCGCAATGTGGCGAGCGATTTTTCGTGTTCGTTTTCGATTTCGGAAAGTGCGGCTTCTTTTTGCGCTTTGATGTCTTTAAGGAGCTGGCGTTCCTTTTCTAGATGGGTGTTGCTTAGGATTTCTTGTTCTTCAAGGCCGAAGGAATGCTCGATTTCGGCAAGTTTTCTTTCGTGTTTTTTTTGGCTTTGCTTCATCTGAAGGCGCAAGACGGCGTCTTGTTTTTCGACGTCGACGCGTTCTTTGTGGATGCGGATTTCCTTTAAGGCTTCCTTGACGTCTAGGAAGTAGCGGATGTCGTCCGCTTCAAGGTAGAGGGGCTTTAAAGCCTTGGTGGTTTCAATGACTTTGTGCAGGCGGTTGCTTTCGAATTCGTGGATGGCCTTGAACAGTTTTTTGAAATGCTTCTTCAAGGTTTTGAGGGTGCTTTCGGCGGGATGTTCGTTTAAATACGCTTTTAAGGTCTTTAAAAGCGTCGGGGTTTGGCTTTGGAACAAATCGAACTTCTTCTTGAGCATGGCTTGGTGGTTGTCGATGAAGGTTTCGTGTTCGCTCAAGGTGTCTTCGATCGTTTTTTGCGTTTCACCGGCTAGGGTGTTGTACATGTTGATGGTGCGGCGCAGTACGTCGAAGACGGCATCGGCATGGTTGTTCAGAGCTTTTTCACGTTCTTGATTGAGTTCGATTTGTCGTTTGATGTCTTTGCGTCGTTTGGTGTTGATTTGGTTTTCGTCTTCTTTTAGGAGGTTGTTGAGGCGCGCGTGTTCGGTGTTGATGTCGTGGCGGAGGTCGCTTTTGAAGGTCTTGTTGTAGTCTTTGAAATAGTCGGTGAGCGTCGCGAGCGAGCGCTTGAAGGTTTCAAATGGCTTTTTGAGCCGTTCGCGCATTTTGACGAGGGTGGAACTGATTTCGCGGATGGTCTTGTTGATGTCGCGGCGGGTCATGTTGATGGCGTGTTGGAGTTCGTTGTCTTCGCTTTTCAAATTGTCCGCGGTGTTTTTGATCGAATTGTTCAGCGCCTTTTCAAGGGAGGCGAAATCCTTTTCGAGCGTGTCTTCGATTTTTTTGAGGCGTTTTTTCTCTTCGCTTAAAACTTCCTTCAAATTCTCCAAAGACGTTTCGAGCAGCTGTTGCGAATGCTGCTTGTTGTTTTCAAGGTTCTCACGGTAGAGTTCGACGCGGTCTTCATACGCTTTGGTGCTTTCTTTGTGCTTCTCTTCGATGGCGGCTTTGCGGGCGTCGATTTCTTTGTCGATGGATTTGATCTCATCGTCGATTTTTTTCAGTTCTTTGGCGTGTTCTTCCTTCGTGTTTTTCAGCTCTTGATGGGCTTCACGCTCGGACTTGGCGATCTTTTTCTCTTGGTCTTCGATCTTTTGGTCGTATTCTTGCGCGGTCTTCCGCTGTTTTTTGACGTATTCTTTTTGTTCGTCTTGAATTTCGGTTTGGAATTCGCGTTCGTTCGCTTCAAAGGCCTTTTGGGCTTCGCTTAAGATTTTCTCGTACCGTTTCTTCAAGGCGTCGAGGGATTTTTGATAGGGCTCGATGCTTTTTCGGTAGTCTCTTTCAATCGCATAAAGAGTCTTTTCAAGACTCTCGGATTGTCTGTTGTCCCTATTCATATGTTTTCCCCCCTTTGCGGTTGTAAGCGATTTACAATTATATATATTTTATCATAGGGTTGCACCAAAAACAACGAGGCCAAACGATTATATGCCTCTTTTCTTTATAAAAAAAGCGCGATTGTGTATAATACCCATGAGAGGTGAGACCATGAGCGAACGTATCGTAAGCGGAGAACGACACAAAGACGACGTTGAACAAATCGAACTTCGGCCAAAATATTTGAAAGAATACATCGGTCAAGACCATGTGAAAGAGATGATGGAGATATTCATCAAGGCCGCCAAAAACCGTCAAGAAGCTTTAGACCATGTGCTTTTATACGGGCCTCCGGGGCTCGGGAAAACGACGCTGGCCAACATTGTGGCCAACGAAATCGGCGTTTCGATCAAAACCTCAAGCGGTCCGGCGATTGAAAAAAGCGGCGATTTGGCGGTGCTTTTGACCAGTCTCGAACCGGGCGACATTTTGTTCATCGACGAAATCCATCGCCTACCCCGTGTGGTCGAAGAAGTGCTTTATCCCGCGATGGAAGATTTCGCCATCGATTTGATCGTCGGCAAAGACGAAACGTCGAAATCGATTCGGGTGGATTTGCCGCCTTTCACACTGATTGGCGCAACGACCCGCTACGGCGATTTGACCGCTCCCTTGCGCGACCGGTTCGGCGTGGTCCACAAGCTTGAATATTACGACCAAAACGCGCTTGAAAAAATTTGTCAGCGCACCGCCAAAATCTACGGCAGTCAAATTGATGGAAAAGGCGTGAAAGAAATCGCCAAGCGAAGCCGCGGTACGCCGCGCATCGTCAATCGCTTGTTCCGGCGCATCCGCGATTTCGCCGACGTCTTGAACGAAGGCGTCATCGACTTGAACATCACCAAAGAAGCCCTTGAGAAGCTTCAAATCGACACCATGGGCCTAGACCAAAAAGACCACGACTACTTGCGCGGGCTCATCGACAATTACGGCGGCGGTCCGGTCGGCGTCGAAAGCCTCGCCTCCTCAATCGCCGAAGAAGTGACGACCATCGAAGACGTATACGAACCCTATTTGCTAAAACTCGGGTTCATCAAACGCACGCCGCGCGGCCGCATGGCCACCGAGAAAGCCTATAAGCATATGGGGCGTACTTACCAGGGCGGGCTGTTCGAATGAAAACCAAAGATTTTTCCTACAAACTTCCCAAACGCTTGATCGCCCAGCGTCCGCCGAAACAGCGCCTAGATTCGAGGTTGCTCGTATTGGACCGAAAAACCGGCGACATCACCCATACCATGTTCAAACGGTTCCACGATCATTTGCGGGAAGGCGACGTGCTCGTCTTAAACGACACCGCCGTTTTGCCCGCGCGTTTGATCGGCCGCAAAGAAGAAACGGGCGCCGTCATCGAAGCGCTCATGCTTCGCGAAGTCGACACCGACCACTGGGAGTGTTTGGTCAAAAAGGCGAAGAAGGTCAAAAAAGGCACCCGCCTGAGTTTCGGCGAAGACCTGCTTACCATGACGTGCACTGAAGAACGAGAAGAAGGGCTTCGCATTTTCCGATTGGACTACGAAGGCATTCTTTTTGAAATACTCGACAAGCTTGGTGAAATGCCCCTTCCGCCTTATATCCACGAAACTCTTGAGGACCCCGACCGCTACCAGACGGTTTACCGCAAGAAAAAGGGCAGCGCGGCGGCGCCGACCGCCGGACTGCACTTTACAAAGGATTACTTAAACCTTTTGCGCTCGCGAAACGTTGAAATCGTAACCATCACGCTGCACGTCGGGCTTGGCACTTTTCGTCCGGTGAGCGTTGAAAACGTCGAAGAACACAAAATGCACGAAGAATACTACACCGTCGATGAAAAAGCGGCCGCCGCCATCAACAAGGCAAAACGCGAAGGGCGCAGGGTCATCCCCGTCGGGACGACCTCGATGCGCACGTTAGAGACCATCGCCGATGGCGCCGGGTGCGTGAGGGCGCAAAGCGGGATGAGCGACTTGTTCATCTATCCCGGATACCGTTTCAAAGTCGCCGACGCGCTCTTGACGAATTTCCACCTTCCCGAATCGACGCTTCTCATGCTTGTTTCCGCTTTTTCGAGTCGTGAAATTGTCTTGAACGCCTACCGCGAAGCGGTCGCGGAGGAATATCGTTTTTTTTCCTTCGGCGACGCGATGTTTCTAAAATGAAAACTTGGGATTTCTCCCAAGTTTTTTATCGCAACGACAACAACAGTTCGTTCACTTTGGCGTTGTACATAATCAAAAGATAGGGGACCAAGCAAACGGAGAAGAGAATCCCTACCACCGCCGCCACCGGCAAAAACTCCAAAAGCGCTCCGGAGATTAGCATCGACAAGGGCACGAAACCGCTTGAGATGGTGCCCATCAAAGCGAGCACCCGCCCCCGTATCTCGGGAGAAACGGCGCGCAGTATGCCCGTGTTGAACGGGATGTTCACCCACATGTTGGCGACGGCGAAGGCGAACATGGCGAAGGTCAGCGAGAAGTAGAAGAGCGTATACCCCATCCGTCCGTTTGACACCAAGGCCACAAGCAAACAGAAGATAAGAAACATCAAGGCGTTGACGCTCAGTCCTTGACGCAAGGCGCTCCGAATGACGATGCGGTTGCCAAGCGAGCCGACAACGATGCCGCCGGCAAGCATTCCGAGTGAAAAGGCGACTTGAACGATCGAAAGGTGTAAAGGCGGGCGGTTGAGTTCAAGGTTGAACAAGAAGGGAAGCACGTTGGAGAAAAACGGTCCGATGCTTACGTTTAGAAGCAGCGCCATGAACATGAACTGCAAAAGACCGGTTTTGTCTTTCAAGTACGAAAAGCCGTCTTTGAAGTCCTTGAAATAGGACGCAACGCTTAAGGCGCTTTCCTTCGTTTTGTCTTTTAAAGGCGTTTTGATGAACATTTCGCTGATTGCGCTTAAAAGAAAGGAAAGCCCGTTGATGATGAAAATCCATTCGATGCCGAGCGTCACGTAAAAGATGCCCGCGGCGATGATGCCGACGATGAGCTGGATACTGTTTATGAAACTGAAGAAGGAATTGGCCTGGTTCAGTTCTTCGTCTTTGACGATTTCCGGTTTCAACGCGGTCGCGCTCGGACCGAAAAACGCACCGTTTAAAGCCAATATAAACGTAACCGCGTAAAGAAGCCCGAGAATTGCAGCGTCGTTTTGCAAGATGAACAGCACGAAGCCCGCAGCCAGTACGCTGAGCCCGCGAAGAAGGTCGGTGACAACGAGGATGCGCACCTTGTTGAAGCGATCGACGAAAACTCCGGCAAAGGGAACGAGCAATACTTGCAAGACCGCTCCGAACGCCAAATAAAGTCCCGCTTGCAAGGGGGATTCGGTCAATGTTAGGATGAACCAGCCAATGGCGAAATTGTAAAACGTCGTTCCGACTTGCGATACGAGGTTTCCGGCAAAAAGCAGCGAGAAATTCTTGTTTTTGAGAAGTTTCAGCATAGAATCTGTCCTTTCTTATCGCGCGACACACAAAAAAATGCGGAAATAATGCCGGCGGGGTTTCCGCCGGCAAGAAGCACTGGCTTTATTCGATGACGATTTCAATGATGTCGCCGTCGTTGGACTCGATGTCGACGATTTTGCCGTCGGTTCCGGCTTCGATCATGTCAAGAATCATGTTGAAGTCGATGTCGACGTCCATTTCGTTGATTTTGTCGAGTTTCGGGATGCCCTTTTTGGAAGCGAGCGCGACTTTGGCGAACTCTAAGGGGATTTGCACGTTGACTTTGTCGCCGTCTGCGCTTTTGATGCGGATTTTGAACATCTTGAAGGCTTGCTTTTTCGGCGGCTTGAGGGATTCGTTTTTTTCATCAAGCGCGCTTAGCAAATCGGCGCCTTCTTTCGGGGTGATGGTTTTATTTTGAATCATTTCGAGGATTTTCAATTTTTCTTGGCTCATAGAATCACTCCTTCAACTTCTTCAAAGCTTCTTCGCTGGAGATTTCTCCGCGGGAGAGCTTGTTGAGAATTTCCTCACGGTCCTTTTCGGAAAAGGACTCCTCCTCTACGGCGTATCCTAAACTTTCAATGACTTCGTTCAGCATTTTTTTCACGGTCGGATACGACACTTGCAGTTCTTTTTCAAGCTGCTTGATGCTGCCTTTGTTTTTGATGAAGAGTTCTATGAAGTAAAGATGCTCTTTGGAGAGGTAGTTGAATTTCGAGAGCTGGAACTTGCCGCTGATTTCGCTGTGACAGTGCGAGCATTCTAATTTTGTGACAAACAGATCGTGTCCGCAGATGGGGCATTCGCCGATGACGTGCTTTTGCATGGGAATCGCTCCTTATAGGATTTTTATCGTGACTTGCGTTCCGTCGGCGGCGTCGATGTCGATGGCGCTGCCTTTTGCGTAACGCAGAAGTTGTAACAACTCTCCGAGTTCTTCGGTGCCGAATTGTTCGTTGAGTTCTTTTTTCACCGAAGTCCCCGCGTACCGGTCGGCCAGACGCATCGCGACGTTGATCAGGCCGATTGGGAAGGGAATCGCGAAGAGCGTTTTCAAAAGCAGATTCACTTTCTTCGATTCATCGGGGACATGAATCGACATTTTGACAAAACGCGCCCATTTGAGCTTCTTCGTGTCGACGAGAGGATACAGGCGGTCGTAGGCGTCTTCGATGCCAATCTCCCCTTCGTGCAACGCGCTTAAGACTTTTTCTTTCTTCACATCGTCACCATCCTTATTTCGGCGTGAATCGCCGTATGAAGAGTCGTATACACCGTTATTATAGAGCAACCTTTCGTAGTTGTCAATAAGAAAGTTAAATAAAATTAAATAAACGATTAAAAAAATTAATTATATTAATAAATTTATTCATTATCATGAAATTTCTCGTCTATTTATAATCTCGGTTTGTAGACGATAAAAATATGGCGGAAAGGTAGAATTTTACCCGTTAATCATATATAATTAGGTAAGAAATCTTTGAAGCAAGGTGAATATTATGTTGCATTATCGTGTGGGCATCGACATTGGCAGCACGACCATCAAAGCGGTTGTCCTCGACGAAGAGGACAACATTGTTTATAAGACCTACGACCGTCACATGAGCAGCATCTCCAATTCGCTCAAAAGCATGTTCGAAGGTTTGAAGAGGGAATTCGGCGAACAACCCATGCACTTCAATTTCACCGGCAGTGCCGGATTGTCGCTCGCCAAACACATCGGCGCTCAGTTCACACAAGAGGTTATCAGCGCCACTACGGCGCTAAGGCATCACATAGAAGGCATTGATGTTTGCATCGAACTCGGAGGAGAGGATGCGAAGATCATCTTTTTCGACGGCGCCAACATCGAACAGAGAATGAACGGAACGTGCGCCGGGGGAACCGGCGCTTTCATCGACCAAATGGCCTCTTTGCTCGACACAGACGCCGCCGGCGTCAACAAACTCGCCAAAGATTACGAGAAGCTTCACGACATCGCTTCGCGTTGCGGCGTCTTCGCCAAAAGCGACATACAGCCCTTGCTCAATCAGGGCGCTCGAAAAAGCGACATCGCCGCCTCGATTTATCAAGCCATCGTCAACCAGACAATCGGCGGGCTTTCTCAAGGCAAGAAAATCCAAGGCAAAGTCGCTTTTCTTGGCGGTCCGCTCACCTTTTCGAGCGAACTGCGCAAACGCTTCACGGAGTATTTGAACCTAGAAGACGTCTACACGCCCGAAAACGGCGAAATCTTCGTCGCCATCGGCGCCGCGCTTGAGGCCAGCGAAGAACCGCTGAACATCGAAGAAGTCATCAACCGCATCAAAGCCTACCGTAAAAAACATAAGGATGGCATGAAAAAAACCATCGAACCCCTTTTTGAAACGAAGGAAGATTACGAAACGTTCCGAAAACGCCACGATCAAGCTTCGCTTGAAAACGTCGACCCCGCCGATTACCAAGGCAATGCGTATTTGGGTCTTGACGCCGGGTCGACCACGACCAAGCTGCTTTTGATTGGAGAAAACAACGAAATTCTTTACAACTATTACGCCCACAACCGCGGAAACCCCATCGACGTAGCCAAAAAAGCTCTATTGTCCATGTACGATGCCATCCATGAGAAAATCACCATCAAAAAGGCTTATAGCACGGGCTATGGCGAAGAACTCATCAAACACGCCTTCAAGCTTGATGGGGGCGAAGTTGAAACGATTTGCCACTACCACGCCGCGAAACATTTTGAAAAAGACGTCAATTTCGTCGTCGACATTGGCGGACAGGACATGAAATGCTTCAAAGTCGAAGACGGCGTCATCACATCGATCGTATTGAACGAAGCCTGCAGCAGCGGCTGCGGATCTTTTGTCGAGACTTTTTCGGAGTCCATGGGATACGACATCAAGGATTTCGCCAAACTCGCCATCGACGCCGACGCGCCCGTCGATCTTGGTTCGCGTTGCACCGTTTTTATGAATTCAAGCGTCAAACAGGCCCAGGCGGAAGCCGCCAAAACCGAAGACATCAGCGCCGGCTTGGCGATGAGCGTCGTCAAAAACGCACTCTATAAAGTCATCCGCGCCCACGACGTCAAAGAAGAGTACGGAGACAAAATCCTCGTCCAAGGCGGCACGTTCAACAACGACGCCGTGTTGCGGGCGTTTGAGCGCGAGACGGGACTCGAAGTCACACGTCCGGCCATCGCCGGACTTATGGGCGCTTTCGGCGCCGCCTTGCTCGCAAAGGAAGCGTCGACGGCGGACAACCACTCCACCGTCCTTGCGCCGCATAGTTTGGAAACCTTTTCCTACAAATCCAAACGCGCAGTCTGCAACAAATGCGAAAACAAATGCCCCCTCACCGTCAACATTTTCGGCGCCCACGAGCGTTACATCAGCGGCAACCGCTGCGAAAAGGGCGCGGGCCTAAACGTCAGCTACGACGAACTGCCGAACCTTTATCTATACAAATACGACAAAGTGCTGTCTTATCAATCGGACCCAAAGAAAAGCTACAATCAAACCGTCGGCATCCCTCTCGCGCTAAACATGTATGAAAACATTCCGTTTTGGCAGCCGTTTTTCGACGCACTCGGCGTCAAAGTGGTCTATAGCGAACGTTCCTCCAAAAAACTCTACGAACGCGGGCAAGACACGATTCCTAGCGATACAATCTGTTATCCCGCAAAACTTGTGCACGGCCATATAGAATCGCTTTACGAGAAACGGCCCGATTTCATTTTCTATCCGAACATCCCTTACAACTTCGAAGAAAAAGACCACGGCGACAATCATTACAACTGTCCCATCGTCGCCCATTATTCCGAAGTGGTCGACGCCAACATGACGCACCTTGATTTGAACCATTTTCTGCAGCCCTACATCACATTGAACGACAAGAAGAAGTTCACCGATGCGCTTTACGAAACGCTGAAACCGTATGTAAAAACTTCCAAGCTCGCCATACGTAAGGCGTTTGACAAAGGCATGGAAGCTTACCACGATTTCCGCAAAGACATCCAGCAAGAAGGCGAACGCGCTCTTGAATACGCCGAGGAACACGATTTGAACGCGATTGTCCTAGCGGGCAGGCCTTACCACATCGACCCGGAAGTCAATCACGGCATACCCAAGCTCATCCGCAGCTTGAACGTCGTTTTGATCAGCGAAGACGCCATCAACCACCTTGCCGAGCAGCCCAAAGTGAACGTGTTGAACCAATGGACTTACCACACAAGACTGTATGACGCCGCGCGCGTCATCGCCGAGAAGCCGCGCGTCAATCTCGTGCAGCTTGTCAGCTTCGGCTGCGGCCTTGACGCCATCACAAGCGACGAAGTCAAAGACATTTTAGAAAGCCGCGACAAGCTCTACACGCAAGTGAAGATTGACGAAATCTCCAACCTCGGCGCCGTCAACATCCGTCTGCGCAGCCTGCTTTCAACCATGAACAAGGAGGCATCCGACCATGGCAAAGCTTGAATACGACGACGACGGCCGCCTTCTTTTTACCGAGGAAATGCGCAAAGAATACACAATTTTGGTGCCGCAAATGGCGCCTTTCCATTTTGAATACCTTGTCGACGCGATGAACACCGAAGGATTGCGGGCCGAACTTTTGCGCAGCGACGACTATGAACTCATCCACGAGGGCATGAAATATTCGCACAACGATATCTGCGTCCCGGCGATGCTCGTCATCGGACAATTCATCGACGCCATCAAAAAGCGAAAGCACGATATGCACAAGGTCGCCTTAATCATCACCCAGACCGGCGGCGGCTGCCGCGCGAGCAACTACATCAAGCTGCTTCGCAAGGCGCTCAAAAAAGCGCATCTCGATTTCGTGCCCGTCATTTCGTTAAACGCCAACGGCCTTGAGAAGAACCCGGGCTTCAAAATCACTCCGCGGCTTTTGCACAAGCTGCACGACGCCATACTCTTCGGCGACACAATCATGACGCTTATGCACCAAACCCGTCCCTATGAAATAAACGAAGGCGACACCGACCGCCTCAAAGAGAAGATCGACGAAAACCTCAAAGGCTACTTCAACCACAATTCGCTCTTCACTTGGAAGCGCAGCAAACAAAAAATCCGCTGGATGATCGAGGAATTCAACAACATCGAGACCACCGACGTCAAAAAGCCCAAAGTCGGGGTGGTCGGCGAGATTTACGTGAAATATTCACCCCTGGGCAACAATCGCCTCGAACAAACCCTTGAAAAAGAAGGCGTTGAAGTGGTCGTTCCCCCTCTTTACGATTTCTTTTTATACAGCTTCGACTCCCGCGCCCACGACATCAAACGCTACGGCGGCCCTTTGAAGGAACGCCTCGTCTTAAAAGCGCTCGTTTGGTACATCGAGGTGCGCCGCCAAAAAATCCGCAACATGCTCAAAAAAGGCGGCTTCGAAGCGCCGGTGCCCTATAAAAAACTTAAGAGTTTGACCAAAGGCTTCATCGATGTGGGCACCCACACCGGTGAAGGCTGGCTTTTAACCGCGGAGATGATCGATTTGATCGAACACGGCGCCCCCAACATCGTCTGCACGCAGCCTTTCGGCTGCTTGCCGAACCACATTGTCGGCAAAGGCATGATCAAAAAACTCAAAAACCGTTACCCCGAAAGCAACATCGTCGCCATCGACTACGACACCTCCGCCTCGCAAGTGAACCAAATCAACCGCATCAACCTCATGGTCTCAAACGCCTTCCGAAATTTCGAAGGAGGGCGGTAACGTGTTTTCGTTTACCCTCGTCAAAACATGCGCCCAAAGCGGTGCGCGCTTAGGAACAATCAAAACCGCCAACGGCACCTTCGAAACGCCGGTCTTCATGCCGGTGGGCACCCAAGCGACGGTCAAGACGCTTTCTTTCGAAGAAATCGACCGCGTCAGCGAAGGCATCATCCTCGCCAACACCTACCACCTCTGGCTTCAGCCCGGCGAAGACATCGTCGCCTCTCACGGCGGCGTCCGCGGTTTCATGAAGTGGCCGCACGCGCTTTTAACCGACAGCGGCGGCTATCAGGTTTTCTCCCTCAGCGAACAGCGCAAAATCGAAGAAGAGGGCGTCCATTTCCGCCACCACAAAAGCGGCGCGCCCCTCTTTTTGTCGCCCGAAAAAAGCGTCGAGATTCAAAAGAAACTCGGCGCCGACATCGTCATGGCCTTCGACGAATGCCCGCCATTCGACGCTTCCTATGAATATATGAAAGAAAGCGTCGAACGCACCCTCCGTTGGGCCAAACGATGCAAGGACGCGCTCGGCGAAAGCGACCAGGCGCTTTTCGGCATTATCCAGGGCGGTCCCTACCGCGACTTGCGCAAAGCTTCTTTCGACGGACTAAAAAAAATCGGTTTTCCCGGTTACGCCGTAGGCGGATTGAGCGTCGGCGAGACCAAAGAGGAGATGCTTTCGTCTTTGGATTATGTGAAAACGCTTCTTCCAAACGACAAGCCGCGTTACTTGATGGGCGTGGGCACCCCCGAATACCTTCTTGAAAGCGTCGCCCGCGGCATGGACATGTTCGACTGCGTACACCCGACCCGCCTTGCAAGACACGGCGGGGCTTACACCAAGAAGGGACGCATCAACATCAAGAACCTGCGCTTTGCCGACGTTATGGA
>PWFC01000006.1 GCA_003554025.1 Mollicutes bacterium
CTCTAGAAAATAAACAAAGTCCTCAAAGTCCTCTTCTTTCCTGATAAGATTAAATTTTATAAGGTCCTCTTTATTAATTGTTATTTTTATAGTGTATTCTTGCATTATTAGCACCCCTTTAAATTAGTATTGATCCGGCCAGGTTGCCCCGGCCGGTGTGGTCCTTCTAGATTAGGTCCAGCTTGATAAATAATTGGATGTGATTTTCTGCTTTCACGTGTTCCCCAAATTCAGCCAACATAGAAGGTACTGCCAGTAATATATCAATTATACCCAGCTTATCCAGGGCCTTATCCCAGGTATATCCTGATTCTTCCACTAAAACATCCTGCCAGTGATCCTTAATAATCTCTAGTATTTCCTGATCGGTGTAATTATCAATATAAAATGCGTGATATTCGTTATCGTCCTGATCATAAAAGCTATATACATATTTGCTGCAATCATCTTCCGGTCCTTCCCACTCACTAATATATCCCCCTGCAATATTTGTAAATAGATCTTCGTCTGTTCCCTGGATGTATTGATCCTTAACTTCTTCAGGTATATAATCATGCTGGACGATCATATATAAAGCTATATCACTATTAACATAATCAAGATAAATATCAACGCCGGCCGGTGTGTTAAGATTCTCTTCTAGTAATTCGTCTGTAAACTTAAATAAATGTCTTTCGATCCATTCGATATAGTCTGTATAATTGTCCTTATATTCCTCTTCATCAATTTCCCAGCCGATCATTTCCAGCAATTGCTTTTGCATATAGGTTCCGGCCCGATCCGGTACAAGTATAGTTATTATATGGTAGTAATGATCATTAGATTCCTGATATAATTCGGTGCCTTCCTGTATTACCTGATCAACTTCCTCCTGGATCTTATCGAATACAAAAAACTCTTTTAGCTGCTGCCTGATCTCTTCGTCCTCTAATTTCATTAAATCTAAAATTTCCATTAACTCCACCCCTTCAGGTTTTTTAGTTAGCCAGGGCCGGTAAGCCCTGGCCTGTGTCTCTACCATTCTTGGTCCTTAATCATTGTTAAATAGATGATTCCTGCTGCTGCTGCTAAACATAAGAGAGATAAACCTGTTAGTATATCGCCAGAGATTCCCTGAAATACCGGCCCGATCAAGAAGTCTCTAATCATCCTGCTGCTCCAGGTATTCGCTGAATTGGTCTAATAACTTTGCATATTCGCTTGCCCTGTGGTCCTCTATCCAGCAAACTAAACTAAAACAATTAAGATCATTAGCCACAAACTGCACGCCACGCCTGTTAAACATATTAACTTCGCCGGAATCTCTAACCTTCTTTAGATCTTCTAATACTTGCTGATCCACTTTGTCCTTAATCATTAGCCAACGCCTCCTTATGATTTTTTGATTCATCTTCTAGATTCTGCTGATATAAGCCGGTCCAGTTTTCTACCTGATCCTTGGATCCCCAGCATTGATCAGGCAAATAGTTATACAAGAATAAAGCAATATCCTGTAAATGTCGGCCATTTTCTAGGTCTGCCCTTGTAGCTGCCCTTGCAAAATCATTCTCTAAAACTGCTGAAATAAAATGTCCTCCTGGGCCAGCATATACTGCCCACCTGGCTAACGCTGCTGCGGTCCTGTGTGGTACATTCATACCTTCGCCGGTCTTAATTAACTTCTGCCTGTGATCTTCTGCCTGCTGCTTGATCCTATCTTTATTAATCATTTGAGCCACCCCTTCATTGATTGCTTTTTTCATTTCTTCACTAATCATTTTATTCACCCCTTTTTATTGATTCGTTATAATCTTTTATTACTTCTAATACCTTCTGGATCGTCTGATCATCAATAGCCCCAGCCTGTCCGGCCCTTCTCAATTCTTGATCGAATCTAGCTGCCTGATATGCTTTCATCTTATCCACCCCTTTTTGGTTGGGCCCCGGTATGATCCAGGGCCCTGATCTCTTACTTATTAATGATGTTGTAGATCTTGTTGACTGTCTCTTCCCGGTCCTCTAATTCGTCAATAAAATGTAAATGGTCAATTCTCTTCCTGATCTCTTCCTTTTCTGTGGTCTTACCTTCTAGATCATTGAGCCAGTAATCGAACCGGTCATTGATTAACTGTCTTAATTGATAATTAAAACAGTATATATTGTTTTGGTCTGCTGCCTGATCCACTAGGTCATTGATCAGGGTATTAAGGTAATCGCCTCCAGGGTAATTAGTAAACCAATTTAAGCCTTTTAAATAACCTTTTAAAAATTCCTTTATATCTCTATGATCGCCTGATTCCTTTACATCCTTTAGTAAATAAATGATGTGCTGCACTTTGTTATCAATTTTCATTTTTGTATTCCTCCTTTGATGTGATCCTGGAGCCTTCCGGCCCCAGGTCCTTAAACTTCTATCTTAATGGTCTGTAATACACTATATCGACATCCTCAATGATCTTTACTACCTGGGCCATATTAGTCTTGATCAGGATCGGCTGCTTATCTTCAATAATTACTGCTGCCACTTTTATTTGTTTAGCCTGATTCTGGGCTGCCTTCCTGGCCTGATCGTGTGCCTTCTTAATCTCTTCTGCACTTGGTCCTCTTAATAACATTCTTTTGCCTCCTTATAATCTTTTTTGGTCCTGGATCTCTTTGATCGCCTGGCCTCCAGCTTGCAATTAATACATCGTTTAATGATCTTATAACAATGCTGCAATTCCAGCCCTCCTTTGCTAACTTGAATTTATTTGTTTTACTAGGTAACTATTAATGATTCTTGGTCTTTATCTTAACATTTGTCAACCCCAAAAAACATAGGCCAGAATACCTAAATAACTCTTTCAGCCTCTTAAATGGTACTTTAGACCTATGGTTTACTTACTTATTCGTCTTTGTCTAACATATATTGACAATTATTGAATAGTCTGATAGTCTTATGGTAGAACCACTTGACAAATACTGATCAATCAGTTAAAATCTAGAACCTTATAGTAATATATTAGTTAATGATTCTTTTACTTATTACTTATATACTTAGTTATCTTATATCTATTAATTAGGTCCTGGATCCTCCAGGTCTTTAAAAAAAGGATGTGATCCACTTGGCAAAACTAACTTATCAGCCTGATGAATTAGAGGAATTGGTCCAGGAGTATTTTGAGAAAAAACAAGAAGAAGAAGGAAAACTAAAGTATATGTCTATCTATGATATTTGTGCCTTCCTTAATATAAGTTATGAAACCTGGAGAAGGTGGGAACATCGGCCGGAGTTTGTGGGCCCTATAAAAAGGGCAAAGACTAGAATCTTTAATAATTGGATCCAGCA
>PWFC01000056.1 GCA_003554025.1 Mollicutes bacterium
ATGGACGATCCTAGCCAGCTTACCTTCGAATTGGACACCGTTGACGAACTAGACGAAGACACTTTCGAAGGTCCGGTTGAGCTTGATTCCATCACATTCATCACGCAAAGAGTCCACTTTGGCAATTATCGCATCATCGTTGTCGACATGGAACTCGCCGACTAATTACAGTTTCTTATCGACCGGGAAGTTTTCGAGAAACTTCCCGGTCTTTTTTTTGGCTCAAAGGGATGGTTTTTTTTGTCATTTATGTTATTCTATACCGTTAAAGATTTCTTATGAAGAAAGTAGGATTTTTTCTCATGAAACAAATGTTTGCTTGGATAGGAATCATTACCGTTGCGTTGGTTATGAGCGGATGCGCTCTTTTGGAGCAGGATGTGACGTTGCCCGATTTAGAGGGCAAGACGGAGGAAGAAATCGCACAAACTCTTGAAAACAAGGGGTTGGATGTGCAGTTCATGCCTCGTCACGACATCGTCAAAGACCAATCGGCGGAGTTCATTGAATACGGCCAGTTTTATAGCCCCGGTGATACCGTAGAACGCGGTTCTACCGTTACCGTTATTGTAAGCGGCACGTTCGATGAAGACGTTGAGTATTTTGAACCGGTGGAACTCGATTATGACGGTCCTAGATTGCAAGAAGAGTATTTTGACGCCCCTTATTACATTTTTGACGAAGACGAAGGAGAATACGTCGGCGGGGGCGGTGCGTTTTATGTCGAATACGAAGACGGGTATTGGACCGATAACACCGGTGGATGCATTGATGGAGACACAACCGTGTTCACCTATCCATCGGATATATACACACGCATCGAATCGAATACGCCAAGTGTGCGCTATTTGAATCTTGACACTCCGGAGACATGGCCTCCAGGTGAAGAGGAAGAGTGGGGACAACCCGCAACGCAGTATGTCTGCGATGTGCTTTCTGAAGCCGAAAGCGTCGTGTTGCAAACAGACCCTGGCGATAATCTCTTGGGCCGATACGGCCGGTTGCTTGCATGGGTATGGGTGCAAATGCCCCAAGAAGAGGAGTATGAGCTTCTCAACTACAACATTGTCCGCCAAGGCTTAGGCGTTGTCGCATACGAATACGGCGCCGGTACGACTGAGGACACCATGTATGATGGCGTTCCTTACAATGAGTGGATGCATAACGCAGAGACATTCGCCGAAGAGGAAAACCGGGGCATGCACAGTGAGGTTTTGCACGATTACTATTGGGATTATGACAACGACGCTCCGCATCCTATTCGTTGGCCCTAACTTTCTTCGCGCAACTATAGATAATGAACACATTGAAACGCAAAGGAGCATGCATATGTACGCGAATATTTTACAGAAAATCGAAGAATATAAAACCATCGTAATCCATCGGCACGTTCATCCCGATCTCGACGCCATCGGATCGCAACTGGGATTGCGCGGCATCATCCAAAACAATTTCTCCGGAAAATCGGTGTACGTGGTCGGAGACAATAGCGACGTGAACTTTCTAGGCGAAATGGACGACGTTGAAGACTCGATTTTTGAAAACGCCCTTTCAATTGTCTTAGACGTTGCCGGATCGTCTAGGGTGAGCGACGAACGATTTCACAATGCGCAGGAAACGATGGTCATTGACCACCACAAAAACGGCACGGATTTTGCCGACCACTTCTTTTCGGATTCTAAGCAAATCGCCACCTGCCAGATTTTAACCGACATGTGCATCCGTGAAGAACTGTCTATCGATAGCGACACCGCAACGTATCTTTATGCAGGTTTGGTCACTGACAGCGGACGCTTTCTCTATCCTTTGACAAACGCGCTGACGTTTGAATGCGCTGCCTACCTCTACAATAACGGCGCTCGCGTGCAAGAGATTTACGATGCGCTTTACGATGAGGATATAAACTTCAAAAAACTCAAAGGCCACTTTATCAACAATTTTAAGACAACGGATCAAAACGTCGCTTATATGAAAAACGTCCCGGAACTGGGAAAACGTTTCAACGTTTCCACGTTCACCATAAGCCGTGGCATGGTCAACCAAATGAGCGGCATCCACGGCATTCCCGCATGGGTGAATTTTACAGAGGACGACGACGGTTTGATTTATGTGGAAATCCGCAGCAAAAAAATCCCTGTTGTGGATATAGCCCGCAAATACGGCGGCGGGGGCCACGACCTCGCCTGCGGCTGTACATTGTCCAAATGGGAAGATACCGATGCATTGCTCCACGATTTAGACCAACTGATAGAAAGGAATCAAGACAATGGATAAAGACAAACTGCAACGAATTCACGAAAAAATCGCCGAATACCAAAAAATCATCATCCTCCCCCACGGACGTCCAGACGGAGACTGTATGGGGACGGCGTTCGGTTTGAAAGACATCGTCACACAAACGTATCCCGACAAAACCGTTTACGTAGTCGGCGAAGAAGTGGACTACTTGAAATTTCTGGGCCGCGTGGACGAACTCGACGATGATGCGTTCAATGGGGCTTTGGTTATAGCCGTCGATACGGCCACCGAAGACCGTTTGGCCGACCAGCGCCAAAACTTGGGCGATTATCTCATCAAAATAGACCACCACATCCCGGTTGATTCTTACGGAGACCTTGAATACGTCGACACGAACGCGCCGGCGGCGACGTTGATTGTCCTCGACCTGTTTCATCTTCACAAAGACCACTACAAGATTTCCCAAGCGGGGCTGCAGGCTTTGTATACCGGAACGCTTACGGATACCGGACGCTTCAAGTACCCCGGTGTCGACGGGGATACCTTGCGTCATGTGGCCATGCTTTATGATTTAGGCCTTGACGCGCAAGCGGTGTACCGTGAACTAGACACCAGATCCGAAGAACTGACACGGTTCAAGGGGTATGTGCTTCAAAACTACCAAAAAACCGAAAACGGCGTGGCGTATGTCGAGATTACGCACGAACTCATTGATCGTTTCGAAGTGAGCATCGAAGAGGCTTCAAGCTTGGTCAACGAACTCGGCGTTTTCGAGGATTGCCCCATTTGGGTGCTTTTTGCCGAATACGAAGAGAAAATTGTCCGCGCCCGCATCCGCAGCAAAGGCCCCGCCATCAACGAAGTCGCCAATCAATTCGACGGTGGCGGACACGCCATGGCAAGCGGTGCGAACCTCGGTACCTGGGACCGGGCCAACAAGCTGCTCGTCGCTCTTGACAACCACGCAAAAGCCTATAAAGAGACCTCGTAACGACGTCTCTTTTCTTTTGAGGACGACCGTTTGGCAAACTCGCTTTTTTGCTTGCAACTTCGTAGGAGTTGTTATATAATACATAAGCGCGTTAATTGAAAGACAACACGGGTGATTTTTATGTCCAAAGTGCATGTGGATTTGACCATCAAAAACGAAGCCATCAGTGAAACCGTCGAAAGCGAAGGCACCTTCATCGAAAACACCATGGAATTTCACGATGAAGAGAATCGAAAGCACACTTTGACGTTTGACAATGAACGTTTGCGTTATCGCCGCAATGGCGATAGAGCTCTCGATTTCACGTTTGAACAAGATGTGCTTCACGAGGGCACGTTTCAGGTTCTATCACAGGAGATGCGGTTCATGGTGCAAACCCACGAACTCCGCATCGAAGAGCAAAGCGTGTTTCTTCGTTATACCTTGCTTCAAGCCGGGCAACCCGTGAACCATAGCGAATTGTATCTTTATTACCAAGAACTATAGGAGGGTAGAAATATGGATGTTCAAGAACGCAGCTACATCAACATCGCCGAAGACGTACTGAAAGAAAGCAATGAGCCGCTTGACCTTTACGATTTGTTTGATCAAGTATTGGAACGCAAAGGCGACAGCGTGACCAATATGGACCGTGTGTTGACCGAATTCTACACAGAACTTATCGGCAGTGCGAAATTCATCTACACCGGTTCGAACACTTGGGATTTAAAAGGGAACCAAAAAGTCGAACTTTGGACCAAAGACGGCTCGTATTATAACGAATACAAAGAGGTTTCAAACCCTGAAATCGACGCCCGCATCGCCGAACAAAAGCAAAAGGAAAAAGACCATCAAGCCATGCTTGAACGGCGTCAAAGGGAACAAGAGGCCAAAGAGGCGGAACGCGAACGCTTGGAAAAAGAAGCCGAAGCGCAAAAAGCTGAATCTGAAGAAACCGAAAAAGGCACTTCCGAAGAAGTCATTCCGAGCGAAGAACTCGAGGAAATTCGCGGCAAAGAAACCGTCGAAACCGAACAGGAAGTCTTTGAAGAAGACGATGGTCTTGAGCCGATCGACGAAGAATTCGAAGACGACTTCGACGAAGAAGAATACCACGACATCATGGACCAATACGAAGACGAATACGACAAAGAATAAACGGAAACGATATTCGCCCCTGTCCGTAGGCACTCCAAGTTTGCGATTGCCGAAAGTGCTGAAAGGGGCTTTTCTTTTGCGTTGGGTTTGAAGAATTTTTGTATGAAAACGTTCACTAGGGCAAATGCAGGGCTGTTCAATTTACTTTTGCCTTTTCCTACGGTATAATTACCCATGGTTGATTGAAAATAAGGAGGTACCGAATATGCCATTAGTTTCCGCTAAAGACATGTTAAACAAAGCACGAAAAGAAGGGTATGCGGTCGGACAGTTCAACATCAACAACCTTGAATGGACAAAAGCCGTTTTGACCGCTGCTGAAGAAATGCAATCTCCGGTAATCTTAGGAGTTTCCGAAGGCGCCGGAAAGTACATGGTCGGATTTAACACCGTTTCGGCCATGGTCAAAGCGATGATGGAAACATTGAACATTACAGTGCCGGTGGCCCTGCATTTGGATCACGGTTCTTTTGATGCCGCCAAAGCCTGCATTGAAGCGGGATTTTCCAGTGTGATGTTCGATGGTTCGCATTATCCAATCGATGAAAACATCGCCAAAACCAAAGAAATCGTCGCATACGCAGAAGAGCGTGGAATCAGTGTTGAGGCCGAAGTTGGAAGCATCGGCGGCGAAGAAGACGGCGTGACCGGCGAAGGAGAAGTCGCCGACCCTGAAGAATGTCGTCAAATCGCTTCCTTAGGCATTACCATGCTTGCGGCGGGGATTGGAAACATTCATGGGAAATACCCCGAGAACTGGCAAGGCTTGGATATGGAAGTCTTGAAAGAGATTGGCGAGACGACCGACAAGATTCCGCTTGTTCTGCACGGAGGCACCGGCATTCCGGATGCGATGGTGGCAGAAGCCATCTCCTATGGCGTGTCGAAAATCAACGTCAACACAGAATGTCAGATTGCTTTTGCCGAAGCCGTGCGCGGTTACATTGAAGCGGATAAAGACAAAGTCGGCAAGGGTTTTGATCCAAGAAAGCTTCTCCATCCCGGTTATGAAGCCATCATTCGCGTGGTAAAAGAGAAGATGAAGCTTTTCGGTTCCCCCGGAAAAGCGTGAGGAAGTGAAACCATGGAACAATTTCACATTGTCTTAAAGGACTATGCAAACTGGAAAATGGACAACATCGAAACCATCGAAAAACTCCGCGGCAACGATTCGTTGCTTTATCGGCGTTTCGAACCCGTATACAAAGTGCTCAACAACATCTACGAACGGGCGGTTGAGGAAGAAACGTTAAGCGATGATATGAGAACCATTTTCCAAGTGGGGTTCAATTACTTGCATATGCAGTTCGAAGTGGTTCGAATCTATTTTGAAAAGCTCTTTGAATCGGATTGTGAAGCGTTCGAAAAGTATACCCCCCTTATAGGGTATTTGCTCTACATTGCCGATGTGCGTTCCGATTTGGAAGATTACGAAGACAGTGTGGATTTTTCCGAACTTAACGACGTTGAAACATTGATAGAAAATATGATCGCTGAAAAGGATCCGCGTTTTGATTACGCGGAAGAGCGCCTTTACAAAGCGGTAGAGAATATCAAAGGCCAATTGGATTTTGAATACGTTGGCGTTGTGGATATATTTGTCGAGATTGCCGGGAACCTTGGCGTGGAATTGTCCAAGCGAGACCCGTTTGTCATTGGCGAAGAGGTTTAACGATAAAGGAGATCAATCTATGGGTATTGTTCGTGATATAAAGAACATAAAAAAGAAAGACCCGGCGGCTAGGCATGTTTTGGATATACTTTTGACGTACAATGGCATGCACGCCATCTGGATTTACCGTATTACGCATGTTCTATGGAAAATCCGTTTGCGAATGCTTGCCCGCATTTTGAGTTATCTTGCACGTTTGCTTACCGGTGTTGAAATTCATCCCGCCGCGTATGTGGGCAAAGGTGTCGTCATCGACCACGGGACCGGAACCGTTATAGGAGAAACCGCCGAAATCGGCGACGACGTCTTGATTTACCATGGTGTGACATTGGGCGGCACCGGCAACGAAAGAGGCAAGAAACGGCATCCTACAGTGTGTACAGGCGCAATGTTGGCCGCGGGATCAAAAATACTTGGCAACATAAAGATCGGCTCCCACAGCAAAGTCGGCGCCAACGCTGTTGTTTTGGAAGATGTTCCCGACTACGCTACGGCTGTGGGCATTCCTGCGCGCATAATTCCTAAAGGCGACACAAACCACACCGTATGTTCTTTGGAACACAAAAAGTCGTCCGCCAACGACTAACATTTGAATCGTCATGAAAAACGCCGTGGTCGCATGTTGCGACCACGGCGTTTATTGTTCCGGGAGTTTCGTATAAAACTTTTATTCATAGAGGTCGGTTGAAAGGTAGCGCTCGCCGTTGCTTGGAGAGAACGTGAGGACCACATCGCCTTCTTTGGCTTTACGAGCGACTTTCAATGCCGCCGCGACGTTCGCTCCGGTCGATATGCCGCCTAAAATGCCTTCTTCTTGAGCCAAACGCCGTGCGGTTTCAATCGCTTCTTCTTCCGTAATGCGGAGCGCTTCGTCATAAATCTTGGTGTCTAAAATAGCGGGGATGAAGCCCGCGCCAATGCCTTGAATTTTATGCGGTCCGGGCTCTTTACCGCTTAATACTGCGGATTTGTCAGGCTCTACCGCTTTGATTGAAAGAGTGGGATAGTGTTCTTTCAATACCTTGCCGATGCCTGTGAGCGTGCCACCGGTACCGACGCCTACAACCACATAATCAAGCGCGTCGAAATCATTCACAATTTCACGCGCGGTGGTTTTGGCATGAATTTTCGGATTGTTTTCGTTTTCAAACTGCATGGGGAAGAAATATCCGTGCTCATTGACCAATTTTTCGGCTTCGGCTATGGCGCCTTTCATGCCCTTCGTACCGTCTGTCAGTACGAGTGTTGCGCCATAGGCTTTCATGATTTTGCGTCGTTCGACGCTTACGGTGTCGGGCATTGTGACGACCAAACGATACCCTTTGGCCGCGGACACTAATGCCAAACCGATGCCGGTATTGCCGCTGGTGGGTTCTACGATGGTATCGCCTTTTTTGAGCGTTCCATCCTGCTCGGCCGCTTCAACCATGCTCAGTGCAATTCGGTCTTTCACGCTTCCGCCGGGATTGAACCATTCGAGTTTCACGTAGACATTTCCGGGGAGCGAGTCGCTCAATCGATTCAGTTTGACAACCGGCGTGTTGCCGATGGTGCTGTTTATGTTGGGGTAAAGCATGCAATCACCTCTAAATGGAATTATGTAAGAAAAAGACGACCGATAGGCCATCTTTTTATTTTTTTTGACGCATGTGAGGAAACAAAATGACATCGCGAATGGATTTGGAATTTGTCAGCAGCATCACAAGACGGTCTATGCCAATGCCAAGGCCGCCTGCCGGAGGCATGCCGTACTCCAGCGCTTCGATGTAGTCGGTGTCCATTTCATTCGCTTCAATGTTTCCAAGGTCTTTTTCTTTGATTTGGTTTTCAAAGCGGGATTTTTGATCGATAGGATTGTTGAGTTCACTAAAGGCGTTTCCGTATTCGCGGGAATCGATGACAATCTCGAAACGATCGGTGAAACGTTCGTCGTCTTCGCTTTTTTTTGCCAGTGGGCTGATTTCGATGGGATGCCCGTAAACAAACGTGGGTTGAACAATTTCGTTTTCGACGAAACTCTCGTAAAGAAGGTTCAGTATGTGGCCAATACCCGTGAAATGGGGAGGGATTTCCAATCCTTTGTTATTGGCGAATTCTTTGGCTTCTTCAAAGGTGATGTCTTTGCGCCAAAAATCGATGCCAAGCCGTTCTTTGACCGCATCGGCCATATGGATTCGTTCAAAGTTCGCCGAAAGGTCAATTTCTTTCTCATCGTAGGTGACGGATGATTTTCCAAGAACGTTTTTGGCCACGGTCGAAATGAGTTCCTCGGTCAAATCCATCATTGTATGCATGTCGGCGTAGGCTTGATAAAGCTCAATCATGGTAAACTCGGGGTTGTGTTGGACGCTGATGCCTTCGTTGCGGAATGTGCGACCGAGTTCGTAGACTTTCTCATAGCCGCCAACGAGGAGCCGTTTCAAGTACAGTTCGGGCGCTATGCGCAGATAAAAAGGCATATCTAGAGTGTTGTGATGAGTTTTGAAAGGTCTAGCGGCCGCGCCGCCGACAATGGGATGCAAAATGGGCGTGTCTACTTCCATGAAACCGCGTTCTTGTAAAAAGTTGCGAATGGATTGGATGATTTCGCTGCGTTGGCGGAATGTTTGTCTCGTGTTTTCGTTGGCGATTAAATCCAAATAGCGTCGTCTGTAGCGCTCTTCGACATCTTGGAGACCATGAAATTTCTCCGGCAAGGGCCGAAGCGCCTTCGTCAAGTGCGTATACGAGGAGATGCGCAATGTGAGTTCTCCAACGCGTGTCTTCATCAAGTGGCCCTTCACGCCGATGATGTCGCCCAAATCGGCTTTTTGAAAAAGCTCGAATGTTGTGTCGTCGACATCGTTTTTGCGGATGTAGATTTGCATTTGCCCCTCTTGGTCCATAATATGTGCAAATGCGGCTTTTCCTTTTCCTCTTTTGGTCATGATGCGTCCGGCTAGGGAAAAGATGGGCAAGTCCATATTGGACAGCTCTTCTTTGGAATAGGCATCGTATTTTTCTCGGAGCAATTCCGTGTTCGTATTCCGTTCGAATTTCTGTCCGTAAGGGTTGTGGCCATTTTTTTCGAGGGACCTCATTTTTTCTAGACGTACTTGTTCTTGTTCGCTGCGTTCATCCATTTGCGATTCTCCTATTCAAGCGCTTTTTGTATGGCCTCAATGTTCTCGTACATGACGGTGATATAGTTCTTGTTGACGCGCAGTTCTCTGTCTGTCAAGAAGCCCAAAGGATGCAAGAACAATTTGTCGGCTTCGGGATTATCGGTTTTCATCTCGTTAAGCAAAGCGTCTCCGGCGGGCGAATTGGCGTTTTTCTCAAAAAGGACGTAATTGATGTCGTAATCGTCCGCTAAACGTAAGAAATGATCAAAATCTCCAGGAATGGGTTCGTTTTCATGGGCATGGGCGTGCAAGGTGAAAGGTCTAATGTCCGCCCCGTAAGCGTCTTCAAAATACGAGAACAGCTTTACATTGGTAATCAGGGGTTTTTCTTGGTTCTCAAAAAGCGATTGAAAATCATTATGCAACTTGTCCAAAAGAACTCTTAAGGAAAAGTAGTTGTTCAAGAAACGTTGTTCTTCTTCAGGGTACATGTCGACTAAAGCGTCTCGGATGATTTCGGAGGCTTCTATCATTCGGCCAACGTCGAGCCAAAAGTGTGGGTCGGGCATAAGTTCGGGTTCGTCGTGGTCGTCGTGATTGTCATGATCATCGTGGTCGTTGTGGTCGTGATCATGGTCATGAATCAGTTTGACTTTGATGATGTCAATATAATCCTCAAGACGCAACAACTCGACATTTTGATTTTTGAACACGGAATCGAGGTTGCGCTCAATGTATGGATCGAGACTCGCGCCGACATAAATCAGCAGGTCCGAATCTTGCATGTTGATGATTTCGTTAGCGCTCCAGTCGTGATGTTCCGCATGGGCCTGCGCTCCGGGAACGTATTTGACGTTCACATGACCATCGCCAATTTCATTGACCAAGTAATAAACCGGATACGAAGTGACAAACACCGTGTTTTCAAGAGGTTCATCCTGGCAGGCGCTTAACGTTAACATTAAAACAAAAGCGGTGAATAGTGCGAATAGTTTTTTCATAGTATCATCCTTATTATCATTGGGTTTTGTTTTCTTCAAGAATTTCGTACATTCTTTGCGCATCCTCTTTTTTTGTGGATTCCAAAAGGTTCAAGACGCGAACCACTAGAATTTTATTGCCGTATTTTATGGTTAGAATATCGTCCGGCTGTATTTGGGTGCTGGATTTTGCCTGTTTCTCGTTGACGGTGATACGTCCGGCATCACTGATTTCTTTGGCGATTGTACGCCGTTTGATAATGCGCGAGACTTTCAAAAATTTGTCGAGACGCATGCTAGCACTCCTACCCAATTCGATTTAAGAATCTTTGTCCTGAGACTTGTCTTCGGTGTTTTGAGGTTTTTTTTCGGCTTCTTCGTTGGATTCTTGTTGGTCTTTGTTTTCCGCTTCGGCCTCTTTCTTGGCTTGAGCGTCCGCTTCAGCTTCTTCCTGTTCTTTTTGTTTTTTCTTTTCCCACCAAGATAGAGAACCTGTGTCGACAATCTCCATGATGTCTTCGCGGGTTAGGGTTTCTACTTCAAGAAGAATCTCGGCGATACGCTTTAGCAAAGATATGTTTTCTTTGAGAATTTTTTTCGCTTTTTCGTAACATTCGTTGATGATTTTACGAACTTCATTGTCGATTTCAAGCGCGACCGTATCGGAGAACGATTTGTCCGATACGTAATCGCGTCCGAGGAAAACGTTGCCGCTTCTTTTCTCGTATTGAATCGGACCTAACGAACTCATGCCATACTCGGTGACCATCGAACGGGCGATTTCTGTGGCTTTTTGGAAGTCGTTGTGGGCACCGGTGGAGACTTCGTCGAAGATGAGCTCTTCGGAAACACGCCCACCTAGCAATCCGGTGATCTGGTCGATTAAGCTTTTGCGGGTCATGAGGAAAGACTCTTCCTCTTCGGGCAACATAAGGTTATACCCGCCCGCTTGTCCGCGCGGAATGATGGTGACTTTGTGGACGATGTTGGCGTTATCGAGTTTCAAGCCCAAGACGGCATGGCCGGCCTCATGATGGGCGATGAAGTTGCGTTCTCGTTTTGTGAATACACGGGATTTTTTGGCGGGACCCATCATGACGCGGTCTACCGCTTCATCGATGTGGGGGAGTTTGATGTTGGGTTTGTTTTCCCTAGCGGCAAGCAAGGCCGCTTCATTCAATAGGTTCTCCAAATCGGCGCCGGTGAAACCGGGGGTGCGGCGCGCAATTTCTTCAAACGTCACATCAGGATCGATGCGCTTGTTTTTGGCGTGGACGCGGAGAATTTGTCGGCGTCCTTTGACGTCCGGGCGGTTGATGATGATTTGGCGGTCAAAACGTCCGGGACGCAACAAAGCGGAATCCAACACATCGGCACGGTTGGTGGCCGCCATGACGATGACGCCGGAATTCACGCCGAAGCCATCCATTTCGACAAGCAATTGATTCAAAGTTTGTTCACGTTCGTCGTGTCCGCCGCCTAGACCTGCGCCTCGTTGGCGGCCAACGGCGTCGAGTTCGTCTATGAATATGATACAAGGAGCGTTTTGTTTGGCGGTTTTAAACATATCACGGACTCGGCTTGCCCCGACACCGACAAACATTTCCACAAAATCGGAGCCGCTGATTGAATAAAATGGGACTTCGGCTTCTCCGGCAACGGCTCTCGCTAACAGAGTTTTCCCTGTACCCGGAGGCCCGACAAGCAAAACGCCTTTTGGGATGCGTGCGCCTAAACGAATGTATTTTTTCGGATCTCTCAAGAAATCAATGATTTCGGCGAGTTCTTCTTTTTCTTCGTCTACGCCGGCCACATGCTTGAACGTTGTGGTTTTGCCTTTTTGCAGTTCGGCTTTGCTTTTGCCGAAATCAAAGGCCTTGTTTTGTCCGCCGCTGCTGCGCATGAAAAAGCCAATGAAAAGAATGATCAAGACAATCGGCAGCAGTATGATGAGGATGTTCCAGAAATTGTAAGTAGCGCCGGGTTCGTGACCATATGTTATGCCTTGGGTTTCGGCAATGTCGATGATTTTTTCTAAAGCTCTTTGCGTGGGGACTTGGACATAATATTCTTGCTCGGTGACCAGTTCGCCTTCTAGTTCGTAAGATCCAACGTTTATGTCGCCGGATATCGGCGTAGAATAAATGCTTTCCACGTTTCCGTCTTCGAGCTCTTTTAGAAATTGCGAATAAGACAGATCTATCGGATCGTCGTCATCCGCAGTAAAAAGCCAGATTGCTGAAAAAACGAAAAGCAAAATCAGCATCATGACAATTAGATTGCCGATTTTGTTGCCGCGGCCGGTCCCTGGGGGTGTCGGTTTTCTTTGGGCCATGAGTTTCACTCCTTAAAGTAACTTAATGCATGTTTGGGTGCGTTTGGTTTTCAAATAAACGGCCTCCAAAAGGTCATCACCTTTGAAAGGCCGAGTGTCTAGTTGCTTTCATCCGGGGCGTCTTTTGGGTCGTCGTCGAAAAAATGAATGTATAATGTGTTTTGGGCGCTTTCTTGTTTTGCGCCGACATCGATTTCGGGAATCCAAACGATTTCGTTGCCTTTCGCTACGACCCATAGACGGTCGCGTTTATGGGGTGGAATCTTCATGTCGATAAACAAATCTTTGAGTTTTTTGTGGCCGTAGGGGAGAGAGATTACGTCTCCCTCGCGACGAGTGCGCAAAGAAAGCGGAAACACCCTATCATTATACCATAACTCGAATGTTTTTGAAGCGTTATGGCTATATTTCTCATCGGTAAAGGTGAAATGCTTTGTGTTTTCGACGAAATAGCTTCCCTGCTTGTCAACATCGATTGCAGCGGGTTTCTTTTTTGCAGTTTTGGCGATAAAGAATTCTCCGTACTCTTTATGGAGGGTGACCGTATCGCTTAGGGGATACTGGAAATTGTTTTCGCTTTGTAGTTGCGTCTTCAGTTCTTTAAATAGGCCCTTGCTTACGTGAAGCGTTGAATCCATATTCGAAAGGCGTATCTTTAGAAACAAGCGTTGTACCAAAGGCTCCCAATTTAAGAACTCGGATATGTTGACTTTTTTGGGCCGTTCTTTTGACAGCCGCATAACGTGTTCCTCAATGATACGGGTGGCGGTTTTCATATCGTTGACCAAATGGTGCATGGTTTGGTTGAAAGCCGGGTTTTCTTGCTTGAACAATGGCAGTATAGCGTTGCGAAAACGGTTGCGGGTGTATGTCGATTCCTCGTTTGAGATGTCGAAGAAATAAAGGATGTCGTAGCGCTGAGCGTATTTGAGAAGCAACTCTTTGTCCAAATTCAAAAATGGACGAATAATATTCAAGGAGCCAAACGACTCTTCATAGTCCATTCCTTTTAAGGTGTCGAATGATGCGCCTTTGACCAGTCGCATGAAAAACGTTTCAATTTGATCGTCCAGATGATGGCCGAGCGCTATTTTTTGGGCCTTGTACTTTTTGGCCACACGTGCAAAAAACGCATAACGGATTTCTCGGGCCTTCTCCTGAAAATTCCCTTCAATGGGTCCTTTGACATCATAAATTTCTATAGGGACGCCGTGTTTGTCGGCCATTCCCCTAAGGTTTTCCGCTTCCTTTTCCGATTCTTCTCGGCGATTGTAATTGACATGGGCCAAAATCAATTCGGCGCTTGTGTGACGAAGGACATCGTATAGCACCATGGAATCGGCTCCACCGCTCAATGCGACAACAATCTTGTCGCTCTTATCGACCAAATGGTTTTTTTGAATCTCGCGAAGGAGAGTGTCACGCATAATCATCACCTTCCTCTTTCGGTTATTATACCATAAAACGATTTTATATATCTATCGTAAAGGGCAATGTTTTTCATGGTATTGTTGATATACAATAGATGTGAGACCTAGAGCTTGATAAATAGAAAGGTGATCCGTATCCTATAGGTGTAACGCTCAAACTACACATAGGGAGGATACGAATCACATGGCTAGTTTACCA
>PWFC01000029.1 GCA_003554025.1 Mollicutes bacterium
AGTTATTACGTGAAAAAGTTCGATAAAATAGCCTGTGTAGGATGCGGCCGTTGTATTAACAGCTGCCCTGTAAATATAGATATTCTGGACATATTATCACGGGTTAAGGAGGAGCTATGAGTACTAAAGAGAATCCCTATATACCGCACACGGCTATAGTAGAAGACGCCTGGTACGAAACAGGTGGCGATCGTCCCATCAAGACGTTCCGGGTAGTCTTCGAAGAGGAGGAGGTTAAAAATTCCTGGGAACATCGCCCGGGCCAGTGTGCCATGATCGGGGTCCTGGGAGTGGGGGAGAGTATGATATCCATATCTTCTTCCCCTACGGAAGGCCAGTTTCTGCGCTTTTCCGTCATGCGCGTGGGCAAAGTCACCGGGGCCCTGCACCAGCTGGAACCGGGGGATTCCATGACAGTCCGGGGGCCGTACGGCAACAGTTTCCCGGTGGAAGAGTGGAAAGGTAAGAAAATCCTGACCATAGGGGGCGGAATCGGGCAGGCTCCCCTGCGTCCCATAGTGGAATACGTGCGGGCTAACTGTAACGAGTACGAAGACCTTACCGTGATTTACGGGGCCCGCACTACCAACGACCTCTGTTTTAAAGGAGAGCTGGAAGAGCTGCAGAAGTGTCAGGAAGTTTCTGCATGCCATCTTTCAATAGACATTGAAGAAGAAGAATGGCCTCACTTTGTGGGATTTGTACCCCAGTTGCTGATGGAGGTCAACCCTTCCCCGGAGAACACCGTAGCTATCACCTGCGGCCCGCCCATTATGATCAAGTTCGTCCTGGAAAACCTCAAGAAGCTGGGCTTTGAAGATGACCAGATTTACACCACCCTGGAAAACCGCATGAAATGCGGTATCGGTAAATGCGGACGCTGCAATGCCGGACCGCTGTATGTCTGCAAAGATGGGCCGGTGTTTAATTACGCCACCCTCAAGCAGGTGCCCGAGGCTTTTGCCTAAAAGGTGGTTTAGTTGAAACTCACATAATCAAAGAAAAGGCTGCCTTCTTGATTGTGATTAGTTAAGGCAGCCTTTTTTGTACCATAAATAGGTTTTTTTAGGCTACAATAGTAAGTAGTCACCCCGGCGCCGCAGGCGCCATCACTAGAAGGTGGAAAATACCCAGCGGCGCTAGAAGCAAATGTATTTTCTGAGTAGAAACGCTCCGATAGAAATATTTGTGAAGAGTACATAAACAAATTTGTTCAAACTGCCTGAACAAAAAAGGAATCCAGGGTCTTTATTGCGAATTATTCTGTAATATATGAATCTTTAATACAAATGTATACAAAATAATAAAATAATATGGTTCATGTGTTAAATTAAACAAGAAGAATAATTATTAGTGGAGGTATAAGAATGGAGAAAATTTATTATCCCGATTCGGTGGTAATCATTGGGCTGTCGTCCAAGCCTAACAACATACCCCGGCTTACCCTGGAAAACCTTCTCCGTTGGGGATACCGGGGCCGCATATTCGGCGTAAATCCCCGAAGTGAAGATACCCACGTGGATGGAATCAGGATGTACCGGAACATTGAAGACCTTCCCGAGGTTCCCGACCTGGCTTACTGCATGATTCCCGCTCCGTATATACCGGATATGGTGGAACGCTGTGGAAAGTTCGGGATCAAGAGGATGGCCATACCCTCGGGTGGTTTTGCGGAATACAGCGAAGAAGGAGAGCAGCTTTCCGATAAAACCATGCGAAGTGCCCGAAAATACGGTATGCGTATCGTGGGCCCCAATGGTCTTACCGTAGCCAACACGGAAAACGGGCTGTGCTTTCCCTTTGTATCCCTGCATAAGGCGCCGCAGGGAGGAATGTCCATTATATCCCAGAGCGGCGGGGTGGCATTAACCATAATGAATTTTTTCCTGGACGAAAACCTGGGAATGGCCAAATTAGCCAGCATAGGCAACAAGCTGGATTTAGACGAAGTGGATTTCCTGGAATATTTCGGGGAGGATCCCCAGACCAAGGTAATCTGTATGTATTTAGAAAGCCTGGACCGGGGCAGGGAGTTTATTGAAACAGCCAGGAAGATAGATAAGCCTGTTATAGTTTTAAAAACCAACACTACGGAGGCGGGCAAGAGGTTGGCCATGAGCCATACCGCGGCGGTAAGCAACGATGAAGACATCATAAATTCTGCTTTTGAGGAAGCGGGCGTCATCAGGGCCCGAAAATTTATGGATTTTATAGAAATAACCAAGGCATTTCAGCTTCCCCCCATGCGGGGGCCCAGGATTGTGGCCATGAGCCCTGCCGGCGGTTTTTCGGTCATGTCGGCGGACCTGTGCGAGGAAGCCGGCTTTGAATTTGCCGAGCTGGGTGACGATTTTTACGAAAGCCTGAAGCAGTTCAGTAATGCCGGGGTGATAAATTTTTCCAATCCCCTGGATATGGGAGATATCTACGATCCCCAGTTTACCGCCCACGTGATTTACTCGGTGATGCACTCCGAGCAGGTAGACGGCGCCATCTACATAAGCCAGCGTCCGCAGATGCCCCAGGGGGATAACGTGTTTCACCGCCTGTTTCTGGCGGACCTTTCCAAAGAAACCTGGGGTTCCATACTATCCTCGGGTAAGCCCATGGGTGTCAGCCTGTTCGGACCTACCAACATGATACAGAAAACCAAGCGTTCAGTGGAGTTTCCCATCTTCAATAGCCCGGAAGACCTGGTATTTGCTCTTTCACAGCAGATGAGGTTTTACCGGCGCAAAGAAAGGCTCCGCAGCATAGAAGGAGCCCGGGAGGATACCCCGGGAGTAGACCGGGCAAAGGCCCGCGAATGGCTGCAGGAAAAATCCGGCGACTACGGGGAGGAAGTGCTGGACCTGCTTTCTACTTACGGAATTCCGGCAGCTGGTTCGGAAGTGGTTTCCAGCCCGGAGGCAGCAGTAAACTGCGCTGAAAAACTGGGTTATCCTGTAGTCATGAAGCTGGTTTCCCCGGATGCTCTGCACAAGTCCGACGTAGGCGGGGTTATGGTAGGAGTAAAGGATGCCGGGGAAGTTAAAGAAAGC
>PWFC01000065.1 GCA_003554025.1 Mollicutes bacterium
ACCATCAACATCATCGAGATTACGCTCAATGTGCTGATTGCGGCCATTTTCATCGTCGCCGCCTTTGCGACGGAAGAAGGGCTCGGCATGTTGTTTGGCTATCTTGTGGCCGGCGTTTTGATCGCTCGCGGCATGGTGCACTTTTACGGCCTCAGCGAAGGTGCGGAAAAAGGCGACCATTTGACGTATTTTTTCCACATCGCGACGCTTGTCATCGGTACGCTGATCATCGCTCGCGGATTTGATGTTTCAGACCTCATCATTTTGATTGTCATCCTGAGTTTCCTCTCCGGCGGTTATCTTGTGTACGACGGATACAAAGGCTATAGCATGTACCGCCGCAGAAAACAGCTAGAAGAAGGCAAACAACCCGAAAAAGGCAAAGAGGAACGAGACATCGAGATGCCCGGCAAAAAAGACGAAGAACGCGAACGCGACCGCATTGTCAGCTGAAACGGCCCGGAATTTTTCCGGGTTTTTTTATGAAAGAGTTTGGGTTTGCAAAATATGGCAAGAGGCGGTATAATGTTTGTGTGCAACCTAAATGAAGGAGTGAGGCCTCATGGAGCAAGACGTCACGAAAATGATCGCCAAAAGCGCGTTGAATCACAAGCGAATCATGACGAAGTTGCTTGAACGTTTTGACATCACTTATGCGCAATACCAGGTGCTTAAGACCGTGAAGGCTTACCAGCCGCTCACGGCCAAAGAGATGCTTGTTTATTTGGACACCGACAAGGCGACGCTTTCAGGCATTTTAAACCGTCTTGAAAAGCGCGAACTGATCATCCGCGCCGAAGACAAAAGAGACCGCCGCCTTATGTATGTGCAGCTTTCAAAGGTTTCGGCGGAGATGTTAAAGGAATTGGATACCTTGGAAAAAGACATCGATAAAATGTTGATAGATGGCGTTAAGAACCGTGAACTCAAAAACTTCATGAACGCTTTTGAAACCATGCTCAAAAATCAGCAGAACAAGCTTGAAGAGCTTGAAGAAGAGTAGGTGGAAAGCATGAAAAAATTCGCCCATGAAAACGCCATCGTGAACATTGTCCTTGGCGCATTGATTGTCGCTTTCGCCATCGTGGCGATGTTTGTGACCGACATTTTGTCCGACATGGTCGACTACATCGTCGCCGTGTTGATCATCGCCTTATCGACGATGCGCTTCACAAGCGATTTCAAACGTTACACCACCCAAAATTCCCGCTTCATTTTGATCGTTGAACTCGCGCTCGCTTTGGGAGCGGCCGCCCTCATCATCACGGGCGATCCCTTGGCCCGTTCGCTGGGATTCGTGCTTTATATGCGCGGGTTTGTCTACTTTTTGATTATGCAGCTTCAAAACCTCAAACAGCGGTTTGACAAGTTTTTGCTTTATATGGCCATTTTGACATTGGGCGCTTACGTGCTGTTTTCGGGCAACGCCTTCACCGAACAGTTGGAATTGATTTTGTTCGTGCTGCTTATTGGCTATGGAGCGTTTTTGCTTTATCTTGGAATCGAAGAAAAAATGCGCAAGAAGCGCAAATAACATTACACAACCAAACAGGAGGGTATTATGCGTAAGATATTGAAAGACATGTCCATGCTGAACGCAATCCCGGGCAACGAACGGGAAGTGCGCAAGTACATGAAAGAGCAAATGGAAGGAAAGGCCGACGTTGAATACGACAACCTCGGCAGCATCATCGCCAAAAAAGTCGGCGACGAAAACGGTCCCCGCATCATGGTTGCGGGCCATATGGACGAAGTCGGCTTCATCGTCACCAAAATCACCGACGAAGGCTACGTGAAGTTTTTGCCCGCCGGCGGCTGGTGGGGACAGGTCATGCTCGCGCAGCAAATGGAAATCACCACCCGCGAGGGCAAGATGGTCCGCGGCGTCATCGGCGCGAAGCCTCCCCATATACTGACGCCCGAAGACCGCAAGAAACCCGTTGAAATCGACGACATGTATCTTGACATCGGCGTCAAGGACAAAAAAGAAGCCGAAAAACTCGGCGTCAAAACCGGCGATATGATCACGCCCTACATCGAAGCGGTCGAATTGAGCAACAAAAAATACATCCTCGGCAAAGCCTGGGACAATCGTGTGGGTTGCGCGGCGGCCGTCGATGTGTTGAACGATTTGCAAAACGCCGACCACAAGAACGTCTACTATGGCGTCGGCACCGTGCAAGAAGAAGTCGGCCTCCGCGGCGCGCGGACTTCGGCTTACCACATCGACCCCGACATCGGCATCGCCGTCGACACCACCATCGCCCACGACTTCCCAAAGGGCAGCAAAGAAACCGAACTCGGCAAAGGCGTCGGCATCATGGTCGCCGATTCTTCGATGGTCGGGCACAAGGGTCTGCGCGATTTTGTCGTCGACATCGCCGAAAAACACGACATCCCTTACCGGCTCACCCATCTCAAGCGCGGCGGCACCGACGGCGGCATGATCCATCTCGCCCGTTCAGGGGCTCCATCGATCGCGCTTTGCGTTCCCGTGCGCTATCTCCATTCGCACACTTCGATCATGCATGAAGACGATTACGACGCGCTCATCCGCCTCGTAAGCGAAGTCGTCAAGGCGCTCGACAAAGAAGCCGTCGAAAAAATCACCTACGACGTGTGAGTCTGTGCGCATCATCAGTGGTATTCATAAAAGCCGCCGCTTGAAAATGGTCAGCGAACACACCACCCGTTCGACCAAGGACCGGGTGAAGGAAACGCTTTTCAACATGCTCGGAATGTTTCATTACGAACGGTGTCTCGACCTTTTCGCCGGCAGCGGCTCGCTTGGTTTAGAAGCGATTTCAAGAGGGGCGAAGCGCTGCGAGTTCGTCGAACTCAAACGCGACGCCTACAACATTCTTCGCGAGAACGTGCACGCCCTCGGCGTGCAAGAACAAGCCGCGCTCACCCGCGGCGAAGCGATCGAAACGCTTGAGCGCATGCAAAAAACGTTCGACCTCATCTTCTTGGACCCGCCCTACGAATCGCCTTTGCTCGATGAGAGTTTGGCGCTGATCGCGCTGCATGA
>PWFC01000012.1 GCA_003554025.1 Mollicutes bacterium
GGGGCAAAATGAGTAACAAAACCGAAGATGAGAAAACAATAATAGATAAGATTAAAACAAAAGCTCCTCCGCTTGAAGAGTATATAGATACTAGTGGGCCTGAATGGGAAAGAATATCATCCTCTGAGATTCGTGGACCTCATCCTATCCATGGGAGTACCACTGGAATGAACTTCGTCATAAACACCGATAAACAAACTTGGTACTGCTATAGGATAGGGCACAAAACAAGAGGATCTATAATAGATTTTATAGCGATGAAAAAAAAGATATTAAAGTGTAAGGAAACGGACGATATACCAGAGGACAAATGGGGCGAAATTTTTCACGCATGTTGTGAAGAATTTGACATAGAGAATGATTATGAAAAAATAGACGAAGAAAGACTGAAGGAAATCAGGGAAAAAAGAAAACTACGAGAAGAAGTTTACTATATTTTGACTGAATTTACAAAATTAGCTCACGACAGAATAGACCAAGTAAGCTGGGATGATAAGACCGTAAGAGAGCATTTGAAAGATGATCGGGCCTTTTCAGATAAAATCATCGACGATCTCAAAATCGGTTTTTGGGACGATAAAGTAACTGAAGAGTTAGTGGAAAGAAACGATATCGAAGATCTGATAAGAACTGGTCTTTTTGTTATTCCTTCTAAACTCGAAGGTGAAATGGACGATTTTACAAAGATCAGTTCTCAAGGTTTTAGAAAACCTCTCTCAGGAAGGATAATATATCCTTACTGGAAGAGAAATAGAGTGGTCTATTTGATTGGGCGAAAGACACCTAAAACAGAGTGGGAAGATGGCCCCAAATACATAAAATTGCGTTCTGGTGAAAAACACGATGAAGTTAGCGATGCTATAAAGAACGATGTGTTCTATGCAGAGGATTATGCTAGGAGTGAAAAATTGCTCATAACAGAAGGCGTTACTGATTGCATATCTTTACTAGACGCTGGTTACAATGCTGTCTCCCCAGTTACCACGAGATTCAGAGAAGAAGACGAATCTAAAATCAAGGAACTGACTAAGTATTCTGATGAAATCGTGATAATAAACGATAATGAAAAATCAAAAGCTGGTGAAGAGGGTGCTCTAAAGACCGCTAGAGTCCTCTTCGATGCCGGAAGAAATGTAAAAATTGCATTTCCTCCTAGGCCAGAAGATGTAGAAAAGGTGGATGTTGATGACTACCTCACTGAGCATGATAATAGTCCAGAAGCAGTTGAGGAGATCTTAGATAAATCAAAATACTACATAGACTACCGTATAGATGACTTAACACAAGGAGACTTTGATGGTATTATAGAGATACTGAATGAAGTCAAAGGCAAAGATTACATGGTAATAGACTATGCCCTAAATAAGCTTGAGAAGAAGGCATGTGTATCTAAAGAGGTACTGCTTAGAAAATTTGAGGAACTTGGAGGAGAAGATCCGATTTCAGGTTGATTTTTCTTTTGATATGGAAATAGAGAAAATATATGTACCAAATCCCTCAATAATGGAAGTGTGAAAACGTGACATTAAGATCTAAAAAACTCCTTACTGCAGCGATATTTACCCTTCTAGTTATCAGCCTTTTTGCCGGATTTCACCCTATCGAAGCACAGAGTTTAGAAGAAGATATGGAAGAGATCCAATTCCACTTCATAGACGTAGGTCAGGCAGACGCAACGCTGATCGAGACCTCGGAAGCCACCAAACTGATAGATGTCGGCCACTGGCAGAGAAATGACGTCAAAGACTATCTGGAAGGAGAAGGTATAGAGGAACTTGATCTGGTCGTAGGGACGCACCCTCACGCCGATCATATAGGTCAGATGGAACAGGTGATCGAGGACTATCAGGTTGAAGAAGCTTGGATGAGCGGCTACGAGCACGATTCACAGACCTACAAGAACGTGATGGACGCCATCGACGAGCACGACGTTACCTACAGGACTCCAAGAGTGAACGAAACCTATCAACCCGGTCTGGTCGAATTCGAGATGCTAAACCCAACGGATCCCATCGATGGGATGGATATACACGAGAGCTGTCTAGCTTTCCGAACCAACTTCGGCGATTTCAGTGCGATGTTCACCGGCGATGTAGAGGAAGAAACGGAGCACGAGATGATAGAAAGAGGGCACGATCTAGAAGCAGATGTTTACCAGGCAGGACATCACGGCTCCTCCACTTCATCATCAGCCGAGTTTTTGGACGAGATGAACCCGGACGTGACCGTATATTCGGCAGATCCGGAGGTTTACGGGCACCCACACGATGAAGTCGTCGATAGGATGGAAGAGAGTGGCATAGAGCAGTACGGCACCTACGAACACGGCACTATCCAGTTAACAGCGTGGGAGAACGGAGATTACGAAATATCCCCTGAACACGGGGAGATAGAGGATCCTGAAGAATACACTTTAGAAGTGAACATCGAAGGTGAAGGCACTACCGATCCTGAGCCGGGAGAGCACACCTATGAGGCGGGAGAAAGAGTCATTCTAGAGACTGAACCCGATGAGGGATGGGAATTCAACAGTTGGTCCGGCTATCAGGAGTCTGAAGATCCTGTACTGGAATTCGATATGCCGGCGGAAAACGTGACAGTGACGGCTAACTTTGAAGAGATAGAGGAAGAGGATAATGATGAAGAGGACGAAGATGAAACGGATGGACTGGATGAGGACCTCTGCTCTATGAATATATTCATGGTATTCATCGGGATCACGGGGATCGTGGTCTACAAGAAGTCGAAGAATTAAAGCGATAAAGATCTCTCTTTCTTATGCAGGACCATAGCTTTGATATCGCCGGCTAAAGTTGAATCTACTTCTTTTTCTTTCCCTGTGAAATCGGTTGTTACGAGACCTTTCTCTTTAAGTACTCTACTGAGTCTAGAAACTGTGCTCTTGGAAAGTCCTGTATCTTCTCTTAACTCATTCAGCGTCTTGGGACCCTCTCTAACCACGGTATTGAGAAACTCTTTTTCGTTTTTCTTTAGATTCACTTCCGAGTGGGGAAAAC
>PWFC01000034.1 GCA_003554025.1 Mollicutes bacterium
CAAACTTGGTCTCCAATCTTTACAATTTCGTAAATATTGCCCTCTATATCTTCAACAGTGCTGCTTATTCCGGGCTTTTTATCTACCACATCTTCTTTTTCACAACCAAATATAACAGCCAGTAAAAATACACTTACCAGAAAAAAACAACTTTTAAGGACATTTTTCAGTTGCATCTGTATATGATAGAATTATATAACAACAATCTAATTAAAGATGTTATTTATATTATAAAATTAATAATTTCTTAAAATTTTTCCAATAGTTTTATTGTAGATTGGTAAATTAAACATTCAACCATCAACTCACTCCTCAGATACAGATATAGTGCTTTCACCTAGATCAACCGGCAGATATACTGAAAAATACTCCTTATGAATGTCATAAAAAGGAACCAGGTCAATTTTATTGCCTTCTTTACTTGTTACTGTAAAGTGACGATTCTCTAGGTCAACCACCTCAATGTAATCTTCAAAATTCTCGGTGTTAAATCTTATTTCGGGTACATCAATAGGCTCACCGTCATAGGGTCCGTATTGGTGTCTCATATCTTCTCCAACCTCCGCCTCTTCAAATTTAGCAGTCAAAACAAGAGGACCGTAGCCAAAAGCAACATACTCATTTGTTACCGGCAACAGGGAGTACCAACTTTGAGGGGTAAAGGTGATATCCAGAACATCACCGTCCTGCCAAACCCTGTCTATGAGCATATATGATCCCGGAGCCGGTTTAGGGGAAATCTCTTCACCATTAATTGTGGCCTCATAATTATCACCACTCCATGAAGGTATCCTTACTGCAAGCTTTAAAGGTGTGGAGCTTCCGGCTTCAACCTCTATATTTACATTATTGCCATCAGGTAAAGAAGTATTCTGTACCAGGGTGAATCCATGCTCCTCATAATTAAGGCTGGAGGAGACAAATTGGTTAACATACAAGCGGTCATCCTTTACACCATATATATAATCGGCAATACGGCCAAAATTTTCCAATCCGGTACCCGTGCAACACCAAAAGGAGTTCTCAGGTGTATCCCAGGTCTTATAATATCCCGGAGCCATGGACACATAATACATTGAGCTTCCGGTTTCCCGGTTAATAGTGGGTAAGATTCCATTAACCAGGGCTCTTTCCATATATTCCTGATACTTAACATCATGTGACCAATCCCATATCCGGTCGGACAGTTTTATCATATTGTAAGTACAGCAAGATTCATGAGCTGATGCTCCAAGTTCGGTATGCATATGATATGGCTCACTATTCCAATGTTCTCCATTGCTTGTACCACCGGTAACATAAGATCTGGCATCAACCACCTGGTTCCAGAAAAATTCGGATATCTGTTTTCTGGTAATATCACCTGTTATTTCATATTCACGTGCTACACCCACTACAGTAGGTATAAAAGAGTTGGAATGGTATCCTTTCAAATGATCCCTGCGCTCAGCCAGAGGATCATAATAACTTTCCTGGTAAAAAGCCTCTGCCAAAGCACGGGAAATTGTATCTCCCGTTTCCTCATAGATATTCCAAAATACTTCATTCATACCTCCTTGCTCTGTATTATCCAAAACTTCCTGAAAGTGTTCTCTACCCAAAGGAGCAATTCTATCATAAAGATAATGAGTGAAATCCAAAGCTGTTTCAAGAGCCAGATCTTTTTCGCCGTAAATATAAAAATCAAACAAGCCTGCCAGAATTTTATGAAGAGTATAATAAGGTGCCCATACCGGGTCTTTGTTTTCAACCCTGTCTAAAAACTCCGTTGGAAATGCACTCAAATAACCTGTTCCGATTTCCTCCTGGCATTTCCTAAGTTCCTCAACAATATATTCTCCCCTATTGTACAAAGCAGTGTCTCCCGTAAGTTCGTACTTAAGTGAAACAGCAGTAAGGTAATGTCCTATGGTATGTCCCCTCAACTCACGCTCTTCCCAACCACCATATTCCTCAGTATCTGTAGGGATACCTGCTACTTTCCTGAAATGATGAAGCAACCTGTCAGTATCCATGGTGAGCAGATATTCCTGTTTTTTGAGCTCCATTGCCTCATGCCATGGCCCCTCCTCAAGTTTAACATTTTCCACTGAAGGTGTTTCCGGTGTAATGTACTCCGGTTCCTTTTCTTCGCAAGCTATCAGCAACAACCCAATTATTGCCAGCATGCCGTACATCTCTTTTTTCATTTTTTATTAGTTTATGGTTTACAAATAAGAATTGAGAAAATTTCTCTACTTCAAGATTATTTAAGATATTCACTGAGAGTCTTATTATAATGAATTATAGTAATATTACTTTATTTTCACCTTCAGGTTTTATCTGAATATATTATAATTTATAATATGTTTTTACAGTAATTTGCCTAACTGCATCCGTTAAATTTATAATTCCTACCCCCGCCCCTATTGTTTGTTCATTCGTATTTGTGAAAGTTTTGGGAATATGAGTTTGTTAATGTAAATTTAAAAAAATTTACAATATTCTCAAATTAATAATTATAATTTGATATGATATTGAAAGGTATTGCAATTATATGGCTTTCGAGTATCCTTTGAATTGTATTTATTAGCTGTTGTTTATACGTTTACATGTTTAAGGGGTGCCATCCCTAATTTGTCTTATATTTATGCTCGCAATTTATCTTCTACTATTTTTGTTAGCTTAGGAATGGTATCCTTAGGTTTGATTAGCATTTATAGTTTTGTAGGTCTTGCTGCCTCGGGATATAATGAAGGATTTGTTTGGAGTAATTTTGAATGGTTGGCTTCCGTAAAACTTATCATATTGAGTTTAATTTTTGCTCCCTTATGTTGGCAGGTTTACTGTTTTGGACATAAACCTCAGTTAAATATAAAATATCACTAGTGTCCGGTTAAGAATTTAAAAATTGTTTACTTTCTTTTAATATCAGTCATTACAAAAGAAATTAAAATTAATTGATTATAAACTTAATTTAATTATAGCCACAAAGACTCAAA
>PWFC01000043.1 GCA_003554025.1 Mollicutes bacterium
CTCAGAAGGATTATACCTTTTCTCACTGGGAAGTAAATGGACACCAGGAGACAGAGGAAGAACTTGAGCTCTACATTGAGCGGGACCTGCAGGTAAGGGCGGTTTTTGCCCATCCGGATCAGGCTGAAATTAGAGTAAATCTGGAAATCAACCACAATTTTCCCGGGTCTGTGGTTGATGATTTTTACACACTACCCCAGAGCTCTTATCCCCTGTCCGGGACTGAAAAAGAAACTTCCGTTTCTCAAATGGAAAAAATCCGGGAGAAAAAACCAAAGGAAATAATTGTGGCTCCGGCAGAAGACAGCCCGGCCGGTACGGCTGTTTCCCTGAGTGAAGATGGTTACCGGCTGCAGGAGACCAGAAAAGATTCCGGAATTGCCCTGGTGAGGGTCCCGGAGGGCCGGGATTTAGACGAATTTACTCAGGAGCTGGAAGACCGGATTGATATTCGGTATGCAGAACCAAATCACCGTTACTATACCCAGCTGACCAATCATCCGGATGATAAGCATTATAATTTACAGTGGCATTATCCTCAGATCAGGCTGTCCCAGGCCTGGACGGTGGGTACCGGTTCTGAAGAAGTGCGTATTGCTGTGCTGGATACCGGAGTTAACACCGACCATCCCGATCTGGGGGAGATGGTGGATCATTCAGCGGGATATAATTTTATAGATGATAATCGGGATTTTAAGGATGTTGATGGTCATGGAACTCATATAGCCGGTACTATAGCAGCCGACACGAATAATAATCTGGGAGTGGCCGGGATTATGTGGGAATCCAGCCTGATCCCGGTTAAAGTTCTGGAGAATAATAGTGGGACCTGGGCTGATATTGCCGCCGGTATCCGCTATGCTGCCGGCCTGCTGGAAGAACCAGAAATTGATGAACCGGCTGCTGTGATAAATCTTTCTTTAGGGGGAGTTTCAGAATCAGAAACTGTCCGGGAGGCCGTAAAAGAGGCCCGGGAGGCCGGTGTTTTGTTGGTTGCAGCAGCGGGAAACTTTGGACAGGAGGGTCTGCTTTATCCGGCGGCTTTTCCTCAGGTTATAGGGGTTGGGGCTCTGGATTATAATTATCCGGAGGAGCCCAATCTGGCCCCTTATTCCAATTATGGTCCAGATCTTGATTTTCTGGCTCCGGGAGGAGATAATGAAGTTGATACCGATGACAGCGGCTGGAAGGATGGTGTGTGGAGCACCTATGCTGATGAGACCTCCTTTGGCTATGAACATCTGGCCGGCACCTCGATGGCTGCGGCCCATGTAAGCGGGGTGATCGGACTGATGCTGGCCGAGGGGATAAATACAGAAGAAATCAGCCCTGTTCTGAACCGGACCTCTATGAGTCTGCAGGGAGTGACTGAAGATATAGGAGCTGCAGGATTAATTAATGCCTACTGGGCCTTGAATCGGGTTTCCGAAATAAAGGTTGTGTTATATAAAAGTGAGAACGGTAATCTGGAACCTGTCAGGGTGCAAGAACTGTCTCTGCCCGAAAGAGAAATGACCTTTTCCGGCCTGCCCCGGGGTGATTATGAGATCAGAGCCCGAATTGATGTACAGGAGACCGGCCGGGTCGACCCCGGTGATTATAAAGGCAGTTCCGGAATAATCACCATAAAGCCCGAACAAACAGCAGAAATCAACCTGCCTCTAAAAGAGACAGCAGGTGAATGAGGGAGCATGTTTTAACAAAATACTACTTATATACTATTATTTTTTGTTAGATCGGGCAGGTGAATCTAATTTTTTGCTGAATTTATATAATTAAAGGGTAAAAGGAGGTTTTCAGTTGCGAACTCTGGTAAGTCCACTGCTGGTTATGTATGTTCTTTTAATACCCGGTCTGATTTATGTCTACCGGAGAATTAATATTCGCGGTTACCGGACCTATGAACGCCAGAAAAAGGTTGTCCTGTTTCTTCTTTCTTTTACTGTCCTGGTCTTTTTTCTCAGTCTGCCTGTGGTCTCCTCCCGGCTGGCCTATATTATAGAACGTCCTTACCTAGATTTTGAAGGTGCTGTCCCCCCTGATACCGATTATGTGGTTGTACTCAGTGGAGGTTATATGGTGGGACCGGAGTCTGAACTGGATCTTCCGGGTCATATCACTTCACTGAGAGTTATGAGAGGGGTTAAAGCTTATAATACGGGTGATGAGCAGACCCGGCTGATCATGCAGGGCTGGTCTCCGGATCTAGAGAGGGGTCAGATGACCGGCCTGATGCGTGAACTGGCGAGGGATCTTGCTGTCCCGGATGAACATATTATTGAAGAATCCTATTCAACAAACACCTGGCAGCATCCCCGAAGACTGATAGCAGAAACCCCGGTTACAGCCGATGATTCTGTGGCCGTGGTGACCTCGGCCTGGCACCTCAGAAGGGCCCGGCAGGAGTATGAAAGATTTTTTGGGGAGGTTAGACCCGTACCGGCCGATTTTTATACCTTTACTCAGAGAGAAGGTATTCAGAATTTTCTGCCCCGGGTAAATGCCCTGCAGATTTCTACCTCAGTTTTTCAGGAATATGTCGGAGGGCTGTGGTATGAATTAAAATATCGGGTAAACAGCTATCTAAATTAAATATACAGCTGTATTGGGAGCTCTCATTTGAGCAGATTAGATGAGAATAGGGGTAGTAAACTCAGTCCTGATGAAAAATCTAACTCATGATAATTGAATTAAAGTTTCTTTTGAGTTATAATTAATTTGATGAATATTATTTTTTGATTAGTACATATATAATATTTAAGTTCTCCTCCATAACTGTTGTTTTGTGTATATATATGTTGCTATTAGCTGATATGAACATTAAAAGGACTCCATCCTCGCATTGAGGGAAAGAAGACGAATAACGAAATTTCTGTTTGAACGAAGTGAGTTAAATTTAGTTTCTTCTTGACCGAAAGAGAAGATGGGAATTAGTCCTTTTCGTGAATGAAGCAATAGCAACATATATCA
>PWFC01000031.1 GCA_003554025.1 Mollicutes bacterium
AAAAATCTTTCCGGGAATCGTTCCGAAAAACTATCCAAACCAGTTCCATCTGGCATTGCCGCAGTAATACCGATGATTTTTTCATCTGCTGAGGCGAGCCTTAGGACGGCTTCGGAGAAAACATCGGTGTAACTTTTGCCAGACTTCTTGTTGCTTTTACCAGTAGTAACATCAAAAGAACCAACACCGTGATAATCTTCAGGTTGTTCTTCGGCTGGTGGATACCCTTTTCCTTTTGTTGTTACTGCATGTATCAAAACAGGTCCATCAACTTGCTTTGCTTTGTTGAAAACATCATCCATCTGTCTCAAATCATGTCCATCCACAGGTCCAAGATAAGTAAATCCCCACTGTTCAAACACCATGCCCGGTGTTAGCAAGTATTTCAGACCACCCTTGAGCCTTCGAATACTGCCAACAACAGACTCACCCACGCGGGGAATATTGTTTAAAACCTTCTCCATGTCATCCCTGAGACGATGATATGTCGGTTCTGTTCTCAGACGGGTCAGATAACGAGCCATGGCCCCAACATTGGAAGATATGGACATACTATTGTCGTTGAGAACTACAGTCAGGTTAACTCCCAGATCTCCCGCATTGTTGAGTCCCTCGTATGCCATTCCTCCCGTCAGGGCTCCATCACCGATAACGGCAACCACTTCCCGATTTTCACCGTTGATCTCCGATGCGGTGGCCATACCAAGAGCCGCGGCAACAGAAGTGCTGGAGTGTCCGGTTTCAAAAGCATCGTGGGGACTTTCTTCTCGCTTGGGAAATCCACTCAACCCACCTTGTTGGCGGATTGTCTTGAAAGCATCCAATCGTCCAGTAATTATTTTGTGCGTATAGATTTGATGGCCCACATCCCAGATTATCCTATCGTGAGGACTATCAAACGCTCTGTGCAAGGCAAGAGTGAGCTCAACCGTACCGAGGTTGGGGGCCAAGTGTCCTCCAGTAACTGATACCGTGTCAATAATATGGTCTCGAAGTTCAGCTGCCAGTTGTTCGAGCTTTTTATAGTCCAGTAATCTAACATCCTCCGGTGATTCTATGTAAGGAAGAAGTCGTTCCTCATTATCGTTTGTCATGATCCACGTCTCCTCCTTCGATCAGCAGTTCCAAAAAATCTTATATTCAAATAGTTGTCCAACCACCAGAGCACCTTCCCAACAACCAGCAGTATTCTGGTGGAAGAATTAAGAGCAAATATTTTACAAGCCGCTTTTCCCCCCACCGTTAATCCAGCGACAAGTGCAACGACGATGCCATCTGCCAAAGTTGCATCGGCAAGTATTTCAGGAGCTGTAGCTGCTAGTCGCAATACCACAGCAGCAGCTGCTGCACCGCTTACTGTCCCAGCTATATCTCCAATGACATCGGCACACACTGCCGATACTCGATCAGCATTTCTGACCAGATCAAGCGCATGCCGTGCTCCTGTGATTCGACGTGAAGCCATCGCATTAAACGGCTCCTCACGTCCAGCCGCAGCTGCAACACCTATCATATCAGATAGTACCCCAAAGCTAACGATAATTATCAGGACAAAAATTGCGGCATAGATGTTCAGATATTCGGTGGCGTGACGCGATGGTAGGCTCACTACTAACCCCAGAATAAAACCAAGCACCCCAAAAGTAATACCTCTTATCAGTGGATTTGGGTTCTGGCGCTGCGATCGCTGGTTCAAAATAATTCACTCCGGCACAAATATATTGAGAAAACTTTCGCCTCTGAACAGGGGAAGTATGCTGAGTAAATGCTGCGGCTTAGGTCCAGTAGGTTTTCCCAGGAAGACACTCCCCGTTGCCAGGAAGCGGTTTCCCTTCAAGCCTTCCCGATTCCTTGCAGAATCGACACTGGATCACCACTCAGCACGCACTTCAATCCTCAACATACCCGTCTAACGACGACAGCCTAGGAGCTTTCCCCAACGGTTCGCTGGTGTCCTAGTCCTTTTTGCAAGGAAGGTTTCGGCAAACGGCCTCACCCCTCCCCACTCAGGACGGGCTACGCTACACACAGTCATCCCGCATGTAGGTATAACGCCAACCCGTAGCTGGAGCACGAGGACTCATCACCACAAAGTTGGGCCTCCACACAGGATAGGGACACAACCCGCATGCCATTGCGGAGCGCCCCACCCCGCTTTCCTCCAGCACATACCCCAGACTGGGCGTCAGCAGCATGCACCAGAGGCTTCATCGATGTGCCCGGAGCGGGTTTTTAGGCCCGCTTTAAGACACCGCGACACCGACTAGGATACTGCCCCCCTGCTCAGAGGCTTTGCAAAGATGTTATCTCAATCGGTGTCAATACACAACATATTTATTTATCGAATTAGCCACTATTTCATCGATAAGCTTACCAGAGCTAACAAACAGTGTCCAGCGTGAGATATTCTCAACGTTCCCGCCCGAGAACAAAACGAATCAGGTGTTTGAGTCGTTGTGTATCGCCACGAATATCATCTAAAGCCTGTATACCGCGATTAACCGCTTCTTCTGCAAGTTGTCTGGATTTATCAAGACCAATTAGTGAAGTGTATGTACAACGTTCGGAAGTCATATCAGATCCGGAATACCGTCCAGTCTTTTGCGGATCTCCAACAACATCCAGAATATCATCCGTTATTTGAAATGCCAGCCCAAACTCGGCTGCGTAGTTCCTGAGGGCATTTATTTCTCTTTCTGATGCCTGACCAGCTATTGCACCCAATTCAAGCGAAGCGGTGAAAAGCGCGCCAGTTTTCATTGAATGAAGCTGCTCAAGCTCTTTCATATTCTCTGCATCGCTTTCTATATCTTTCACCTGTCCGCCAACCATACCAGGTG
>PWFC01000023.1 GCA_003554025.1 Mollicutes bacterium
TCCGTCAATCGGTTGACGTGTGCCACCGTAGTTTTGACTGCCGATGTCAGCGTTCATCGCAACACGTACCAGTTCTGCGGTCCAATCGGTCAGCTCGCCGCGGCTGAAGGAGCGTTCGGGCATGACGATTTCTTCGCTGAATATCTCATCGGTCTCAAGAACATAGCTTTCAATCAGCGCTTCGACGTCGGGATGCGGCGCTCTAAGCAGTGAACTGCCATAACGGTTAAGATTTCGCATGTGGCTGTCCGCGACTTGTTTGTCTTCGATGGTCAGTTCGACATGTCCGACGTGTTCGCCATATGCGCCGGATTGAATAGCGGGGACGCCGTTTTCATAGCGAGCGAAGGTTTGATGGCTGTGTCCGTTGAATATGGCGTCGATGCGGGCGTCTTCGGGGAACATGGCGACATCGCTGTTCACATCGCCCACATCGTGTGTCAGAAGCAACACGATATCGACGTCTTCATCTTGGCGGAGATACCTTGAGTAGTCTTCGACAATCGGACCAGGACGCTTAAACTCGTAATCTTCGACAAAACGGGTGGCGATGGAGCTTTCAAGGCCGTAGCCTATGGTGCCGATGACGCCGATTCGCAGGTCGCCGCGTTCTAAGATGGTGTAAGGGTCGATGTTTTCGGGGATGTCGTCAGTGCCTTTATAGTGAACATTTGCGCCTAAAAGCGGGAAATCCGCAATGCCGGTCTCAGGTTCGAAGTAGTCGGTGACGGTTTCTAAGCCCCAATCAAATTCGTGGTTTCCAATGGCCAAAGCGTCAAATTTTGTGGCGTTCATCAGTTCGACGACGGACTCGCCGTGATAATAATTGGACAATGCGCTACCTTGGAGCATGTCCCCACCGGCAAGAATCAGCGTCGATTCCGGGTTTTCTTGTTTATGGTGCAACAAGAAGTTCCCGATATAGGCCATGCCCATGGCGTCACCGCTTGGCGTGATGGCGCCGTGAAGGTCGTTAAGATAGTAGATGTCGAGTGTTTCTGCCGTATCGCCATTGTCTTCGATAGGTTTTTCATCGGCGCATGCGGCGAGGGTGATGGCAAACAGTGAAAGAGTAAATATAAGCAGTAAGCGTTTCATAGAAGTACCTTCCTTTTTGGGTTTTGTCGCGTTTATTATAACACAACCCGTCCGAAAGAGAGAAAAAAACCCATACATGATTTATTAACGTTTGTAGGAAGCGCAATTTGTGTTATAATAATGACTGATACTGTGCTACTCAATACTCTTAGGAGGTTCTTATGAAAAAAACACAAGCATACGTAAAGACTCCGGATGAACGAAAATTGAACGTTCTTACCTACACTCCGGAGGGAAAAACCCAAGGCATCGTTCATATTCTTCACGGCATGAGCGAGCATGCGGGTCGTTACGACGATTTTGCCAGCTACTTGGCCGAAAGCGGGATGACGGTCTATCTGCACGACCATCGTTGTCATGGCGATAGCTGCAAAGAAGGCGAACAAGGCATGCTCAGCAAGGAAGACACGTTTGAAAAGATGGTCGACGACGTTGGCGTCATCCAAGAAACCATCAACAAAGAAGAAAACTCCAAAAACATCGCCATCCTTGGCCACAGCATGGGGTCCGTCATTTTGAGACGCTATCTTCAAAAAGATCCAAAGTATGTAAAAAAAGCCATCGTTATGGGCTCTGTCCCCAAATACAACCCAATTCTTTCAGGCTTTTATTTCACGCTTGCCTTCTTGTCCGGTCTATTCATTTCCAAAAACGTTCACAACCGTTTCATGTCTTCTTTGATGACGTATGGAATCGTTCGCAAGTTGAAAAACCGCAACACTTCACAAGATTGGCTCTCTTTTGACGAGAAGGTCGTTGAGCAGTATCAAGAGGACCCCAAGGCCGGTTTTGCCTACAACAAGTATTTCTACAAAGAGTTTTTCAAAGGCCTTATGAAAGCCAACTTCGCCAAAGAGATCGAAAAAACCCCGAACATTCCCATGATGTTTATCTCGGGCGCTCAAGATCCGCTTTCAAAAAACATGAAAACCATTCATAAGCTTCATCAAGCATACGACAAGAGAATCGAAGACTTCAAAGGTGAAGTGAAACCGATATACTACGCTCGCCACGAAGTGTTAAACGAGCGGAACAAAGAATACACCTACGAATATTTGTTCAACTGGATGACCAAATAAAACGTCGCATCCGTCCTTAGGGGCGGCTGCGATTTTGCGTTTAGGTGATTGCATGTCGACGCTTGATTATCCGAAAGACAACCTGAAAATATTAGGCAACCTCTTCAAGCATTATCGCATCAAAAGGGGTTATTCTTTGCGTGGGGCTGCACGCAGCGTCAATGTGTCGCACACGGTAATCTCCGACATTGAAAACTGCAAAATTTGTCCGAATGTGAACACGCTGCAAATGCTTTACAGAACCGTTGGCCTCACATTAGAAATTTCTCCGGAGACTATAAGGGAACGAAAAGCCGTGCTTCAAAGATTGTACGACGCCATATATTTTCAGCGCAACGACAGCATTGACGCGCTTTTTTCGGAAATGAAAAAGCACACCCACTCGTATTTGTTTTCTCCGCTTCGCGTGGAATACATGTTGGCGACTGATGCGTATCGCACAGTTATGGGGAAACGAAACGCAGGACGGGTTTTGACCGACCTAGAGCATTTTTATGATTCCCTTTCCACTTTTCAAAAACAGACCCTAAATACCGTCAAAGGTATTGCCTTTTTCTTGGAAAGACGATACACGGATGCTTTGAATTCTCTTAAAGAGGCTGTTTCGTTTCACTCTTCCAAAAAGGTGGAGGCCGTTGCGCTATCGTATTTGGCGTACACCTACGATGCGCTGTATCTCTTTCACCGCAGTTTGCATACGTCTAAAGAAGCCGCAAAAGCCCATAGCCGTCTAATGAGCCCCATTCGAAAAATCCACGTGGATTTATTAACGGTGAAAAGTTTGATCGATTTGAAAAAACTTGAAGAAGCGGAAAAGCACTTGCAATCTTTGGGACAGGTTGTTCATCAGCCCGAATACAACACCATCAACACCAAAGACAACTTCTCCATATTGCGCGCGTATTTGGCGTTTGTGCAAAGGCGTTTCACAGATACCTACGAACACTTAGGCAAAATACCGGTTTCCTCCGCGTTGCTTCTATTTGCGAAAGCGGGGGTCGCGTATTATATGAAGGACAATGAACGTTTGCGCGAACATATAGAGGAATTAGAAAGTATCTCTAGCGATAACGCTGCGTATTATAAGGCGGCAGGAGCGCTTTTGCAAGACGCCGCCGGCATCGAGCAAGACGCAAAGACGTTGGAAAGCGCGGCGAACACAATGCTTAAGGGGCAGCACGACAGCAAAAACATCTACATCCATTACCTTCTGTATAAATTGATGCTCGGGTATTTTGAAAGCCACAAAAAAACGAACAAAGCGCTAGAAGTCATGAAAAAACACTTTGCTTTCACCCACCGCCGCGACCTCGACGTAACACTCCTCTGATCAATTATCTTTAAAGCGCAAAAAATACATTTTGTAAACTTACACCACTCTATTGATTTCCGTATATATGTGGTGCATAATATGGTTGTAAGCGGTGGGTTAAGGAAGTCGCGGATGAGACATAGACGTCTCATAGAAACTCTTTTTTATTTTTTGGGACACCAGACACAGATCTGGTGTCCTTTTTTTGTGAAAATCCCTTCTAAGAACCCAAGCGTGTTATGTTATAATGCAATTGGATGTGCTTGAAAATTCTATTACAAGGGGTCGTGATTATGGAATCGGAAACCTTGCGGATGACCGCGATTGTCAAAAAGAACCCGACGATTGGGTTCGATACGGAAAAAAAGACGTTGTCCACATTCTTGAAGGACGATGAGGTTTTGATCAAAGTAAAGACCGCTTCGTTTTGCGGAACGGATTATCACATTTACCAATATGACGATTGGGCCAAAGGACGCTTGGACCTTCCACTTACGGTCGGTCATGAATTCAGCGGCGAAGTTTTGAAAACGGGCAAGAATGTAACCGGCGTGCAAGTCGGAGACATTGTCAGCGCCGAAACCCATATCATATGCGGCGAATGTGAATTTTGTTTGCGCGGAGAAGGCCATATTTGCGAGAATACAGAAATTATCGGTGTCGATACCGACGGCTGTTTTGCCGGGTATGTGAAAATTCCTGCGGCCAATTGCTTTATCAACAGCAAAGACGCCGATCCTTTACACCTTTCGGTGCAGGAGCCTTTAGGAAACGCCGTGCACACTATGGCGCACTTTCCGATTGAAGGAAAAAGCGTTGCCATCGTAGGATGTGGGCCTTTGGGCTTGATGGGCATTGATGTTTCCAAGGCTTACAAAGCGAAGAAAATCGTTGCAATCGAAGTGAACGCCTATCGTAGGAAGAAAGCCGCGGAACTAGGCGCCGATGTGGTGATCAATCCGCTTGAAGAGGACGTGGTTGCACGCGTGTTTGAAGAAACGGATGGTCGCGGAGTCGACGTGGTCGGCGAGTTCAGCGGCAATAAGAAAGCCATTCAACAAGCGTTTAAGTACATCAAACCCGGCGGAGGCATGAGTTTGCTCGGCATTCCAGCCGAAACCATCGAACTCGATTTGGCCAACGACATCGTGTTCAAGGGCATTGAGATTTACGGTGTGGTCGGTCGGAAAATATACGACACATGGTACGAAGTCAGACGGTTGATCGATGAAAACCTTCTGAATCTCGATAAGATCATCACCCATAAACTTCCCCTGAAAGAAGCCGTCAAAGCCGCCGAGATCATGGGCAGCGGCGACAGCGGAAAAATTGTTTTGGTTCCCGAGGAGGATGACTATGAGTAAATGGAAATTCATTGAGGAGAAAGTCCAAGGGTTGAAAGACGACGGTGTCTACCGGAAACTTCCAATCAACCGCGGTCCTTGCGACCATGTCATTGACCTTGACGGCCGTCGTGTCGTCAACCTATCAAGCAACAACTATTTGGGCCTCGCCACCCACCCTAGGGTCAAAAAAGCCTCACGAGACGCCTTAGACCGTTATGGCGTCGGCGCAGGAAGTGTGCGAACGATTGTCGGCAACCAAGATTTGATTGAAGAACTTGAGGACCTTTTGGCGGAATTCAAAGAGGAAGAGGCGGTCATCTGTTATCAGTCCGGCTTGAACTGCAACATCGGAACGATTCAAGCCATCACCGATAAAGGCGATTTGATCATCAGCGACGAACTCAACCACGCTTCCATCATCGACGGTGTGCGCCTTTCAAAAGCGGACAAAGCCATTTATAAGCACAACGACATGGAAAGCCTCGAAGGCATTCTCAAAGAAAAACGCCAAGACTACCGCAACGTGTTCATCATTACCGATGGCGTGTTTTCTATGGACGGCGATTTGGCGCCGCTTCCAGAAATCGTCAAACTCGCCAAACAATACGACGCCCTGACGTACGTCGACGACGCTCATGGCAGCGGTGTCTTAGGACGCAGCGGCCGCGGCACGGTCGACCATTTCGGCCTTCATGGCGAGATTGATTTCATCATCGGCACCTTAAGCAAAGCCATCGGTGTTGTTGGCGGGTATGTGGCCACAAAGCAAAAAGTCAAAGAATGGCTCTTGCATCGGGCTCGCCCCTTGCTGTTTTCCACCGCTTTGCCGCCTGCGGCGACCGCCGCAACCATCGAAAGCGTCAAAATGCTTATGGAAAGCGAAGAACACACGAAAAAGCTTTGGAAAAACGCCGAATATTTCAAGAAGGCTTTAAAGGAACTCGGTTTTGACATCGGCATATCCGAAACGCCAATTACCCCGGTTATGATTGGGGAGGACGCCAAAACCATGGAGTTTTCCAAAGCCTTGCTTGAAGAAGGTGTTTTCGTCTCCGGCATTGTGTTTCCCACCGTCCCCAAAAACAAAGGGCGCTGCCGCGTAATGATTAGCGCCAGCCATACCAAAGAAGACCTTGACCATGCCATTGACGCTTTTGAGAAAGTAGGCAAGAAACTAGGCGTTATCTAACGTCTTTTGCGTTTTATGAGAAGACCGTTCATCGGATATTCGATTCTTGCGGTGTTCACGCTTGTCCTGGTGGGATTGACAGCATGGAACGCTTGGCATGAAAATATTGTTTTGTCATTGATTTTTCTTCCTTTTATACCGATTTTAGTGTTCATATTGGTTCGGGTTTACCGGGAAGCCTCGACGGCTAAAGATTCGTATCCGCTATTTTCAAGCAAATCGTTTTACGATTTTTTGGCCGCCGCCTTAGGCGCGATTTTCACATACATTGTCAGTGTGTACGCAGGAGTTGGGCCCGTAATCGCTTCGGGGCTTGCCGGCGTTTTGGCCGCGATTTTCATCAGGCCTTACGCCGTTCCAATTTTTTGCGGGTCGTTTTTGGGCATGTGCAACCCGGAGTTTTTGCAGATTCAACATTTGATTGGCGCCAGTGTTTTGGTCGGCGTCGTCTTTGTGCTTACCAAAGACGTCTTCAACGGTTATGGCGGCAAGCTTGGGACCATCGCTCTTTCCGCCGCCGTAATCACCGGCTTTTTGTGTCGCTGCGATTTCTTGGCGGGATCCGCATATTCGGGGTTTGAAACCCTCGCATTGATTTTGGCGAGCGTAATCGGGGCTTTGGCGACGTTTGTCATCAGCATCCGCTTAGGAAAGGGTCCGGTTTTCGCAAGCGGAATCGTCGGTGTCTTGGCCGGCGTTGTTTTGCCGCTAGTGTGGAACGATTTCGGCATCGAGCTTGCCGTTGCGGTTTTTGGTGCTTCTTTTGTGGGCATGAGTTCAAAAGACCGCTTGCTCGATGAACGTTTCATCGCCCTTGCGGGAATCATGTTCGGGTTCATTTACGTCTATAGCGCACCGTACTTCGGGGGCGCCGGTGGGAAACTAGGAACCATCGCCTTCGCCTCAGCGATGATGATGGCCGGGGTACGGATTATAAGTGGAAAAGTTTCAGCGTTCGTTTTTTCGGAATAGATGTTGTGAAACGTTGAGGTGGAAATCATGGTCGAAGAGGATCTTTTAGACATCATCAATCGGCCGGAGCACAGAAAAGAATTTGGAAAGATTGTTCGTTTTTTGCGCGCACGGCATAAACATACGTTGCGGTCTTTGGCCCACAAGGTAAACCTTTCGCATGCGCATCTACGAAAAATCGAAACCGGTGCCACCCAAATCACTTCCAAATCTTTTGACCGCTTAGACGCGGTGCTCCATCTCGATTTATGCGTGGATATGGATCTCAAGAAGAAATTTCACCGCTACGAACGACTTCTTGAGCAAGGCATCGAGTATTTTGACAGCGATAAGTTGCTCGAATCGGTGGAAAAATTGGAAGAGAACGACGTCGATCATCGACGCTCGCTATGGATGGTCGATTACTATTTGGCAAAGCTCGCCTTCCACAATTTCACCCTGTTTCGTCATTACGGAGGCGTCGTCGACATCGCTTCGGACCTAAGCCAAATCAAAAAAGTTTTGAGCGAACCCCAATGGCAGCGATTGTTTTTATACCGCGGCGTTTACAATTATAACGCCAACGACCTACAAAACGCGATTTCAGATTTCCAAACCGCTTGGAAACACGGCACAACACGCTGGATCAGGGCCACGGCGTGTTATTTCATCGGAACCGTTTACAGCGAATCCTATCATCTTCCGAAATCGAACTTGTATCTCGACGAAGCGATTCAAATGTTTGAAGAGGACAAAAACACATTCCGGTTGATGCATGCGCAAGTTAAACGGACAGGCAACCGCATTCGCATCGGGCATATCGAAAACGTAGAAGAAGACCTGAAAACCCAAAAACAGTTTGCGCAATCGCATCGGCTTGATTCGACATATTACAACATCCAAATGAACGAAACGCTTTACCATATATTGAGGGAAGATTACGACGCCGCCCTTTCGGTGCTGGATGATATCGAAGACAAAACGCCTGGGTATTATTTTTACCGAGCGTATTCACATCTTCAAAAGAACGACTGTGAGAAGGCGCTTGAAAACATCGTGACGGTAACCGATGAACAAAACCCACATAATCGTAGGTATTTCATCCATCGTTATTCCCTTGCATTCATAGAAGCTTACTGTCAAAGCGAAAATCATGAATACGAGGATGCGTTGAGACGTTTTCTTGATGAGGCCATGAGCCACAGGGCGTATTTTGAAACCAGGGTCGCCTATGACTACATGGTGAATCTTCTGCAAGCGCAAAGACGGTATAAAGAAGCGTTTCAACTGACCCAAAGAATGATCGACATCACGAAAACGGCACTATGTTGAGGTGTTTTCATGAACGAATGCATATTTTGCGACATGAAACGCGAAGCCATCTATGAAAACGACCGGTGTTACGCCATTTACGATGCTTATCCGGTCAACCCCGGCCATGCACTCATCATTCCCAAGCGACACATCGAAACGTACTTTGAAGCCACTGCAGAAGAAGTGCTTTCTTTCCATAAAGCGCTTCATGCGGTGAAGAGAATGGTGGACAGCCGTTATGCGCCCGATGGCTACAATATTGGCATCAACGTGCACGAAGCGGCAGGGCAAAGTGTGTTTCATTTGCACATTCACTTGATTCCCCGTTATGATAAGGATGTGGAAGACCCTCGCGGCGGTGTCCGCGGAGTGATTCCGGATAAAAGGGGGTATTAGTGTGAACACAGGCCGCTATTTTTTCCACGATCGCTTACGGAAAATTCTCCTCGTTTTGGGAGGAGTCTTTTTTGTTTTGTTGGCGCTTGAATACCTCTACGCCCGTTTCAAAGTGCCGGAGTTTCATTCCACTCTGGTTACGTTTGTGATTTTTTTGGGCGCCTTGGTTTTGGTTTGGCGAATTACCAAGGAAGCTTATAACATGTTTCGCATCGCCGAACGCATCTCCGATATGTCCGACGACGGCGTTGTCGTCACCGACCGCCAAAACAAGATTGTCTACGCCAATCCTTCGGTGTTGAACACGTATGGGTATTCGATGGAAGAGTTGCGCGGTCGCACCCCGAATGTGTTCAAATCCGGCGTGCACGACGATGCGTTTTATCGTGAAATGTGGCGTTCGATACACGATAAGGGCGCTTGGTCCGGCGAAATATGGGACGTAAAGAAAAACGGCGACCACTTACTAAAAACCCTACACATCGATACAATCAAGGACAAAAAAGGGAACACCCTCTACCATCTTGCCGTACATAGCGACATAACCGAAATGAAGGCTTTAGAGGCCGAACGCGATTTGTTGGCCAATTACGACCAGGAAACGAAACTCCCAAACAAACGGTATTTATTAAGACGCATGAAAGCATTGATTGCTGAGGAAATTCCGTTTCAAATGGTGTTGATGAAAGTCCGGAATTCTGTATATTTGAACGATCGTTACACAAAAGAAGAATACACCGAATCGTTTAACGAGTTGCGAAAACGTCTCAACGCAGACAATGATGAAATCTTTTACGCTCAAATCGATACCGAGTTCTTTGCGTTTCTTACGCACAAGAATGTGGAGACACAAGACGATTTCGACCATCACGTGCGTTCTTTTGTCGATTTGTGCGAAAAACCCTTTTCAAGCGGTATGCGTTTCAAGATTACCGCCGGCGCATTGCGTTTCCCAAAAGACGGTCACGGAGCCGAAGACCTCTACAATAAAGCGATGGTCACATTCGAAATCAGCGCCGCAGAACAAGAACGCTATTTGCTTTATAAACACGACTATCACAAAACGCTCTCTCGTGAACATGTCCTCCGCGACGCACTATATGAGGCCCTGAAAAATAATGAATTTTCAGTTCGCTACCAACCGATTGTGGAACTTGCCAGTGATAAAATCGTTGGTTGCGAAGCGCTTCTGCGCTGGAAATCAGCCACGTTAGGGGAGGTTTCGCCCGAAGAGTTCCTTCCGGTCGCGGATAAGTACGGTTATGTGCACGAGATTGGGACTTTTGTAATTGAACAAAGTTTGCAAGACAAACAAACGTTTGACAAAGAAAGTCAAACGCCTTTGTACATGAGCGTCAATGCAAGTGTGTCGCAGTTCGGCGAACAAGGCTTGAAATCCTCGCTTCTTAAAGCGATTGAAACGTATAACCATCGCGCTCAAGATGTTTGTGTTGAAATTACCGAATCTCGCTTTGTGGAAGATTACGATGTCTTGAACAAAGATTTGCGCGATTTGCGCCGGGCCGGCGTTCATGTTTCCATTGACGATTTTGGAACCGGATATTCCTCTTTGAAAAGATTGCAGGAAATGGAGGTCGACACATTGAAGATTGACCAATCCTTTTTGAAGGGATATCCGGAAAAAAACGACGGAGACCTTCTTAAAGCCATGGTGCAAATAGGAAAAAGCTTCGCATTTCGCGTCGTCGTAGAAGGAGTGGAAACAAAAGCGCAACACGAATTTCTCGTCCAAAATGGTTGCGACAGGGCGCAAGGGTATTATTACGCCAAACCGCTTCTGAAAGAGACGTTCCTTGAACAAATAAAAAACAGCTGATGTCAGCTGTTTTTTGATGGAGTGAGTTTGCAAGTGCCTTTGTCGACGCTGCGAAGAATCCACAAAAAGCCAATTGTTAGAAGAAATAACAATATCACTTTCCAAAGCAGGTTGCCATGTGGAAAGACAATCGGTGTGAAGGCGATGCCGATGGCGGAAAAGAACGCGATGACGCAAGGCGCGCAACCAAAGGTCAGCAATCCGAATATGAACGAGAAAAAAGGGATGCTTGTGGCGCCTTTGGGTTCGGTGTTGAACATTTTCAATTTAATGTGGCTAAGCGAGACCATTAGCGCCGCAAGTAGGGCCATGGCAATGTTGAAGACTTGATGGACGGCAAATAGCGCAAGGCTCCAATCTTGCATAAGCTCAACTAGACCGCCTGCGGCTAGTGCATCTAAGAAGAAATACAAGCCATAGATAAAAAGAAACACAGCGGTCAATCCAAGCATGTTCTTAAGTTTTTTTTGTTCTTGCCAAACGGTTCTCAACATAGTATCACTTCCTCTTTACAGTATAGCACACCGATATTCTCATGGCTTACGTTTTGCTTACGAAATCCACGTTGCAAAAATTCTCACTTGGTGCCATAATAGTTGGTAACGGAGGTGTCCGCTTTGGCCTATGAAATGAACGGCAAACATCTGCTTGGCAAAAGAATCTTTTTGGAAAGGAAACTTTTAAACATGACGTTGCGGGAACTCTCCCATGCCACGGGGCTTTCGCACAGCTACATCAGCCGCATTGAAAAGGGCAGCGTACAGGCCGAAGAAAAGTCTCTTCGCCCCATTTTGGACGCACTTTCTTTGCCGATTTATTCGGATGTCGAGATGGAAGTAGAATTTCGCGAACTCTATCGTACGCTTTACCATAAAGTGTTGTATGTTGATTATACGGGCGCAAGGAAACTGTATGCCCGGATGCGCGCAAGAAAAACCCAATATGTGAACAGCCCTTGTTTTATCGAGTATTATTTGGTGATGTTGATGACGTCGTTGCATACGGGCGCGCCTCTAAACGAAGCAAAAGAATATTACCAAGCGGCCGAATTGCTATACGATGCAATGAATAAGGGACAAAAAGACCTTTTCGACGTGGAAACAAGCATATATTTGTCAAAGACGGCCAATAAACGTGAAGCGTTTCAACATTTGCAAAACTGTTTGCCACGGATTGAAGACGATCATTTGCGTGGTATCGGATATTATAATATGGGATGTTATATAAGCGATGATTACACCAGTTTTACCGAATCCGTAGAATATTTGCAAAAAGCTCAAGAACTCTTTGAAGAGCACGCCAATTTCCAGCGAAGCAACCGGGCCAAGGCGGTAAGGCAGTACAACTACATCCATATGCACCGGTTTGAGCTGTTTCGTGAATCGTATAGAGAAACCCTCGCCTACGCCAAGCAATACGGCATCCTCGACCTCTATTACTTTACAAAGATGAACCTTGCGCGTTATTATATGGTTGTAGAAGACTATAAGGCGGTCATCGAAACGCTGGATTCCTTTACTTTTCAAACGGCGTTTTATTATGTCATGAAGCTTTACGCGTATTACGTTTTGGATTGTCTTGAAGAAGGCAAAAAGCTTTTAAGGCAATACGACAAGACACACCCCGAATCCTGGACGCCTCTTGAAGAGAAGTTCATCGCCGCGATGGAATATCTGATGACGAAAGGTCGCGACGATTATGCGCTCGATCGGATGAAGGAACTCACCGATGAAGCTTTTGAGCGGCACAATTTTCTTATGATTTCCATGTGTGTTTCGTTATATTCCGAGATGCTCAAAGAGAGAAGAAAATACCGGGAAGCATTCCGGTACGCTAAAAAATGGCTCAATGTCTTGAAATCTGTTCGATAGGAGGGGTTTTATGAAGTCGCATCGAAAAGAATTGGCGTTTCAAACCGAAAAACGCCGCGAGCTCATCAACATCACAGACGAAGTCCGCAAGGCGGTGAATGAAAGCGGCGTGTCCGAAGGGTTTGTGCTTGTCAACTCCATGCACATCTCTTCAAGCGTCTTCATCAACGACGATGAATCGGGATTGCATCAGGATTTTGAAACATGGCTTGAGAAGCTGGCCCCGGAAAAGCCTTACGACCAATACAAGCACAACACGTTCGAAGACAACGCCGATGCCCATCTCAAACGGACCGTGATGGGGCGCGAAGTCGTGGTCGCCATTACCGAGGGGAAATTGGACTTCGGCCCTTGGGAACAAATTTTCTATGGCGAATTCGACGGCAAGCGCCGTAAGCGGGTGTTGATCAAAATTATCGGCGAATAACGCCGGGAAGCGGGTTGTTCATGACGTTCACGCTTTTGCTTTTGGTAACGGTTCTGGTGCTTTTCGACGTTTTTGTCGTACGCTTGAACATGCCGTACCAAAAAAACTTCTTGTTTGTCTACCGCCGTAAAATTTGGCATCGTTACGTGTTTGTGACGATGCTTTTTGTCTATGCGATGTTTGCGTCTCTTCATGATAACCGCTCTCTTTTTGTCGGCGTTGTTTTGTTGTATTTTGTCCTGGCGGCTTTGGTGGACGCTTTGGTCGTCAAAGAACGTAAGCGTACCGTGCTTCGGTTTGCGAACGCGTTTGTTTTCCGAATGCTTTTGGGCGCGCTCTTTGCGTTTTCGGCTTGGTTCTTTTTCGTTGCGATGCCGTTTTGGCTTTTTCTTGTATGTTTTGTTTCAATGAGTGCTTTACTGATTGTTCTGTTTGACAAATTTCATTTTCCTTTCCTCAAAAAACGCGTACGGCTTGTGCCTTATGAACATCGAAACGAAGACGAAACGATCGACCATCCGATTTTACGCAATGTCTACATGGTCCGTTTCCCCCATTTGAACGTTGGGGCAAACGCCATGCTTTTGGGGCTGTTTTCAAAGAAGCATCTTTTGGTTTCCGACGCCTTGCTTGCTCGGCTTAGTTCGCTGGAGATTTTGGCGATTTTCGTTCACGAACTCGGCCATGAAAAACGCAATCATATGCGCACGCGCCTTTTGTTTGCGATGTTTTGCGCGGTGTGCTCGGTTGCGACCGGTTATTTTTTCTTAAGCGTCGGCTTTGGCGATGGCCTGCTTTATTATGCGAATGCGTTTTTGGCGTTCTTTTTGGTTTGGGTTGTCTTGCGCACTCTTTTGTTTGCGCTTTTGCGGCGGCAGGAATATGCCGCCGATGCGTACGCGAAAGCTTCCGGTTACGGGAGGGAGTTGGTTATGGCTCTTAGAAGAATCGAGAAAGCGGGGAAGCCCACGCGATTTCATCCGCTTTATGCCAAAATCCACCTTACCCATCCGCGTAGCTCGGATCGTATGATGAGATTGTTGGAGTAGAGTGCGAAATTCTTTCTCTTTTTCTTCTCGGGGGTGTATAATAAAAGCATCACGGGGGGAGGAAAGAAAATGAAAGATACCGGTGTGTACGAGTTTTCAGGGCTTTGTCCATTGGGGATGATTGGGTGGATTGAACAAGGCGAGACACGCTTGAGTCTACAAAACGTTTGCGCTTTGGCCTACGGGGAGAATACGTTTCACTTGTATTTTTACAAAGATTCCAATTTTCTTGAACGAATTCATTCGGGGAAAGGATTTTCTTTAGGGCTTGTTGAGAACATGGAAGCAATCAAGAAATCCCAAGGAAACATTTCCGAAAGGGATTTAGTGCACCATGAAGAGATCCCCGCTTATTCCGGATTGGCGGATGTTTTGTTTTTGCGCATCGCCGAACTGAAGAAAACGTCGGTTGCGACGTTGGTCAAAGCTACACTCATCCATCGTCTGCAAGGCAAAAAGAAAAACAAGAATCCGTTTTTCGAAGGCGAAGACGGGTATTACTACAAATTGAGCCGCCATGTCGGAATCCCCGGCCAGGCGAAGAAAAACCGTCCCTACACCTACAACTTCAAGCTCAAGCTTTGCCGTTTGAAAGCCGAGGGCGTTGCGTACAAAGACCTTGCGCAAAGTTATGGTGTATACCATGAAACCATCAAGGACTGGTACGCCCTATACAAAACATTCGGCAAGGAGGGCCTCACGAAGAAAAAATCGCGAGAATTGGCCAAAACACGTGTTCCCAGCGAGAAAAAAAGGCGTTTGGCCAAAGAAATTATGGAGGGGAAGAAAACCTACCGCCAGGTATGCAAAGAGGAAAACGTGTCGCTTAGCCGGCTCCACAATTGGGTAAAAAAAGAACGCAATCGATAAGAGGGATTTCCCCTCTTTTTTTTAAGGGGTTTTGTAAGCACAGAAGAAATGCTATGATAATAAGTACGAATCGTTTGACTGGAGGAGAGAGTATGGCATTGTCACGACCGAAAGAACGAATACATCCAAGCGCTTTGAAAGTGTGGCGTATCCACGGAATCATCTTTTTTGTCATCGAACTGGGCGTCGCATTGGGGTATTGTTTTTTGGCAAGAGAAATATCCGCTCTTCCGAAGTTCTTATTTTATATTCTTTTGGCTTTGTCGGGATTTATGGGAGTGTTGCACATAATTGTCGTTCCGCAAATTCGCATGATTTACTGGGGGTATGAGCTTCGCGAGGAAGAAGTGGACATCCAGTTCGGCATCATCGTCATCAAACGTTCTCTTATACCGATGACCCGCATCCAGCATGTCGATACGCACCACGGACCCTTCATGCGTCTTTTCGGGTTGGCGACGCTGTCAATTTCCACGGCCGGGACCAAACATCAGATTCCTGCGCTGAAACAAGAGACCGCCGAGTCCTTGCGCCGCAGGATATCACAACTCGCTTTGGAGAGTGAGGACGATGTTTGAGGAGAGACGCCAGCATCCGGTGACCGTTTTGGTGTATTTCGCCAAACAGATCAAGCATATGGCCATTCCGTTTTTGGTTTTTTTAATCAGCGTGGCGGCCGATGGAGGATCTTTGCCGCCTTGGTACGCCATTGTTTCGGTGTTGGGCGCGATGGTCTTGCTCAACGTCCTCATCGCTTGTTGGCGGTGGTTCTTTTTCCGATATGCTTTCAAAGACGGTGCGCTACACATCAAAAAAGGCGCTGTTTTGCGCAAGCAACGCCACATAAAAAACGAACGCGTGCAAACGGTCAACGCCAAAGCGGGTATTTTATTGCGATTGCTTGAACTTCTTTCGCTGTCGATTGAGACGGCGGGCGGCACCGAGGAACCGGAAGTGACCATCCACGCCTTAACCCATGAAGAAGCCGAAGGGTTAGAAGAAGCGCTTCGCGGAGAAACTCGTGCCGTTAAAGACGAAGAGGACAAGATGGAGAATAAAGGCAAAACGATTGATTTTCCCCGTTTGCTCATTGCCGCGCTCACCTCGGGCGGCGTCGGCGCTTTCCTTCTGCTTATTTTTGCGGTGTTCGCCCAAGTGGTCTTTTTCATTCCCGACCATATCATGGAGGACGTGTCCGCCACGGTGATTGGCGCAGGCGTATTGGCTTTTGTGGGCCTTGGCGTTATGTTGCTGCTTACATCGTGGGGGTTGTCTGTGGTTCGTTACATCTTCCGATACGCGTTCTTTCGTGTGAAAAGGGCCAACGGCGAAATCCGGATCGAACACGGTCTTCTTGTCAAAAGGCGTTTCAACGTGAAAACGCATCGCATACAAGCGTTGAGCGTTGTTGAAGGTATGCTCCGTCAACCATTCGGTTTTGCCACCATTGAACTTGAAGTCGCAGGCGGCGGAAAATATGAAGATTCGTTCAAGGTTGTGTTGTATCCCTTGCTTGCAAAAAACGACATTCAGACGTTTTTGGAAGATACACTTTCCGAATACGCTGCGACTTTTGATTTGAGGCCGCTTCCAAGGCGCGCTTTCAGACGGTACATGATTCGCCTGCATCTATTGTATTTGCCGTTCTTGCCGTTGTTCGTCTTTTTTCCGCTTACAATGCTTGCGTTCCTTTTGGTCCCATTCACGACTCTACTGGCCTACCTTCGTTATCGAGACGCAGGCGTGGCGGTAGAGGGCTCTCTTTTGGTCAGCCGATTCCGTTATCTCGCCAAAACGACGGCGCTCATGCACAAAGACCGCGTGCAGACCATAAGGCTTCAAAGAAACATCTTGCAACGTCTCCGGAAGTTGTCGACGTTGCAATCGACCGTGCTTTCCGCCCCGTCGAAAACAACTTTCCAAGTGAAAGACATCGCAGAGGAAACTGGGGATTCGGTGTATGAATGGTACTCACGCCATGCATAAAAAAACGGGTTGGAAAACCCGTTTTTTATAGCAGTTTCGCGATGTCGACGCGCATTTTCTCAAAACTTTTCCAAGGTCCGTAGCGTTTGACGACTTTGCCTTCCCGGTTCACCAGGAATTTCGTGAAGTTCGCCTTGATTTCGGAACCGAAAAGACCTTTTTTTTGACGTTTGAGCCATTTGAAAATGGGGTTTGTCTTTTGCCCTTTGATGTGGCTTTTTGCGAAAAGCGGAAAGGACACGCCGTAATCTTTGACATAGGCGTTGTAGATTTCTTGGTTGCTTTTGGGTTCTTTCCCGCCGATTTGGTCGTTGGGGAAACCCAAAACCAAAAAATGTTCGCTTTTGTAGTCTTTGTAGATGTGTTCGAGCTGCTTGAGCTGCTTTTTGGCGAACTTGCTTTCGCTTGCGGTGTTGACGATAAGAACCACGTTGCCCTCGATGTTGCGGAAATTAAGGGTTTGGCCGTTGATCATTTTGGCGTTGAAACGAAAGAACGACATGGAATCACTCCCGGATTATTTTTTGCCGAATGCTTCTTCCCAGTCCGACAAGAACGCATCGATGCCTTTGTCGGTCAAGGGATGTTTCAAGGCCTTTTGGAACACGGCGTAGGGGACGGTTGCGATATGGGCGCCGGCACGGGCCGAGTCGGCAAGGTGTTGCGGATGGCGAATGCTCGCGCTGATGATTTCGGTTTCAAGGCCGTACATGTCGAAGACGTCGCGGATGTCGCTTACGACTTCAATGCCGTCGTGCAGCGTATCGTCTAAGCGTCCGACAAACGGTGAAACATAGGTAGCGCCGGCCAATGCCGCAAGCAGTGCTTGGTTCAAGCTGAAGATGAGGGGGACGTTGGTTTTGATGCCTTCCTTGGCCAAAACCCTTACCGCTTTCAGTCCTTCTGCGGTCATTGGGATTTTGACGACCATGTTTTTGTGCATTTTGGCGATTTCGCGACCTTCTTCGATCATTTTTTCGGCTTCTAAGCTGATGACTTCACCACTGATGGGGCCATCGACGATTTCGGTGATTTCTTTGAGCACTTCGTTGAAGTCGCGACCCTCCTTGGCGACGAGCGTCGGATTGGTGGTCACGCCGCTGAGTATGCCTAAAGATGCGATTTCTCTGATGTGGTCGACGTTTGCGGTGTCGATGAAAAGTTTCATAGTTCTGCCTCCTTATGGGATTCGTTATTTTGGTTGTTATCTTGGGGTGGTTGAAATTGAACCGGGGAAATGCCTTCTAGGGATTCTTCAACGCGCTTAGTGAAAAGAACACCGTTCAAATGGTCGAGTTCGTGTTGAAAAACAATCGACAAAAAGCCCCTGAGCCGGAGACGGGCTTCCTCGACCGTGCCGGATTCAGGGTTGTAAAGCAACGTTTTGACCGTGACCTTTTTGTGTCTGGGGACAAGCCCCTCGACTTCGCGGTCCACGCTCAAACATCCCTCGCCGCCCGGCATGTAGGTTTTCGCTTCCGAATGGCTGATTATTTTCGGGTTGACCATCAAATAGTCGTGGAGGGTTTCAAATTTTTCATCCAAGGTGTAGATGGCGATCAATCTTTTGGGAAGGTCGATTTGAGGAGCGCTCAAGCCGACGCCCTCTCGAAGCTCGTATTCTTCCCGTTTTTCTTCGTCTTGGGAGTTTATCAGAAATTCCCTCATTTCCTTGAGGGTTTGTTTGGTTTCTTCATCCAAAGGCAACGAAACGGGGTCCGATTTTTTCTCAAGGGTCGGATGCCCTTCGCGTATGATGTTCTTCATTGTAATCATGGTTTTCACCTCGCACATATTATAGCAAATTCCCAATAAAATGCCCAAGAAATCGAACAAAATCTTTTTTCGACCGTTCTATCGACGTTCAAGGTGCACCGGTTGGTCTAAAAACGTTTTCAAAGAGGGTAAATATGTTGAGATTTGGCCCAAGAAGCAGTACAATAAACATGAACGATTAACGATTATGGAGGCTATTATGAAAGCGATAAGAAAAATTGGAATTATCACTGGCGGAGGGGATTGCAGCGGTTTGAACGCCGTTATCAGCGGTATAGTGAAAGCCGCCGTCGGCAAGTATGGCATTGAAGTTGTCGGATATCGCCGGGGATATTTCGGCCTTTACCATAACGATTTTGTGACATTGGATCTGGATACGGTCTCCGGAATCATGCACGAAGGCGGAACGATTATCAAGGCCTCAAACAAGGACAACTTGTTCAATTACCATTTTAAAAAAGATGACGGCAGCTATGAATACAGGGATGTTTCAGACATAGCGATTGAGAACATGAAAAAAGAAAACGTCGACGCTTTGATTGTCGTTGGCGGCGATGGCACGCTCACAAGCGCTAGGGATTTCCATCGCAAAGGCGTACCGGTCGTCGGCGTGCCCAAAACCATCGACAACGATTTGCCATCGACGGATGTGACCTTCGGGTACAACACCGCGCTTGAAACCATCGTCGAATCGTTGGACAAGATTCATACCACCGCGCATTCGCACGACCGCGTCATCGTCGTTGAAGTCATGGGAAGGAATACCGGATGGCTCGCTCTTGAAGGCGGTGTTTCCGGCAGCGCGGATGTGGTTTTGATTCCCGAAATTCCCTACGATTTGGAAAAAGTGGTCGAAAAAGTTCAAGAACGGGATGCGCGCGGCCGCAACTTCAGCATCATCGTCGTCAGCGAGGGCGCCAAAGAAAAAGACGGCGACGTGCACGTCCGCGACGTGGTCGAAGATTCTCCCGATTCCGTTCGCCTAGGCGGTGTCGGCCAAAAAATCACCGACCAGCTCGAAGAGATGATTGAGAATCACGAAGTCCGTTATACGAACCTTTCCTATCTTCAAAGAGGCGGCACCACCAGCCAGTTCGACCGTTTGCTCGGGCTGCGTTTCGGCGTCTCGGCCTTAGACCTTCTCATGCAAGGAGGAGCCGGAAAGATGGTGCGTTATCAAGGACGAGACATCACCCGTGTTTCGCTTGAAGAAGTGGTTGGCAAAGGGCAAACCGGCGAAACAAGCGAAGGCGGCGATAAGTTTGTCGACCCCGAAGGTCAAATCGTCAGAACGGCGAAATCTTTGGGCATTTCTTTCGGCGATGAATAAGGAACAAAGTTATCCCATCGACTTTGAAGCGTACGATACTGACGAATTGGTCGACCTTGTGGAATTTTTGTCGCTAATCGAAAAGCATCACGCCAGTGCGGAATCGGTTTCCAAAGAAACGCTTCGAGCCGCCCATCGGCGATTTCGGGAAATCCTGAACAACGTTTCCGAAGAAAAACGGATCGACAAAGCGTTTCAGAAACAAACGGGAATTTCCATCTACAAGACAATGAAAAACTTATAAAAAAGCGTTCCGGAATTGTGTTCCGGAACGCCTTTTTTATCGAATCAGAATCTTCAGCGTTTCAATCAATTTGTCGAAATCTTCTTTGCGTTCTCGGTGGGAAAAGGAAAAGCGCAGCGAGCCGTCGATGTAGTCTTTGGGCACTCCAATCGCTTGCAGAACGTGACTGTTTTCAATCGAACCTTCCGAGCAGGCGCTGCCGCGACTCAAGGCGAAGCCGCGCCGGTCCAAATCGAAAACAAGTTTTTCACCGTCTTGACGGTAAAACCCGATGTTCAAAATGTTGTTGAGTCGTCGTTTAAAAAGTGGCGGACCGTTTAAGATGTGGTCTATGTTTTCTTCTTTCAGCCGCTTCAGAAAATATTTCGCGTTTTCTTCGATGAGCGCTTCGCGCTTTGAAACCTTTTTCGAAGCCTCTTTGAGGGCGGCTTCGCATCCCACGATTGCCGCTAGGTTTTCGGTGCCGGCGCGAAGGTCGAATTCCTGGTTTCCGCCATGGATGATTGGCGCAAGCGTTGCTATGTCTTTGACGTACAAAAAGCCGATGCCTCTTGGGCCGAAAAACTTGTGAGCCGAAAAGCTGGCGAAATCGCAATCGATTGCCTTCATGTCCATGTTTTCATGCAATGGGGCTTGAACGGCGTCGATGTGAACGAGCGCGCCATGTTTTCGACAAAGTTTCACTATGGCGTCTAGGTCTTGCAGAGTGCCGATTTCGTTGTTGGCGTAAATCAGTGTGAACAAGGCGACGTCATAGACTTTCAAGGCGTTTTGCAAAGCTTTTTGATCGACGAAGCCTTCTTGGTCGGTCGGGATTTCAACAACATGGTGCCCATTTTTTTTAAGAAACGCGCAAGTGTTTTTGGTGGCGGAGTGTTCGATGGTGGTGGTTAGGATTGTCTTTTTTGGAACGCGTTCGGCCGTTCCTTTGAGGGCTAGGTTGTTGGCTTCGGTCCCGGAAGCGGTGAATACGATGTTGTCTTTGTCGGCGTTTATGCAGGCGGCGATGTTTTTTTTCGCTTGGTTGTAGCGTTTCTTTGCGTGGATGCCCAAAGAATGAAGCGAGGAGGGGTTGCCCGCATAGGCCCGCATCGATTCAACCATGGCCTTTATGACGGCTTCTGTCGGCTTTGTGGTCGCCGCGTAATCGAAATAGCGCATGCTCAACCATCCTCCTTGCGGATTTTCAAACCCTCGGCGTCGATGTCGAGCGTTTTGCGGATTTCAGGGTGGGCGTTTAATGAGATTTCTGAACCTTCGGAGTTTTCCAAAGCGTCCTCGATTTGTTGCGCGAGGGTCTTGAAGACGTAGGATTTGTGGATGATGCAAGGATCGTCGTCGTCAAAGAGGTCGATGCTTTTTTCTTTGACGGCTTCATCGGCGAAGGGGGCGTTTAAGCTCTTGCCTTTGTAAAAGACTTTTTGTTCGTTGTACACGACAATTTTCATGCGTCATACCTCCAGCAGGTTGAAACCGAACAGTGTATAACCGGCCACCTGTGAGATGAAATAGACCATCATGGCCAAGAAGAAGATGCTTGTGACGAGTTTGATCAGAGGCATCCGTTTGCGTACGGCGTTGGAGACCGCCATGACGTCTTTGGTTTTGACGGTGATGAGGGCGATTATGATTAAGGGTACAATAAACATCAAATTGAACACAAGTAGATAAAAACGCCCTAGAAGCGGAGCCGTCGTCCGGATGCTAAAGAGGATGACAATATATATTTGACCTGTGCAAAGCGCTTCGGTGACGGCAATGACGACGCCGATTAAGAAAGGGATGCCGATGACGTAAAAATAACGTTTTAAACGGTTATCCTCTTCTTCGAATATTTTGGTGAACTTTTCCATCAGACGCTGGTTGAATTTTTTAAGTCGGGACGGGAGCTGGTTTTTCACCTTTTCGTACTTTTGCTTGCGGCTGGCGAGAAAATCTTGAAACGTAATCAAAAACAAGAAAAAACAAAGCAAAGCAAACAGTATATAGAGTATGCGCCCGACGACTTCGATGGCGGTGAGGTTTCGAAGCGCACCCAAAACGAAAAGTCCGATGGCGAAATAGGTTAGGAAGATGGCGCCGATGTATGTGACGCTGACAATCAGAAGCGCTCTCCTGTCTTTGATAAAGCCCACCATGGAGATAAACATCAAAAGCATGGCGATGGCGCATGGGTTGATGCCGTCGATCAATCCGGCGATTATGATGGTGATTAGGCCGCTTAAGCCTTCAAGGTTCAAAAGATCGTCCAAATTGACTTGGTCGACGTCCAAAAGCGGAGATTCCGCGCTTGAAAGGATTTGTCCTTCCCGGATGCCTTCGCGAATGTCGTAAAAACCGCTGTAAACGTCTTCGCCGGCAAAAAGAATCGGGTAGGAATCTCGGGTGTTGTAGGCGACGGTGTATTGCAAGAACAGCTCGTCGTTCTCGTTTTTTTGCAGATCATACGTTTGGACGTCCACGCCTTGCGCGCGGAGGTCGTCAAGCAGCCCCTCGTTTTCAACTCGCCTGCAATCGCTGCACGCTTCTACGTAAAAATAGGCGACTTCGTAGGTCGTAGTTTCTGCGGAAACCTCCGTAGTCGTCAAAGAAAAAAGCGCAAGCAAAACGGTTCCAAATATTTTCCATGCAAGCATCTTGTTCATTCCTTAGTCTTCCATACTCTATTCAATTATAAAGTCCCCGCTTAAAAGTGTCAACGAAATGCGGCGACTATGTTTTCTTGTCGCTAGGTATTTGTGCTATAATGAAGAAGGTGATGCAAAATGAATCAAGAAACGATGGACAAGGTGTATCGTCTTGTTGATGAGATCAAGAATAGCGCCGCTTACAAAACCATGTTGCACCGGCACCGCGAAATCGAAAAGGACAACCGTGTGCAAACGCTGATCGCATCTTTCAAAAAAGCCGAAGCAAACTACAATGAGGCGCAAAAGCGAGGCGGCCACCACCCCGATTTGAAACGATACAAACAAGAACTCAGCAAGGCGAAAGCCAAACTTTACAACCACCCTTTGGTTGTTGAATACAAAGAAGCGGAGAAAACGCTGCAAGAACAACTCGATACGATCGGCACCAAGCTAGCCGCCGCCGTATCCAAGCGCATCCGCGTGGAAACGCGTCTTTCTTCGATCGATAAAGGAGGCCTTTCATGCACAACCGAAAAAGCTTGATTGTTTACTTCAAAAGCCCAAGGGTCATCAAAAGGTTGAAAAAACACGGCAATGTGACCTATTACCACAAAAAACGCAAATACGCCATTCTCTATATCAACGAAGACCGATACGACGAAGTGATGAAAGACTTGAAACGCTTGAATCACGTACGCCGTGTCGAAGAGTCTTTGCTTGATGATGAACCGTATCGTTTTTCCGAAGACAAAGAAGAAAAAGAACACGCGGAACCCGAAGAAGTGTCAAGCAAAAAGGCTTGACATCCTTTTTGGTTTTTGTTACACTTGATGGAGACTGAAAAGGAGGCATACTGAATATGGCTGTAAAAATCCGTTTGCAACGTTTTGGAACCAAAAAACGCCCGTTTTATCGTCTGGTGGTTGCGGAATCCCGCATCAAGCGCGACGGTCGTTATCTAGAAATCCTAGGACACTACGACCCTCGTCAAACCCCGACTTTGATCGACATTGACGAAGATCGTGCGTTGGAGTGGCTGAACAAGGGTGCACAACCAACGTCCACGGCGAAGAACATCCTTACCAAAAAGGGCGTTTGGGAAAAATATCACCAACAAAAAAGCAGTAAGTAAAGGTGAACGAGCATATGGCTGTGGATTACGAAAAGTTGGTTGGAAACCTTGTCAAACCCTTGGTGATTCACCCCGAAGACGTGGAAGTGAAAAAACTGTCTGAGGACGAGCACAAAATTACGGTTCAAGTTCTCGTGCACAGCGACGATCTCGGGCGAGTCATCGGCAAAAATGGACGCATCGCCAACGCGATCCGCACCATCGCGTATGCGAGCGCTTCGCGTGCCCACAAGAAGATCACCATCAACATCGATTCGTTTTAACGATTGAAAATCTCCTAGGGTCTTCCGGGGGATTTTTTACCCTAGATAAGGAAGGGAATGTATGGACTTAGAAGTAAAAAACCTTAGAAAAACGTTCAATCTTTCTCGCAAGCAACGCAAAATCGAACGGACAAACGAGAAGCGGCGTGTTGCCGTGAAGGGGCTTTCCTTTGAAGCGAAGCGCGGAGAGATTTATGGTTTGCTCGGGCCCAACGGCGCGGGCAAGACGACAACGCTTCGTTGCATTTCCACGTTGATCAAACCCGACGAAGGCGATGTGTTTGTCGATGGGATGAGTGTGCTGAATAACAGCATGGGTGTCCGTAAAAACATCGCGTTTTTGACAAACGAACTGAAACTTGACGACTTTTTTACACCGAATTACCTTTACGATTACTTTTCTCGTCTCCACGGAATTGACGAAGCGACGGCTGAAAAGCGAAAAAAAGAATTGTTCAAACGTTTCGGCGTCGACAAATTCTCGGAAGTCAAAGTTTCCGACCTATCAAGCGGTATGAAACAAAAAACTTCCATCGCCATTTCTTTGGTGCACGATCCGGATTTTATCATCTTCGACGAACCGACCAACGGTCTTGATGTTCTGACGGCGAAAACGGTGGTCGATTATTTGCGCGATTTACGAAATGCGGGGAAAGCCATTATTGTTTCGACGCACATCTTGAGCGTAGTTGAAAAACTGTGCGACCGAGTCGGCATCATCATCGACGGCGAGTTGAAAGCATCGGGCACGCTTGCGGAAGTGAAAGCCCGCGATAAAAGCCAGGACCTTGAGAACTTGTTCTTTACCTTGGTCGAGGAAAGCGGAGGTGCCAAGCGTGCGTAATATGTGGGTCATTTTCAAAAAAGAATTGTTCCGCGTTTTGACGGACAAACGGCTAGTTCTGACTGTATTCATTTTGCCGGGCTTGTCCATTTTCTTAATCTATTCTATCATGGGCGAGGTCATCGGCAGCCAGTTCGAAGAAGACCGCGTCTACGACCATGCAATATATGCGGAAAACATGCCGGAAAGCCTTGAAGCTTCGCTTGAAGAGGTGTTGACGTTTCATGCGATCGAAGGAGATTACGACCGAGAGACGCTTGAAAACATGGTGCGTGAAGAGGAATTGGAGTTGGCGCTTTTCTTTGAAGAAGATTTTGAGGACAAGATTGAGGCGTACCAAACCGGAACCGACATTCCTCAGCTTGTCGTCTATTACAATCAAGGCCACCAACACTCATCAACCGCTCACAACCGGTTCATGCAGGTGATGAACGTCTATCACGAATCGATCATTCGCGATCGGCTTGAGGACCCTGACGATTACCATCCTTACCAGCTTTCAAGCGAAAATTTCATGGACGAACGCACCGTCGCCGCAAGGGGCATTGCAATGTTGATGCCGATGCTGGTCATCATTTTTTTGTTTGTCGGCGCGATGAGCATCGGACCCGATGCCATCGCCGGTGAAAAGGAAAGAGGCACCATCGCGACGCTATTGGTGACGCCGACTAGAAGGCGGGACATCGCGCTTGGCAAGGTCTCAAGCATCGCAGTTCTCTCTTTGATGAGCGCACTCTCTTCTTTCGCGGGGATTTTGCTTTCATTGCCCCGACTGATGCAGTTTGGCGATGAAATGCCAGATATAGGCATTTATAGGTTGGTGGATTTTTTCGCCATCTTCGCCGTGCTTTTGACTACGGTTGTTTTCATCGTTTCTTTGATTGCGATTATCAGTACGTACGCAAAGACCATCAAGGAAGCGAACATGCTTATCATGCCCTTTTATTTCGTTGCCATGATCGTCGGCATCCTCAACTCATTCGGGGCGGAGCCCAACCATTCGCTCTGGGTGCATTTCTTCCCCATATACGCACCCATCAACGCCCTTTCCGGGATTTTGATGTTTGAGTATTCTCCGGTCAACTTGGTAATCACATTGCTGATGAACCTAGTGTATTCGGCAATATTCGTCTACATCCTCAATAAGATGTTCGACAACGAGAAAGTGATGTTCACACGTTAGAGGTGAAACCATGAAATATATCGTCATTGGCACTGTCACAAACACACAAGGGATTCGCGGCGAGCTTCGGGTGAAGACGGATTCCGATTTCAAGGAAGACCGTTACGCCAAAGGAAGCGAACTTTACATCAACCATCCAAAAGAACGTCGGAAAGTCACGGTGCTAAAACATCGTGAGAAAGGCGATATGGACATCGTCGCCTTTGAAGAGATCGATTCCATCGATGTCGCCGAGAAGTACAAAGGTTGTACGCTCGAAGTCGCGGATGAAGACCGAAATCCCCTCGAAGACGACGAATTTTATTACGACGACTTAAACGGTTTGGAAGTTTTGACCGACAACAAGAGCGTCGGCACTGTCGAAGAAGTGCTCGAGATGCCTCAAGGAGCCATGCTCCGCGTGCGACGCTCCGGAAAAAAAGACGCCTTGATTCCCTTTTTGAAAGTCTTTATTGAAGACGTAGATTTGGATGAAGGCAAAATCAAGGTGAAAGAAATCGAGGGATTGTTATGAAAATCGACATTTTGACGCTTTTCCCCGACATGGTCGAACCCGTCATCAACCAATCGATTCTGCATCGGGCGCAAGAAGACGGTCATGTAGAAATTCGCGTACACGATTATCGTGAATACAGCACCGACAAGCACCGTAGCGTCGATGACTATCCTTACGGCGGCGGAGCCGGCATGGTATTGCGGGTTGAACCCGTTGTCCGCGCCCTTCGCGACTTAGACAGAAAACGGAATGCGCTCCGAATTTTGATGACCCCACAAGGCATTCCCTATTCTCAAGCGCGGGCTAAGACTCTGGCCAAAAACGATCGTATCATCATCCTTTGCGGCCATTATGAAGGCTATGACGAGAGAATCCGCGATTATTTCGACGTCGAAATTTCGATTGGCGATTATATATTGACCGGTGGTGAAATCGCGGCCATGGTTGTTGTCGATTCACTGGTGCGTTTGCTTCCCGGTGTTTTGAACAACGAAGCTTCCGCAGAGGAGGATTCTTTTTCGGAGGGGTTGCTTGAATATCCGCATTACACCCGTCCCCGAGTTTTCGAAGGGAAAGCCGTCCCGGACGTTTTGCTTTCCGGAGACCACGGCAAGATTGAAGTCTGGCGTAAAGAACAAGCACTCTCTCGCACCAAAAAGCGCCGTCCCGACTTGTATGAGCGTTACCTTAAGCGCCGAAAAGACAAGTGACAACATTTTCCATAGAAAACATGAATAGCGGTTGAATATACAAGACGCATGTGCTATAATTATTCGCGCTGTTTAAACAACCTTGTTCCGCTGGAGATACACTCTATGAACAAAGAGGAAGCAAGGAGTGATTCCCACATGTCTCAGACCTTACTCAGCGAAGTGACCAAGGATTACCTGAAAAAAGATGTTCCACCGTTTCGCCCGGGCGACCGAGTCCGTGTATCGGTAAACATCAAAGAAGGGACCCGCGAACGCATTCAGGTGTTTGAGGGACTCGTCATCAAAAGACAGGGATCCGGCGTGAGCGAAACCTTCACCGTCCGAAAAGTTTCTTTCGGTGTCGGCATCGAACGCACCTTCCCCGTACATTCGCCATCTATTGCCAAAATCGACATTGTACGCAAAGGCAAAGTGCGTCGCGCCAAGCTTCACTACATTCGCGGACGTTCGGCAAAAGCTTCGCGAATCAAGGAACGCCGATAAGGAAAGCCTTCTATGAAGGCTTTTTTTATTGGCGATTACCGCCAAAAAACGCATGAAAGCGATTGAAAACATTTACATTCAATGCTATAATGGCTTAGAAGGAAGAAGGTGGTTGAATGACTAAAGGCAAAGCGACAATTTATGACGTCGCGGGCGCAGCCCACGTATCCCTTGCGACCGTGTCGCGAGCAATCAACAACCCGGAAAAAGTCAAACCGGAAACCCGGGAGAGAGTGTTGCGCGTCATTGAAGAACTCGGCTACAAACCCAACGCCTTTGCCAAAGGGCTTGCAAGCCGTAAATCAACGACGGTGGCCGTGCTCGTCCCCGATATGAGTCGTGCGTCCATCGCCGAAATGATGAACGGCATCGCCGATATCGCCAGGGTGTATAAGTATTCCATTCTTCTTTACATCTTAGACAACGATGAATCGAACGAAGAAGAAGTGCTCAAAGAAATCATCGCCGCCCAAGTCGACGGCATGCTTTATTTAAACGATGAGATTACCGACAAACAGTATGAGTTTTTGCTTAAAATCAAAAACGAATACCAAATTCCCATCGTGCTTTCCAACACCATCTATCACGAACGCGAAGATATTCCGAGCGTTTCCATCGATTATGAACAGGCTGGTTATGAGATTACGAAAAAGATGGTTGCCGAAGGCCGTCAAAACATTTACATGGTTTCCACCGTGCGCAAATACATGGTGAACGACTTGAAGGAAAAGGGTTATTTGCGCGCCATGAAAGAAGCCAACCTTGCGCCGCAGATTATGCGGACAAGCGGCAGAATCTCGGTCAACACGGAACATTTCAACGAGTACTTTGAATCCCACAAAGTTGACGGTGTCGTCGCGGTACGCGATTCGATCGCCGTGAGTTTTATCAACGTCGCTCGGTCCAACCATGTAAAAATTCCTGAAGACATCAGCGTTTGCGGTTTTCAAAACACCAAGTATTCACGTCTTGCCCGTCCCAACCTCACTTGCGTAGACGTGCCCATATACGATATCGGCGCTGTCTCGATGAGAGTTCTTACCAAAGTGATGAACCAAGAAGAAATCGAAGAACGCACCATTATGCTCGAACACGGCATCGTTTCCCGCGGTTCGACGCTGAAATCATAAAGACGATGCACAAGCAAAGTAGCAAACTCGGCATTTCCAAGAGACTTAGTGGTTGCTGTGAACTAAGAATGCCGCTTGCGAACTACACTTGGAAGTTTCCATTGCCAAACAATGGACGGTCGACCCGTTATCCCAGGAGAGTTAGTTCAACTAAAACAAAGGTGGCACCGCGGACTTAGGTTCGTCCTTTCCATGCCACCTTTTTGTTTATTTGAGGAGGAATACCATGAACATCATCGAAGAACTGAAATACCGCAATCTACTGCACGCCGTAACCGATGAAAGTGTTGAACAGCGCCTTCAAGAAGACAAGATGACCTTTTATATCGGCGCAGACCCAACAAGCGATTCTCTGCACATCGGCCACCTTGTCCCCTATATGATCGCCATGCGCCTTGTCGAACGTGGGCACAAGCCCATCCTCGTCGTTGGAGGTGGCACCGGCTTGATCGGCGACCCTAGTGGTCGTTCGAGCGAACGAAACCTTTTGACCTTAGAAGAGACGCTTAAAAACGCCGAGGCCATCAGCGCGCAAGTTCGAAAGCTTTTGCCCAAAGCCAAAGTCGTCAACAATTACGACTGGCTCAAGCGGTACGACATGATTTCGTTTCTCCGCGATGTGGGCAAACATTTCAACATCAACCAGATGATGGCCAAAGACAGTGTGAAAAGCCGTCTGGAAACCGGGATTTCCTATACCGAGTTCTCCTATCAAATCATCCAAGCCATGGACTTTTTCGAGTTGTACCAACATGAGAACTGCAAGCTTCAAGTCGGAGGGCAAGACCAATGGGGCAACATCACCGCCGGTCTGGATTACATCCGCAAAAACCTTGGCGCCGAAGAGGAAGCGTTCGGTCTAGTCGCACCGCTATTGCTAAAAAAAGACGGCACCAAATTCGGCAAAACCGCCGAAGGCGCCGTTTGGCTCGACCCGGAAAAAACGTCTCCCTACGCTTTTTACCAATATTGGATCAATCTAGAGGACGATGAAGCGATTTTGCGCTTGAAACAGTTCACCGCATTCACAAAGGAACGCATCGAAGAAATTGAAGAAAGCATGCAGGATTCGCCGCATCTAAGACACGCGCAAAAGGCGCTCGCCGGCGAAGTCACAAGGTTGGTGCATGGCGAAGACGGCCTCGAACAAGCGGAAAAAATCACTCGCGCCCTCTTTCAAAACGACATCGCCTCGCTGACGAAAGAAGAAATCGCCATGGGTCTTGAAGGTGTCCCAAGCGTTGAGACCGGCAAGGACCTTCTTTTGGTGGATGCGTTGGTTGAGACTTCGCTTGCTTCCTCAAAGCGCGACGCGCGGACGCTGATCAAACAAAACGCCATAAGCGTCAACGGCGATAAAACGGAGGACCTTGACGCGGTTTTGAAGAAAAACTCCGCAATAGAGAAGACGTATCATGTGCTCCGCCGCGGTAAGAAACATTACGCTTTGATCAAACATCTTTAAGCCTTTCCTTTAAGGAGAGGCTTTTTTCTAGTAAAAACACGCATTCAAGCGTGTTTTCAACATTCTTTGACGTGCGAGCGAGCCATCTGGTAGATGGTCTTGACGTGGATGTCTTTTAGGCTGTAAAAGATGTTCTTGCCGCTTCGTCGGCGTTTGACGACGTTTTCGTCCCGTAAAAGTCTTAGTTGATGGCTGACGGTGGATTGCTGCATGCTCAGTTCATTGCAGATGTCTTGCACGCAGTATTCGCCATCAAGCAGCAAATCGATGATCCTCAAACGGGTCTCATCGCTGAAAATCTTGAACAGTTTTGCGGTCTCACGAAGGTTTGTAGACACGCGTCATCCCTCTCTTTCCATAAACGAGTCGCAAGGCATTCATAACGGCAATCAAGGTGATGCCGACGTCGGCGAAGATTGCCATAAGCATGGTGGTGGCGCCAAAACCGGCAAGGAATAGAAAGAAAAACTTTACGGACAAACTCAAGACGATGTTTTGAAGAACGATTCTCCGGGTTTTTTTCGACAAGGTAAAAGCCCTTTTAAGGAGCGTCAAATCGTCGTTCATGATGATGACGTCGGCGACGTCGATGGCGAGTTCGCTACCCGTACCCATGGCGATGCCGATGTCGGCGCTTTGAATGAGCGGCGCATCGTTGATGCCGTCTCCCACATACATTTTCGTACCTCGGGTTCTTAAGCTTTTGAAGACTTCAATCTTATCTTCGGGAAGCAGGCTGTGGGCGTAATCGATGCCGCCCACGTCATAGGCGACTTCGGCGGCGGTCGCTTCGTTGTCGCCGGTAAGCATAGTGATGCGCGCGCGTTTTTTGAGGTCTTTCATGACTGTGCGGGAAGATTCTCGTATTTGGTCTTTGACTACGACGCGGCCGACGTATTGATTGTTCACGGCCACAAAGATGTTTGTGCCGGCGGTGTCGTATTTTTCGATGTTTTCAATGTTTTCTTGTTCAAGAAGTTTGCGGCTTCCGACGAGAATCGTTTTGCCGTTTTGTTTGGCCTTCATGCCAAAGCCGCCGATTTCTTCGACAGAATCGTATTCTTCCAAAGTTCCGGGATAACTTTTTGCAATGGACTGGGCGATGGGATGGCTGGAATACTGTTCGACGGACGCGGCGTATTTTAGGGTGGTCAGGTCGGTATAGCCGGCCACTTCGAAATTGCCGTGTGTCAGGGTACCGGTCTTGTCGATGCCGATGGCGGTGACCGAATTCAAAGCGTCAAGGAAGTTCGAACCCTTAAACAATATGCCCTCTTTTGCGCTTTTTCCGATACCCGCAAAATACGATAAGGGGATGGAAAGTACAAGGGCGCAAGGACAGCTGATGACTAAGAATATGGCGGCGCGGAAAATGTAATCTTCCATGCCGGCGGGGTTGATGAGCGAGGGAATGAGAAACAGCAGAAACGCGAGGCCTGTAACCACCGGAGTGTAGATACGGGCGAATCGCGTAATGAAGTTTTCGGTCTTGGTTTTTTTGTTGGTGGCATTTTCTATAAGGTCTATGATTTTTGCGATGGTGGATTCGCTGTATTCTTTGCTGGCCTCAAGTTCCAAAACGTTGCCCATGTTGATGTTTCCGCTTAGGATGTAGTCGCCTTCGTCGACGTCTTGGAGACGCGATTCACCGGTCAAAGCGCTGGTGTTTAAGGAAGAGGTTCCTTTTTTAACGACGCCGTCCACAGGAATTTTTTCTCCGTTTCTAACCATCAAGCGGTCGCCTTTTTTGATGGCGATGGGGTCCTTCATAATAATTTTGCCGTTTTCAATGACGTTGGCGTATTCAATGTGCAAATCCATCAGTGAAGAAATTTCGTTTTTTGAACGGTCGACAGCACGGTGTTGCCAGTGTTCGCCGACAGAATAGAAGATGATGACCAAGGCGGCTTCGAAAGGCTTCTCGATGAACATGGCCGCCAAAGTCGCAATCAGCATCAACACGTTTTCGTTGAAGAACTCTTTGTTTTTCAGGCCTTTGTAGGTGTTGTGGATGATTTTGTGGGCGATGAAGGCGTACCCCACCCAATAAAGCATATTCAATCGAGGTCTGAGAATGTCGAAATACCCCAAGATAGAGCCGATGGCGTAGATGAGGGCACCGATTAGGACGAAACGATAGGTATGAATGAACTTTCTCGGCTCGACTTTGAAACGTTCGCCGTAAGGGACCACATCGACGTCGCTTTCGATGCGGTCGACGATTTCTTGAATTTCAGGAATCGCTTGTTTTTCGTTATACTCTTCGCCCACTTCTAAAAGCATCGTCTGGTTGGCGAAGTTGAAGTTGGCGGATTTTATATAGGAAAGCTCAAGCATAGCTTTTTCGATTTTCGCGGCGCACCCCGAGCATATCAAGTTTTTCATGACCACTTTCTTTACCATGGAGCACCATCCTTGTTCAGTCTTTACTTATCTCATTTTATATGATTACACACTCATATGTCAAGTGCGTTGTTAATGGCTTGTTTTCGTAGGTTTTCGGTGTGGCCTTATCTTGATAATAAAAGGGGAACGTGTTATGATTTATAGCATCGAAGAGGTGATGCACAGTGGATTTTTTAACGTATGTCGTAGAACATGAACGCGCCATTCTTGAAGAAGTGAAGGCTTTGTGCCGGATACCAAGTGTTTTGGACCGCTTTGATCCTGAAAGCGAAACTCCGTTTGGCGAAGGAATCGCCAAAGCGCTTTCCCATATGCTCAAACAGGCGAAGGCGGATGGTTTCGTGACGAAGAATGTTCGCAATTACGCCGGACATATCGAATATGGCGAAGGCGGAGAACTGATTGGCATATTGTGTCATCTTGACGTGGTGCCGGCCCACACTGAAGGTTGGAGCACGCCACCCTTTCATCCCGTCGTTAAGGATGGAAAGCTCTACGGACGTGGCACTATGGACGATAAAGGCCCGCTTATTGCGGCGTATTTTGCGTTGAAATTTCTCAAGGATTTGGGCGTCAAGTTCCATCGCCGGGTCCGCTTGATTATGGGAACCGATGAAGAAACCGCCTGGCGAGGCATCAAAGAATATTTCAAGATGGAAGAAATGCCCACATTCGGGTTTTCTCCGGATGCAACCTTTCCGCTCATTCATGGTGAAAAGGGGCTATTCAACTTTGAGTTGAAAGGAAAGTACGCCAACGACGAGCTTTTGTCGTTCAAAAGCGGCGAACGCTTCAACATGGTGCCCGACACTGCCGAATGCACACTTTCGATCGATTTGAAAAAAGAGTTCACAGCCTTTTTGAAGTATAACGGATATAAAGGGAAAATTGAAGGCAACACATACAAAGTCTTCGGCAAAAACGCCCATGCGATGAGTCCGCACTTAGGCGTGAACGCAGCGTTCATCCTAGCGTCTTTCTTGCACGAACACATCGACAATCCTTTTATCCGACTGATTCGTGAACGCTTTGCTTTTGACCCTTACGGCGAAAAGCTGAACATTGCACATAAGGATGAAGAGATGAAATCGTTTACCGTCAATCCGGGCGTTTTCCGGTATGCGCCCGAGGGGGGCAGCGTCGTTGTCAATTGTCGTTATCCGAAAGGATTCAATCTTCGTTCCAGCGCGCTGAAAATTAAAAACGCCGCTCAAAAATACGGTTACACTTATGAACGCACTTTCCATCTGCCGATTCATTATGTTTCCAAAGAAGACCCGCTTGTGACTTCGCTTATGGATGCGTACCAAAAAATTACGAACGATTTTGAAAGCGAGCCCCATACCATTGGCGGCGGCACTTTCGCCAGAGCGCTTGATAAGGGTGTCGCTTTCGGTATGTTGATGCCGGGTAGAAAAGACAGCACCCATCAAATCGACGAACACGTCTATGTAAAAGACTTGATTGAAGCCACGGCCATCTACATGGAAGCCATCTATACTTTGACCCGCGAGGAAACAAAAATCCCTGTAGAAAAAGCGTAAATGGTTTACGCAAACCTTGAAAAGTTTGTTATAATGACGTTGGTGGTTTTATGAGACTTAGAAAGGTGAGTTACGCTCCGAAACTGATCGCAAAGCACCCTGAACGCATTATGGATATCGACAAGGATACCAAAGTCGACGTTAAGGACTTTTTTCCCAAAGAACAGCCCCTTGAAGTGGAAATTGGCGCCGGGAAGGGTCAGTTCAGTCATACCCTCGCACAAAGACAACCCGATAAGAACCACATCGCCATTGAGCGTTTTGACAGCGTCATCGTTCGAGCGCTTGAAAAAGTTCTATCCGACCCTTTGGACAATCTATTCTTAGTGAGAATGGACGCCAAGCACCTCGAGAACATCTTGGATTCGAACGTTGTGAAGACGTTATACTTGAACTTCTCCGACCCTTGGCCGAAAGCGCGTCACGCCAAACGGCGTTTGACGCATCCCGATTACCTTTCTTTATATAAGAAAATTCTTGCAAAAGACGGTAGGATTGAGTTCAAAACCGATAACCGCCATTTCTTCGAATACACTCTCAAAACCATGAACCGTGCGGGGATGACGTTTCATTTTCTCTCATTCGACCTTCATGAAGACAATCCCCCTAAGAACATCATGACCGAATTTGAAGAGAAGCATTCGAAAAACGGCCCCATATACAAACTAACCGCATCGTTTGAGGAGGATGAGCATGAAAAAGATGTATCAGGATTTAGTGAATCTACCCGGCCCGCCGAGCTTTGAACGAGAAGTCAAACGCTACATGAAACAAGAAATTTCCAAGCACACCGATGAAATCGTCGAAGACAAACTCGGTTCGATTTTCGGCGGCATTAACACAAAAAGCAAAGGCCCCCGCGTCATGATGGCCGGGCACATGGACGAAGTCGGCGCCATGGTGACCGGCATCACCAAAGAAGGGTTGATCAAGATGCAAGCCCTAGGCGGAATGAAGGGCGACGTTTTTCTCTCGCAGCACATGATCATCTATACCGACGACCTTGAAGAGATTCCCGGCATCACCGCCTCAAAACCCCCGCATTTGACGCGCGGTAAAAAAGAGGATACACCGTTAAAATTTGACGATTTGCGGCTTGATATCGGCGCCGAAGACAAAGAACACGCCGAAAAACTCGGCGTCAAAATCGGTCAGATGATTGTGCCGCGCAACACGTATATCGAAACCAAAGACGGAAAAAAAGTCATTTCGAAAGCTTGGGACGACCGTTTCGGCTGCGCGATGGCGCTTGAGCTTCTTGAGACCCTTAAAGACGAAGCGTTGCCCTGTTCGCTGTACGCCGGCGCAACCGTGCAAGAAGAAGCGGGTCTTCGCGGTGCGAAGACCGCCACTCACGCGGTCAATCCCGACGTCTTCTTAGCCGTCGATTGTTCACCTTGCCAGGATTCTTTCGAAGGCGATGAGATCAGCGGCAATTTGAACAAGGGCTTTTTGATGCGTTTTTACGACCCGAACGCCATCATGCATCGAGGCATGAGGGAACACATTGAGCGTTTGGCCGAAAAGCACGACATCAAGTTTCAGTACTATCAATCCAAAGGCGGCACCGACGCGGCCCGCGCCCAGCTTTCAAGAAGCGGCGTCGTCGTCGCAACCATCGGCATGCCGGCTCGCTACATCCATTCAACCACATCGATGATTCACAAAAACGATTACGAAGCGGTCAAGCAAATGCTTTTGACGTTGATTCGCTCGCTTGACAGCGAGACGCTATCCGAAATCAAAGCGAACGTTTAATTCTTGCGCAACCATCCCGGCACGGTAAAGCATTGAGCACGCCAGTGTAGAAGGGAGAGTTGTTCATACATCCAAAATCCGGGACCTTAAAAAGGCCCAAAATTAAGGAGAATGATTTATGAGAGACAAAAGAACCAAAGAAATGACCACGATGGCGATGTTCATCGCCATCATCGTCGTCATGGCGTTGATTCCCTATGTGGGCTTCTTCCAGTATGGCGGCATCGCTTTTACCACTTTGCACATTCCCGTCATCATCGGCACGCTTTATGGAGGTTGGAAGTTCGGAGCGGGGTTGGGCTTCACATTCGGCCTGTTTTCAATGATCATCGCTTTTATGCGCCCCGACCCGAGCAACGTGATTTTTCAAAATCCCGTCGTCGCCATCGCACCGCGTTTGATTTTCGGCCTTGCGACCTGGTATATGTACGTCGGGTTGAAACGGGTCATCTCGGATATCCGTTTAAGCACAGCGCTTACGTTTTTGCTTGCCACGCTTGTGCATACTGTAATCACCATTTCGTTTGTCGTGTTGTTTTTGGGCTTTTATCGCGAATTCATCGGCGAGTTCATCGGCATCATTCTTGCGGTCATGCCCATCAACGGCACCATCGAAATCGTTAGCGCCATCGTCATCGGCACCCCGATTGTCTTAAGGCTTCGCGCTTCGGACATGTTTCGTCTTCATGAGGAAGAGTAGGTGAAACCATGAATCTCTACATCGACATCGGCAACTCGAACATCGTCATCGGCAAGGGCAACAACGGTTTTGAGGAAACCTACCGCTACCGGACCGATCCGTTGAAATCAAGCGATGAGTATTACGCATTGTTAAAGCATCTTTTCGACGGTGTCGAAAATGTCACCATTGCTAGCGTCGTTCCACAACTCAACACCGCTTTTAAAACATTTTTGAAGCGATATTACGGCATCACGCCACTCTTTGTCGAACCGGGCATCAAAACCGGCGTCAAAATCAAGACGGACTATCCACAAGAAGTGGGCGCCGACCTCGTTTCGGCCGCCGCCGGGGCACTGGATCGTTACGGAAAAGACGCCATTATCGTCGACATGGGCACCGCTACCACGTTTTCCTACATGCAGGGAGCGGAAATCAAAGGCGTTTCCATAAACATCGGCCTTGACGCCAGCAAAGACGCGTTGGTTTCCGGAACGTCGCAGCTTTTGCAGTTCGAATTCGAAAAGCCGCCAAGCGTTTTGGGCACGAACACCATCGACGCTTTGAACGCCGGGTTCCTTTATGGGCATGTGCATCAAATCAACGGCATGGTTGATGCGATTCGAAAAACTTACGATAACGAAAACGCTCCGGTCATCATCACCGGCGGGGCAAGCCGATATTTGGAAGGCATGCTGCCGAAAAGTTATATTTTCGACGAATTCATCGTTTTAAAAGGACTAGAGGCGATACAACGCCGCAACAAGATAAACAAGTAGTTTTCAGCCCCGCGGAATGCGGGGCTTTTATTGGCGGTTATCCCGTCAATGACGGAAAACTTGCATATTGTCATTTTTTTGTGTATACTATAAGTAATCAAAGCTATTGCCTTTGGTAGTCGCAGACTTCCACAGGTGATATAGCTTGATAAAGCCAAACTCGGAGCGATCCGGGGACGGAAAACTATAGGGTCTCACAGAGACAGCCAGTTGCCTTGCTAAGTCATCTATGGAGTTGGGTACTATGAAAAAAACGTTTGCGACGTTGGCGATAGCTTTTTTGTTGTTCGCAATGAACGTTGGCGTATATACGAAATGGTTCGACGATTACGAAGGGTCTCTTGATGAGGATTACCGCGTTCTTGAAAGAACCGGCGGATTGAACGAAGGAGAACGTTTGGTGCCTAAAGGGGCCATGCTGGGTCCTAACGATGTCGACTCTATCGAGTATACTTATGTTGTGCAGATCGAACAGGGAAGCGATTTGACTCCCGCTCTTCGCAACATCCAAATTCACCATGACGATGCAATCTACGACAACACCCACGGTCTTGTCGTGTACGAAAGCGCCATCGCATCCTTAGAAGAAGCGGATGAAGCGTATTACCGAATGGAAGTTGAACTATCGGTTTCGCTAAAGATGCCTGAAGAATCGGATGCGTACAACGCACTTCGCGGTGCACGCAACCTAACCTTTGATTTTGCTATGATGCCCGCGAACTAACCTAGCCCCCCGTGAACCACTCTTGTATTCGGGTCAAACCGGATGCAAGGGTGGTTTTTTTGACGTCTTGTTTGGGGGTTGCAACTTATTCATTTAATTTCACAAATCGAAGCAATACTGTTGACTTTTCCGGGTAATAGATTATAATTTATGTAAACAAACTATACAAAACAATGAAAAAGCCAAAGCTGAAGCGATTCAGTGACGGAAAACTATAGGGTCTTGCAAAAGATAGCCAGTTGCCATTGGGCAACTGGCTTTTTTGTATAGCAAAACTATGAGGAGGAAAAGAAATGTTGAGAAAACTAAGTTTGTTCGTAATTGCATTGGTTTTGATCGGAGGGTCCGCTTTGGCTTTTGCTTGGTGGGACAATTTGACTGTCGAAGAAGAAGAGACAATCACCATCGGGGAAGGTGTGACGTTGGAAGTTTTGGCGGTTGCCGAAGTTCCTGAAGGAAAAGCGCTCGTGCCGGCCGGTGTGATTTTGAAAGCCGACGATGTCGACGAAGTCGAATTGACATACAATGTCAAGCTTGATACCGAAGTGCCTGAGGCGCTTGACCTTGATGTGGTTTCAAGCAACATTGAAATCGGCGGAGACGCCACATACGCCGGACTCGTAAACATTGACATCAGTTTGGCCGAATCCACCGTCAACGACGTGGATGTGTTGGTCACGGTCACCGTTACACTCGATGAACCCGCAGACCAAACCGAATACGACGCAATCGTCAATCAAGACATCACGTTCACATTGACATTCACCGCATCGGAATCCGAATAACTTATTCGGATTCCTAAGGGTTTGCTTCATGGCTACAAAATTGAAGCCCTAAGAGGAGAACAATATGAGAAGAAAATTACTTTTGGTTGTTTTGCTGCTTTTGCTTTTCAGCGGAAGCTTTGGCGCTTTTGCTTGGTGGGACCGTTTGAATGTGACATCACCGGGAGAAGATATTGATTTGGGCGAAGGCATTCGTTTGGTATTGAGCGAAACCATCGGTTCTACGGACAAGATTTTGGTTCCGGCGGGGTCTTATTATGCAGCCGATACAAACAATTACACGACCGAATACGTTTTTGTCTATACGCTGGGTTTGGAGTTTTCTTGGGATGAAGCCGTTGACATAGAAACAACCATCGAAAACTTCCAAGTCGAGGACCTTGCCCCCGGTGAAAAACCGGCGGCGCTCATTGTTGAAATTGCCGGAGAAGACCTTGAAGGCAATCCTTTCAGTGAAGCAGCCATGACGCTTCGCATCGATGAAGCGTTGCAAATGGACGATGATGAATTCGTCATCACCATTACCTTGAAACTTGTGGATCATCCAAACGCCGACCCGCTTTACGCCAACGATTTTGACAAGTTGGCGGGCAAGACGTTATCGTTCAACGTCTTGTTTGAAATCGTACCGTTTGGCGAATGATGCATCGCGCATAACGTTTAGGGAAAGGCCGCTGAACGGCCTTGCCCTTTTCCCTAAGAATAAACGACACCCAACCGAAAGGGGTTGAGACGATGAAAGATTCCAAAAATAGAAAACCATCATACGCCCCTTTCCTCAAAGCGTTGTCTACAGCGTCCACGTTAATTTTTTTATACATCGCTCTTTCCCTTTTGATTCCCGGCGTATCTTTGTTTGGGCGTTATCAGCATTATGTCATCTTGACCGGAAGCATGCGACCGACCATTGAAGTCGGCGATGTGGTTTTCATCAACAACCAAACGTCTCTTTCGGAGATGGAAGATGGCGACATTGTGGCGTTTTACGCCGATGTGACCAACGATGGACAAGACGATGTGGTGGTGCATTACGTTCACACGATAGACCGAGATGCAAAAACCTTCACAACAAGACCCGAAAATACGATGACTCCGGATCCTTGGACGCTTTCCCAAAATGACCTGATTGGTTCTTACGCTTTTCGCATCCCGCGCATAGGGAGGTTCATGTTGTTTGCCCAATCGGCGCTTGGGCGTATTGTGATCGTTGTCAACATAGTTTTGCTTTATATCATCTATCAACTTTGGAACAAAGAACCCTCGAAAAAGGATGAACCCACATAGGAGGTGGCCTTATGTTTGTCAAACGCGCATTTATGGTGCTTGTGCTTTTGCTTGTGCCTTTTTTGGGCGTGACGACGGGCTACGCCTATTTTGACGAGACCACACACGAAAAACCGGTTGCTATGCCTACCGGCGCTTGGGCCTTCAACAAATTGCAAGGTGCTTTGGAAAGTCTTGAAGATGCGTACATGACGTTTTTCGGTGAAACGACGATAGAGGATTTGTACCAGAATGAAGACTTTTTGGATTTGTTGGAACTAGCGGGTGAACCGCGCCCAACGGGCGGCGGCTTGAACGATTACACGGTGAACGGAATTTTGTTGGAAGATGTTTCATGGAGCTATACCGGCAATGCGACCGCCGGCAACAACGCTCGATCCATAGGCTTTTTCCGGTTCATCGACAGAATCTTGGACACAAATGACAATCCGGTACACGCCATCGTCCCCCCCGCGCCGTCCGACCCGCCTCCCTATGACCAATACAACGCGTTCACAGCGTTTGACTCCGTCAACACCGAGACCTTCAACCGTTACGCCTTCCGGCTTGAAGGCGGAAGCGTTTTGACTACGGAAAATGCCCTTTCGGGGCTCGAATCGATAGAATTTTACGCTTTGCGCGGGTTAAGCATGCCCGGAGAAACGTTGTCGGAAAACCGGACATTCACCGTTTCGGTCAGTGAAAACGGCGCCGATTGGACTTTGCTCGGTACCGAAACGCTCATTTCGCCTTCAAGCGAAGAAGAAGAGTATCCCTTTTACGCCTATTCCATCCCTGAAGAACTTACGGAAGAAGATTTGTTTGTTCGGATAGTCTTTAACGGACAAGCGGGAAGAAGAAACACCGATCCAAACATTTCTCGCATGGTTGTTGACGGTTTTACGTTGGTCGCCGATGGCGCCGCTGCCCCCGAAGATCCTGAGGACCCTGAAGACCCCTAAGATCCTGAAGACCCTGAAGATCCCGAAGACCCCGAAGATCCTGAGGACCCTGAAGACCCCGAAGACCCTGAAAATCCCGAAGACCCTGAGGACCCTGAAGATCCCGAAGACCCCGTTGAGATTGGCGAAGAGGCCCTTTTCGATAGCCTTATCGATACAGCGCTGTTGTTTTATGGGGAAGATTCGGTGGAAGATTTGTTGGTCAATGAAGACTTTTTGGAGGTTCTTGCATTGGTCGATGAAGTCAGAACCGGTGGTGGACCGGTCTCCGAATACACGTATGAGAATCTTACAATCGCCGAACGAAGTTGGATGTTCACCGGGCTTTCAACCGGCGGCAACAACGCCCGTTCGATTGGATTCTTGCGCCAAATCGATTGGAGCAAAGATTCAGGAGAATTTGTCCATGATTTGATGCCTCCATTGCCAAGCGAACCCGGTTTGTACGATGAATACAGTCCGTTTAAGGCAAGCGACGTAATGAACGGCGCAACGGCGACTTTGAACGCGCTTAGGCTTGAAGGCGGCGCAATTTTGCAAACGGATACGCCCGAGACCTTTAGCAATGTTTCGTTCTACGCGTCGCGCGGTCTTGCGCGGCCCGGAGAGACTCTTGCTTCCAATCGCACGTTTAGCGTCGAGGTCAGTCTTGATGGCAACGCTTGGACAACCTTGGGCACCGAAACATTGTCAGACCCTGTCGATTCCGAGGAATTCGACTACGACCAATATGTGTTTAGCGTCCCGGAAACTCTTGAAGGCGATTCTTTGTATTTGCGCATCGTCTTTAACGGACAAGCGGGAAATAAAAACACCGACCCGAATATTTCGCGCATGGTCATCGACGGGTTGACAATTGAGTAAAACGAGTTTATTCGAACTTGTTCACCGTTTCATTTCCCGATGTCAGGCGGTGTCCGTCGATTGACAAAAAATGCGAATGGCAATATAATGAAATGGATACTGAATGTTAAGGAGTGAGACGTGGTGTTTGAAAAAATCCGCACGATCATAGCCGAAGAACTCGGGGTGGAAAGAGAAACCATCGAACGCGATTCCAAACTTGCCGAGGATTTAGGCGCCGATTCGCTTGACGCCGTGGAGTTGATTATGGCCATCGAAGAAGAATACGACATCGAAATCGACGATACGGAAGCCACCAAAATCAAAACCGTACAGGACATTATCGACTACTTGGAGAAGGTCAAGGATTAATACCCATTTCGGTGGGTATTTTTTTTGTTTTGCCCAGAAACTGTGATAAAATACATAAGAGAGATTACCGAAAGAAAGAGGCGGAAAAATGAAACGACTGCTTTTGATCGACGGCTCGAATCTGATGTTTCGCGCCTATTATGCGACGGCGTATTCGGGAAATTTGATGCAAAACTCAAAAGGCGAATACACCAACGCCGTGTATGCGCTGACAAACATGCTCTCAAAAATCGCCGAAGAATCCTACACCCATATTTTGATTGCGTTCGACAAGGGGAAAGCCACCTTCCGCCATAAGGCCTACGAAGAATATAAGGCGCAAAGAAAACCTATGCCCGAGGAGTTTAAATCGCAACTTCCCCATATAAAAGAAGTACCAAAAAAACTGGGGATGAGCGTTTATGAAACCGAAGAACTTGAAGCGGACGACATCATCGGCTCGCTCGCAAGCA
>PWFC01000061.1 GCA_003554025.1 Mollicutes bacterium
AAACACCCCGGCGTGTGTGAGCGGCGATATTGGTGAAAAAATTTCCTGCGCCGGGTTCGTAAATCCATAACCGGTTTCGGTTTCCGGGAACGAAAACCCTATTTGCCATTGAGCTAGAAAATTGTTGATAGGACCAATCAGCAAAATAATCAGCGTGATGGCGGTCAAAACATAATACGGGAAAAAGGCTTGATGGACGGACATGTCGTCGGGATACTCATCTTCAGGAACTGCGTTGAGATCTCTGTTCATGACAGGACTTTCTTCAAGGCGCCACTTCTGGCCATATCGTTTGGTGCGGCTCAACAAGAAAACCACTATCAAAGCTACAGAAGCCGGGATAAAAGCCGCCAGTGTTTGGTTGACTTGCGTCAAGAACAGTTGGCCGCCACCATGAATCAACGATATGATCATGACTGCAACAAAGCCTTTTTTCACACCCGTTTTGCCTCCGTAAATGAAACTGATGGCCAGACCGGTCATCAAGTTGAAAATCCACAGGAAGATTCCGGCCCACAAGGCCGACTGCAACAAGAGCGTCGTGTCCGAACCAATGCCGGTTTGCAAAACAAGCGCGTCCCAAGCGACTGCCAAAGTGCCAAACGTATTCGCCCAAGCGTGGCCCAAAAGGGGAATGACCACCGCATAGATCGGCTTTACGCCAAGCCCCAACAAGAGCGGAGCGCCAACGGCCACAGGCACACCAAAACCGGTAATGCCTTGTAAAAAGCTCATGAACACCCAACCGATGGCGATGACTTGAATCAATTCGTTCGGGGTGACTTTTTTGAGGCCGTTTCGAAACACGACAAAAGCTTTGGCCTCGCTTACCACTTCATAAAGCAGTATGGCCGGCCAAACGACAAGCAGTACGGCGAAGGAACTCCAAAAGCCCTTCAAAACTTCAAATCCGATTAAGGATAAATCCGCGCGATAAAAGAAATACGCGGTCAAAAAAGCGATGAAAAGGCCCAGCGGGGCCGCCTTGTTGGCGCCCCACTGTCGGCCTGCCATTAACACCAATAAAACTATGATGGGTAGTGCGGCCAAAAGCCACATCCACAAAGTAATCGGTATATCCATGATATCAGCCACTTTCTAGATGTCTTAAATGATTATAGCTTTTCTCCAAGCGCCTTGATTGCTTTCGCGAAACATAAGGATGGCGCTTTGACGATACCGGCACCCACTTGACCGATGCCCGGTTTTTTGTGCGCCATGCCGGTATTGATGACCGGAAGTATTCCGGTTTCTACCACTTTACGAGCATCAATGCCCGTAGCCGTGCCGACAAAGTTCATCGGCGGAATGACCCAAGTTGGCGAGAGGCCAACGGTAATCAGTTGCATGTCTTTGGAATATTGCACGGCTTCATCTACGTCGGAGGCGCCCACAAAACGGACGACCGCCGGTGCGGAGCCCATGGCGAATCCGCCGACACCAACGGTTTCGACAATCGTACTGTCGCCGATGTCGGGGTTGGCGTCTTCTGCGCTGAAGCCCGGGAAGTACAGTCCTTCCGGTTGGTTGACCGGGGCTTCGAACCATGTGTCGCCCATTCCGCTAATCCTGACGCCGAAGTTGGTCCCGTTACGGCTCATCGCCGTCACGACGGTCGAATACTCAATGCCTTTCACAGCATCCATAACGGCTTTCCCGGCAACCATGGCAAGGTTCAAGAAGAACTGATCGTTTCCGGTTAAGAATTCCATGATTTTATGCAGTTCTTTATTGTCTTGTTGGGTCTTCGCAATATGCGGAACAAGCTCCCGTACCATCATAGACGTTGCGCCGTTGTTGCGCTGATGCATCTCGTCGCCCATCGCGAGAGCCTTGGCCATAATGACTTTAAGGGCGATCGGGCCGCTTGATTGCAACGCGGATTTCATCACGGGCGCGAACTCTTTTTCGAGCCACTTCAGTTTTTCAATGACTTCCGGCCCGTTTGCGCCGAAACGCATAACCTTGCCCAGTCCTTCGTTGAACGTCGTATAAGCGACGTTTCCGAATGTCTTGTTTTCGACTTTCCATAGGGGCATGGAGTAAGTAATCATGCCGGTCATCGGACCGACTGCGTCCAAATCGTGGTTGCTTTTGAACTCGACGTCGCCGTTTAGGACAACTTTCTCAGCTTCTTCCAAAGTGTCGGCCAAGCCTTCATAGACAATCGCACCCAAAATGGCGCCTTGTAACGGTCCGCACATGTCTTCCCAGGCAATAGGCGGGCCGGCATGTCCGATGGTATTTTTCTTCATATCCGGCATAACGTCTTTAGCGTAGACAACATCCACAAGCATGGGTTCGGAATCGTTGATGCGGTCGAAGGCTTCTTTGTTGGCCTTCTCCACTCGTTCGTCGGAGAGAATCTCCAACATTTTGGCCAGTTCCTCGTCGCCTCCGGCCGGTGGCGTCCAATCTACGTGGACGTTGCTGACTTTTTGCTCTTGGAGGGTCAATGTGAAATTCTCAATGCCAATGTTGGCCACATGCAGTTTATCCTTGAAAAGTTCATTCACTTTAGCCATTGATCACACCTCTTTTCTTAAGGACTTCAAGCGCGAATTTAACCGCTTGGTGGTTCGTCGGAAGCACGATGACGCCGGCATCTTCAAGTGTTTTTTGTGATGTTTTTAAACCTTGGGGGTCTTTGTCGGTTCCGGTCACCGAAGCGATGAATGCAACGTCTTCTCGTTGTTTTTTTGCTTCCTTGACCGCTTTTGCGATGGAAGATGCTGGGTCTTCATGGGAACCGTACCCTAAAACGCAGTCCAACAAAATGACGCCGGTTTCAGAATCGTTCGATTCTTTGACAATCCGTTCGGCCCGTTGTCTGGGGTCGATCATCGGATGGGGTTTTCCATCGGTGAAGTAGTCTTCGCCCATATCCAACACCGTGTGTGCTTTGCTGGTTTCGGGATCTTTTAGTCCATACGTTTCGTCAATCGCGATGTTCGAATAGACGCCTTGAAGCTTCTCATCAAGCAGAAGCAACGCTTCATAGGCCAACGTTCCTCCTGTGTAAAGCCCGCGTACGTAAGGCGCTTTCGTATCGGGAACCTCCGCCAACATCGTGTCGGTCTTTTGGTAGAGCGGGCTGTTGGAAACCTCATCGATGGTTTCGCGGTTTGCGGTTTTGACCAAAGCGTAGGCCGCTTCTTCAAGTGTGGTTGTGCCGATGATGCTTGTGCCCTTGAAACCTTCGGGGTTCCCACCCAAGAAACAGGCCACAATCGGTTTGTCGATGGTTTTCGCCTTGTCCACAATCTTCTTCATGACCGCTTCGGCCGGTGGTTTGGAGATCAAGCCGATGACTTCAGTTTCATCGTCGTTGGCCAAAGCGTCCAGAGTGAACAACATCATTCGTCCATCGACTTCGGCTTTCAAATCTCGGCCGCCGGTGCCTAAAGCTTGTGAAATGCCGCCGCCTAGTTTGTCGATGATGACGCTCACTTCTTGCAAGCCGGTTCCGCTTGCGGCGGACAATCCAATGTTGCCGCGATTGACAACGTTGGCAAAACCGAGCGCCACTCCGTTGATGATGGCCGTTCCGCAATCCGGACCCATCATGAGCAAATCGTTTTCCAAAGCGTAATCTTTGAGGGCGATCTCATCCTCAAGCGGTACATTGTCGCTATAAAGCATGACATGAAGTCCTTTGCGCAAAGACTTCATCACCTCGCCCTTAGCGAAACGACCCGGAATGGAAACCACTGAAAGGTTGGCTTCAGGAGTCTCTTTGACGGCTTGGTCGAAGGTCTTGTAGGTTTTTACGCCGGAATCTTTGCCGCCGGATTTGTTGGCGAATTGCTCTTCAAGTTTCTTAATTGCCGCGTCTACGGCATCTTGGTCTTCAGCGTCAATGCCAATAATCAGGTCATTGGCCGAAGCATTTTTGGCTTCTTCTTCCTTGAGAAGCCCAGAATCCTGCATCAAGACCTTGTTGTGGTCGGTGCCCATCATCGCCGCGGCTTGACGGACGCCATCGATGTCCTGTAGGTTGCTGGAAAAAAGCATCAAGGTCACAGAGTCAAAATAGGTGTTCTTCTTGACGACATTATGAATCATGGTTCATCCCTCCTATTGAGATAGCGAGCATCAATCCTTTTAAATAGTCGATGCCCGACGAGTGTCCCATCGATGCGATTCTATCGACAATTGAATCGACCGAACGGGATAAAAGCAATCTATGGTGCAACATCAGCATTTCACCGATGAAAATGCCCTTGGTGGCGTAGAGCAAAAACTGCCGGCTGACCATGGAGGTACTGTCCGAGCTTTTAACGGATTTGAAAACCAAAGGCGCGACGGTTTCAAAAATCGCACGATCGCCTTGCATGAGCAATCCGGCGAGCATTCCCGCCAAAATGTCGTCTCCGCTTGGGGTTAGGCCAGGTCCAAGCCCAATCAACGATTGTACGGTTTCTTCTACATCCGCCAAATCCAAAGGAGTTTGGCTCAACGCTTTTTGGAGCGCTTTAGTACGCTCTTCCAATCTGTTTTGGTGTAAAAGGTCTTGCGATTTTTCATGCGAAGCAATGGTCTTTTCCACCAATAGATAAAGATTGCGAAGCATCTCACCGTTCAAGATGCCTTCGTTTTCGGTTTGCTCGTTCAAATCGTGGTCGATTTGGAATACGTTGCGGTAAAGCACTTTGTGTTCGTCGATGGTCACGCCGTCTTCTTCAATGGTGAGAGTCTGTATGGATGTTTTCAAAGCCTCGAACTGTTTGGCGTCGACATTTAAGCGAATCCCGAAAGGGGAAAGCGATCGGTCCTTGTCGTGCAAAGCAACCATGTTCTCACCGCAAACAAAATTCAAGGTATGGTCAAATGCCGAGTGACGTTTGTAAGTCCCATGCATGGAAACGAACGAAACAAAATGCTTCGGCACACTCATGATCACAGACATTCTCCTTTACCGTTACAATAAGCATGACGACATTACAGTAAAGATAGTCGGGTTCCATCATGCCTTTAAAGCGGTTTCATTGTCTCATAGTTGCTTCGTTGCGACAATAGTCACTCTATACCAATTCGAAAGTGACCGGTTGTGCACAGTGCATAAAAAAAGCCTCCGGGGTTTCTCACGGAGGCAAGCTTGGTCTAAGAAATGGTCAGTTGTAGGATTTTGTAGATCTTAATCGCCATTTGGAAGCTGAAATTTTCTTCACTGTCTTGCAAGGTGGTGTTCAAGATTTCCTTGATTTTTTCGAGCCGATAATTGAAACTGTTTCGGTGTATGAAGATTTTTTTCGCCGCCAAAGAGATGTTTTCGCCCGCTTCGAAATACGCTTGCAAAGTCTTCAGCAAATCGCTGTTGTTGTCTTGGTCGTAAGCGTACAAAGGGCCGAGTGTCTGTTCGAAATATTCCATCATCGTGTCGTTGTCGACAGAGTTTGAAAGCAAATGATAACTAATCAAATCATCGAAATATGCGATGGGCATAAGTTTTTTGTCAAAGCGCGCCAAATTGATGACATCCAAAGCGAGATTGGCGGTCTTGCGAATATTTATGAAGTCGGTTGTGACGTTACTGACGCCGCTTTTGTGGCGTTTGGGAATGATGGTGTCCACTTTTTCCACAATGGATTGTATGAAAGATTTGAGTTCAGTGTCGGGCATGGTCGGGCCGGATTCATCGACTTCAATGAACAAAAGAAAGTGGTCGTGGCGACGTATGGCTTGATACGTGTGGCGTGGATGTTCATTATGAAATCTGTTGAGCACTCTTTGAATTTTAAAGGCTTCGTCGTTGGTCAGGTTTTGCGTCTTGATCGCCATGACCACATGGGGCTTCTCAGGGTTGAGACCGTGAGCGGGGGCAAGGTTTTTGAGCGCGTTGATGGAGAGGATTCTTCCTTCCAGCAAGTCGTCGAAAAAATCCTTACGCTGACGAAGTTTGGCCTCTTCAAGCTGTTGGGTCTTAATCCGTTCTAACGCGGCGGTGACCGCGGCGCTTTCAATGGTGATGTAATCGAGGCGTGTCAGTTTGTTCATGGTTTCCCACACCACCACATACCCATAAATCTGGTTGGCGTATACAATGGGTTTTATGCGGCAAACCACTTTGTTGCCGTTTACTGTCAACTCGCGTTTCAAGTTCAACGAAAACATTTTGGCGTCGGTCGGAATCGAGGCATTGAAAGCGGAATCGAATGGCTTTTCCATCTCGTTCAAATCCAAATGCTTGGTCAAAGGGTATGGATTGTCAGGCAAATCATGATACGCCAATAAATTGAAATTGCTGTCCAAAAGCAAGATCGGGTTTTTAATCATTTGGCTGGCGAGAATGGTAATTTCGCTCAAATCGCCTCCGGAAAGCGAACACTTTGAGAAAGCATCGTGTATGTTTTTGTACCGCTTCAACTGCGAACCTTCGCGCTTGAAAATTTCATCGTTGATGATGTTTGTGATTTGCGCCAACGAATATTTATACGGGGTTTCGATTACCGGAAAGCCGAGCCGGTCGGCTTCATCGATGATGACTTTGGGAATTTCATCCCAATAGCGTTTGATTTTGATGCCCAGACCGGAAATGTTCATTCTCGAAAGTTCCTGAATCAGTTCTTTTTGAAGTTTAGCGTCGTCTTTGTATATATAGCCCGTCGTCAGCACAAAATCGCCCGCGGTAAACCACTCGTAAGAATCAGGATTGTCGATGGTGTTGACGTTGTGCACTTCGTTATTCATCCCTTTTTCTCCGGCGACTAGGCGCACGCCTTCTAAACGTTCGTGTTCGAGGATTCTTTTGATGGTCAGAGGCATGATTTGCCCCTCCTATAGAAAGACTTCTACTTACAGTTTACCACACTGTGCACAGTGCACAAAGCTTTTCCGCCTTTATCTGTCAGAGTACATATGGGCGAAAGAACAAAGCGTGCTATAATGAGGGTAATTGTATGGGCTTAAAGCTCTGATTGGCCAAAGGAGACTCAATCCATGAAAAAACAAGCATTCATCGAACATCGCACCATCATGACCCCCGGACCGGCCGAAGTCGATCCCCGTATCCTACAAGCAATGACCAACCCAATCATCGGCCAGTTCGAACCCGAGTTTCTCGCCTTGATGGACGAAGTCATGGAAATGGGGCGCGATGTGTTGAAGACCCAAAATCGCTGGACCTACTTAATCAACGGCACCTCGAGAGCGGGAATCGAAGCGCTCCTCTCGGCGGTAATCGAACCCGACGACAGGGTTTACGTGCCCATTTTCGGACGTTTTGGGCATTTAATGGCGGAAATCGCAAAACGTGCGAAAGGAAATGTGCATACAACGGATAAACCTCTTGGCTCTATCTATACTTTTCGTGAGTTGCAAAAAGAAATAGATTCTTTCCATCCGAAAGTGGTCGCCATCGTGCATGGCGAATCCTCGACCGGCATGATGCAACCACTTGAAGAACTGGGAGAATACTGCCGAAAAGAAGGCATCCTGCTCATTGTCGACGCTGTTGCGACTTTGGCTGGCGCTCCCTTTGAAACGGATGCCTGGAAAATCGACGGCATCGCCGCAGGGTCACAGAAGTGTTTGGCCGCCCCCGCCGGCATGGCGCTTGTAAGCTACAACGAACGCATCGAAACTTTGATTGCCCAACGAAGAAAAATCGAGCAGGGCCTGGACCCAAAAAGTGCCAACCCGCGGATGATGCCTTCCAACTATTTGGACCTAAGCCAACTGCAAGAATACTGGGGCAAGGAACGATTGAACCATCACACCGAAGCGACCAGCATGCTCTACGCCATGCACGAAGCGTTGCGGCTGACACTTGAAGAAGGCGTAAACGAACGAATCAAGCGTCATGCAACAAACATGAACGCCATCATCGCCGGATTGGAAGCGATGAACCTTACAGTCTTTGGCGACAAAGACAACTTGTTGCCGACGATAGTTTGTGTTGAAGTGCCGGAAAATGTCGAACTGCACAAAATCAGGCGAGAACTTGTCGAAGAGTTTTCGCTGGAAATCGCGCCGGGATTCGGAGCGCTCAAAGACAAGGTTTGGCGCATAGGCGCGCTTGGATACAGCAGTCGCAAACGAAACGTCCTTGCTCTATTGACCGCCCTTGAAACTGTCCTTCAAAGGCACCACGCAAACATAATCACGGGCCAAGCGGTGCCGGAAGCTATGAAGTCCTATCGTCATTAAATCAAAAAAGCCATCCGCATGAAAGCGGATGGCTTTTCTTAATTCACCGCCGGAACGAAGAAACCAGATCGGCGGCGAGATTCGCCAGTTGCATGTCGGTGCCCTCGCGCGCAATCAATGTAAGCCCCAAAGGAACATCGTGCTGATCGACGAGTGGCACGGTCACCTGCGGGGTTCCGGTGAGCGGTGAGATGCACAGCAAGCTAGTCGACTGCGCCCGGACACGGTTAATCTCTTCTAAAGAATCGGTCTTAAGCGGCGCGACCGATGCCGCGGTCGGCAGAACCAATACGGCATCTTCGGGCAAAAATTCACGGAAGCCTTTCAAGAGTTCTTCCCGTTTGGTTTTCGCCTCCAAATATTCATGGCGCTGTATCGTCTTCGCCCAAGCAAGCCGTTCTTTTGGTCCTCTTGACAAACGTGGCTTATATTTGTCGAGCCAACCGCCATAGCTTTCGTACACTTCGTAGCCTTGAACGGTTTTAAAAATCTCGATCCATTTGTCGAACCCTTCTTTGGCGACCGTAACTTCTTTTGCGGGCCCGACATGTTTGCTCACATGGTCAACCGCAGGCGTCAAGGCTTCGGCGACGTCCGCGTCGACAGCCTCAAAACAATCCCTTGCAACATACACTTGTTGGAAAGGGGTTTTCTTCTCGTCTTCGCCAAGCAACACTTCGGACACTTTCTTGAAGACGTCCGGCTCTTTCGCGACGTAACCGAGCACGTCCATGCTTTCACAATAGGGAGCCTCTCCGTCGTTGTCGACGCGCTTGTAGGTGGGGCGCATGCCAAGAAGTCCATTGTAGGCCGCCGGAACTCTTACCGAACCAAGGCAGTCGCTTCCTGTGGCAAAATCCACCAAGCCACCCGCCGTCGCAGCGCCACTCCCGCTGGAAGAGCCTCCGGTATAGCGGCGGATATCGTATGGGTTCAACGGTGAGCCGTAGTTCCAGTTTTCCCCGCTAATGGAAAAACAAAGCTCGTCGCAAACCGTCTTTCCGACAAGGTCCGCTCCGCTGTCAAGTAGCTTCAACACAGAAACCGCCGTGTACGGGTCAGGTCCGTGGGTTCTCAACCATTCCGGATGGCCGTTACCGTATGTACTGCCTTTGACCATGAAAACGTCTTTGATTGCAAACGCCAGTCCGCGTAGCGGCCCGTCTTTTGCGCCTTCCAAAGCGATGTGGTTGTCACGGACAAACGCCTGCAATGCATCATAAGGCGGTTCCGGACTGACGGTCAGTTTTTCGTTCTTTAAAAATTGGTTGATTTTCATAATGCCTCCGAATAAACAATAGGATTTTTCAGAAAGAAAAAGCGTTGATGCCTAGCAATAAGCCCAAGCCGCAACGCTTTCACTATAGTAAAAGGTTTAGGAGAACAATTGGCTAAATACATTCCAAAGCGTTCTGAAACCGAGGATGAACATGACAGCGACCATGATGATGCCCACAACGTTTTGCAAGCGGTTGTTGCGGTATTCCCCGAGTGCTTTGCTGTTGGTCGCAAGGATGAACAAGACGGCGACGAACGGCAGGAAAACACCACTGGTAGCTTGTGCGAAGAGAATGATCGGTACAGGTGCGGTTCCGAACATGGCAAGCAAGGTGCCGAATACAACGATGACACCGGCAACGGCTTTTGGACGCCAGTCATTGACGAGATCCCATTTGAAGATGCGGGCCCAAATCACACCAACCATATAAGGCGTTGCGATCGCACTGGAGAGTCCGGCAAGCACGAGACCGGTCGCCGCAAACATCCTTGCACCGCCGCCAAGCGTAACTTCAAGCGCTTCGGCGAACACAATGGGACTGTCTACTTCCGTGCCCGTGCCAAACAACGTGGCCGAGGTGGCGATAATCAAACCAAGGGTCATCAAAACGCCGAGCGAGACGTTCATTTTGGTGTCGAAATACGAGTCTTCCAGTTCCTCGGTATCGGCCCATTTTTCGGCGCTGGCCACGGAGTGGAACACGATGTTGATGGCGATGATGGTTGTACCGACCAAAGCGATGGTTGTGACGATGCCTTCTTCGGGAATGGTCGGAATCAAGCCGCGCAAGATTTCCGTAATTGGCGGAGTAACAATAATGGCACTGATGACGAAGATGATACCCATCACGGCAACGAACGTCTTCATGATAAGCTCAACAATGCGCGGGGTGGAGAAGATAACGGCCGCCATCGCAATAGAGCCCATAAAGAACGCAGACAACCACTGCGGCAGGCCGAAGATGTCCTCAAAACCAACCGTCGCACCAATCAGGTTTCCGGCTTCAAAACCGAAACCGGTCAAAGCAGCAACCAAACCGATGAGCGCCAAAGCGAAAATCCTCCAAGCTGCGCTGCCCGGCACAAGTTCAACGGCGGCATTGATGATGTTCTTCTTGCCCTTGATCGCCAAACGAGAAGCCATGTTCATGATGACGATGGACGCGAAGCCCGAGAAAATGACTGCCCAAAGCAAGGCGTAACCGAAGGTCACACCCGCATTTGTAGCCGTAGTGATGGTTCCCGGGCCGACAAAAGCACTGGTGATGACCGCCGCGGGACCTGCTGCTCGAATCTTCTGAATAAAAGTCTTTTTGTTTTCCAAGATTCTTCCTCCTCTTTTTTATTTCACTATTTACTCGGCACGTTTTGTGACATGATCAAGCTATGAAAAAGCATGAAAATGACCCCGTGCCTCACGAAGCGCTTTCATTTTCTCACACATGCACCTAGCCTACAATGGTCACACTATACCAATTATTGAAACAGTGATTGTGCACGGTGCATAAAACATCACGTAAAGCAATTTATTAGTTCTTGTTGTGTAGTGAGTTTATAGAACCTTTTGTTGCATTCCAAAACCACACAAATATTCATCCACCCCATAATATAAAAACACATCTCATCAAAAGATGTGCTCTTATTATATCGTCTGGTTCATCGAACCAACACTTTAACCACTATGCTTTGAGAAAAGCGCTTTGAACGTGGCAAGCGCACCCAAGGACAACCACAGCGTCAAGAAAAAGTACCTCAAGCCATCCAACGCTACGGTCATAAGCTCACCGGCCCCTCCATAAGGAAGCGCCACCTTCAATCCTTCCTGAATCAAAAGCGCAACGGCAAGGCCGATGATATATTTCAACGCTTGAATGCGCCATGGGGCGCGCTCCTCGTAACCCACATACTTCAGTTCGATTTTATGTCCGACGCTTAAACCGAGTATGGAGCCAAACGCGATGTATAGGTTCCGAAAAGAATCGGCCGGAATGTCCCAGGTTTGATAAAACACTGCAAAGACCACCATAAATACCAACAAAAAGCCCAAACCAATGCCAACCATCGTGGTTTGACCAAGCGAGATTCTCAGCCCGATGAAGCGTATAGCGTAATACACCGCTGCGGCAAGCGCAAACCCTGCAATGACATCCGTCAAATAATGCTGGCCCAAATAGATGCGAGAAATCATCACCAGAAAGGCAATGCCGAAAAGGGTGGGCGTCACCCATTTCTTCAAAGTACCAAACCGTTCATTCAACAAAAAAGCCATAATCCCCACGTTCGAAGAGTGCCCGCTAGGCATCGCAAAGCCATAAGTCTCCTCGCCGATGGAGTCGGCTCCCTCGGCAAACGGCCTGGGCCTCCGGATAACATTTTTGAGTATGTCGTTAACACTGAGGGTAAAAAGAAAAATGGTCATGAACCGATACCCGAAACGTTTGTCGTAAAGCCAAAACAACACCGTTCCGATGGCGAGAAACGCAAGATCTCCGCCTAGTTCGGTGACCAAACGGAAAAACGCATCAAGCACGCTGTTTTGCATGCTTTGAAACCATTCAACAATCGTTATGTCCATAAAATCCTCCTAAAGTCTTCTACTATGAACCTAACATATTGCATGATGCGTATCAATCATCATAGGCAATGAACAAAGCGTCATGCGCAATCAAGAGAACGTTCTTGTTCGTTATCAAGATTTCTCTTCTCTCAAGGGAAAGCCTTCACAAGAATCGTTAGTGAGTGCATCTTCCCATACAGTTTCCCAAAAAACTTTGACATGCTTCTCAAAGCCTTGTATGCTTTATATGAGGCGGTGATAGCATGATAACGTTAAAAAACATCACATGGGAGAACTTTCACGACGTAATTCAATTGAAACCCAGAAAAGACCAAGAGGCGTTCACCAAGCCGACGAGCGTGTTCATGGCACAAGGCTATGTAA
>PWFC01000035.1 GCA_003554025.1 Mollicutes bacterium
CCACGCTTTCGTGCCTCAGCGTCAGTTCCGGTCCAGTTAGCCGCCTTCGCCACTGGTGTTCCTCGATATATCTACGCATTTTACCGCTACACATCGAATTCCACTAACCTCTACCGTACTCTAGCCCGACAGTTTCAAACGACATTCCATGGTTAAGCCATGGACTTTCACGTTTGACTTACCGGACCGCCTGCGCACGCTTTACGCCCAATAATTCCGGATAACGCTTGCTCCCTACGTATTACCGCGGCTGCTGGCACGTAGTTAGCCGGAGCTTTCTCGTCAAGTACCGTCAGGTGATATGCATTTCCTCATACCACTGTTCTTCCTTGACAACAGAACTTTACGATCCGAGGACCTTCATCGTTCACGCGGCATTGCTCGCTCAGGGTTTCCCCCATTGGTGAAAATTCCCTACTGCTGCCTCCCGTAGGAGTCTGGGCCGTGTCTCAGTCCCAGTGTGGCTGGTCAACCTCTCAATCCAGCTAAGCATCGTCGCCTTGGTGAGCTGTTATCCCACCAACTAGCTAATGCTGCGCAAGGCTCTCCCAAAGCGGCGCCCGAAAGCGCCTTTAAACATTCAGACATGCGTCCGAATGTCCTATCCAGTATTAGCCACAGTTTCCCGTGGTTATCCTCGACATTGGGGCAAGTTCCTTACGTGTTACTCACCCGTTCGCCACTAAAACCACCGAAGTGGTTTTCGTTCGACTTGCATGTATTAGGCATGCCGCCAGCGTTCATCCTGAGCCAAGATCAAACTCTCCATAAAATATGGATAACTTCTTACGAAGTTAATCAGTTTGATTGCTTAAAACTCAAAAGTAAGTTTGTCCTATTCAGTTTTCAAAGACCATTCCATTTTTGGTGCGATATCATTGTACATTATATCGTCACCGTTGTCAATAGAATTGCTACTACCGAGGAGGTGTTTCCCCCCTTTAAAAGTAGTGCGAGCTTCGCTTTCCCTCGGCCCGCAATAAAGAGTATATAACTTTCAACTTTCAAAGTCAATACTTTTTCCCAACTTTTTGCGAATTCTTGATAAGGTCTATTTATAGGCCTTTCCACAAAAAACTCAATCCTATTTTTTGCGACCGTCTAAAAAGACGCTATCGTAGATTATAATAAAAGTGGAGGCCTTTGTCAAACGAAACCTCCACTCTTTGTCAAAGTATTTGTTTCAGCCGTTCTTCAACATCCTCAATGGGGATTTGAACGGTTTCGTTTTTGTAGCGGTCGGTGAACTCGACCTTCCCTTCCTGCAGAGTCTTTCCGGCGACTATCCGGTAGGGCACACCGATTAAATCCGCGTCTTTGAACTTGACGCCCGCCCGTTCGTCCCGGTCGTCAAGCAAAACATCGTGACGGTCGTTCAACGAACGATACAGCCTATCGATTGTCTCTTGAGCCTCTTTTCCTTTTGCAAGAGGCACGATGTGGACGTCAAAAGGCGTGATCGATTTGGGCCAAAGGATGCTGTTTTCTTCGCTGTGCTGCTCTACAGCGGCCATCAGCGTACGGCTGATGCCAATGCCGTAACACCCCATGACGAGAGGTTTCCTTGCCCCGTCGCGATCGGTGAAATAGGCGTTCATGCTTTTGGAATACTTGGTGCCGAGTTTGAAGATGTTGCCGACTTCGATGCCTTTCGCCGTTGCAATCTCTCCGCCGCATTTCGGACAGGGATCGCCGTCGGTCAATCCGCTGAATTCCTGATTGGCGGCGTATTCGCACTTTGTGCAATAAGAAATCGTGTCCTCGCCGACTTCGCTCATCACCATGAACTCGTGCGCCACATCTCCACCGATTTGCCCGGTGCTCGATGCGACAATGCGCGTATCGAGGCCGGCGCGTTTGAAGATGGTTGTGTAAGCGTCCATCATCGTATCGTACCATGCGTTTAAGTCCTCTTCGCTGTCGCTGAAGGTGTAGAGGTCTTTCATGACGAACTCGCGTCCGCGCATCAAAGCGAAACGGGGACGTAGTTCGTCGCGGTATTTGGTTTGAATCTGGTATAAGGCAAGGGGAAGTTTCTTATAGGAATCAATATGGTCGCGCACAAGGGCGGTGATGACTTCTTCATGGGTCGGCCCTAGACAAAAGTCCCTTTCCTTGCGATCCTTTAGTCGCATGAGCTCCGGGCCATAATTTGCCCAGCGGCCGCTTTCTTCCCAAAGGTCCCGGGGTTGAAGGGCGGGCATCAAAAGCTCGCTGCAACCGCGTTTGTCGTGTTCGTCGCGGACGATGGCCTCGATTTTTTTCATCACGCGCTGTCCGAGAGGAAGATAGGAATACACCCCCGCCGCCGTCATTTTGACAAGTCCGGCGCGAATCAGGAGCTTGTGGCTTTTAACTTCGGCGTCTTTGGGCGCGTCTTTCAAAGTTGGTGCAAACAACATGCTTTGTTTCATCTAATCCACCTCAATCAATTGAAAAGTCTCAGGATATCGTTGTATGTGACGTAAAGAATCAGGGCGATCAATAGGAAGAACATAATCAGATGGAGATAATTTTCCACCGTCTTATTCACTTTGCGGCGCGTCACGGCCTCATAGCCCAAGAACACCAACCTTCCGCCGTCTAAGGCCGGGACCGGCAGCAGGTTCAAGATGCCGAGGTTCACACTGAGGAGAGCGACCCATTGCATCAAGGTGAACAATCCTTGTTGGAGGGCGCTTGTGGTGATGGAGTATATGCCCACAGGACCGGCAAGATCGCCGATGCCGACTGCGTCGCTAAAAAGCAGGCGCAGGGTGTCAAAAATCATCGTGCTCGAATCGACAACATTGCCCCCCGCGCGAGAAAAGGAGCGCAGAAACATAAACTCGTGTTCGGGCGCGACGCCGATGGTGTTTTGCACGGGGGCGACGTTTTGGGAATCGAGGATTTCTTTGGAGTGCGGTTCAACGTCGAAAGTATAGTGGCTGCCATCGCGAAGCACCTGGACGCTTAAGACGTCCTTGTCGAGATTGTTTTCTATATAAGAGACGACATTTCGCCAAGATTCCATGGATTGGTCGTTGATTTTGGTGATTTCATCGCCGCCCCTCAACCCTGCGTTGCGGGCCGGGGTGTTGCTTTGCACAGGTCCGATGATTAAATCTTCTCCGGCTTCCTCATGGCTGCTTACGCCGATATTGAAGATATGAATGATGGGCGTGATGGTGACGTCAATCCGCTCAAACGTCGTGTCGGGATGATTGCGCCAATCGCCCCGATGGAGACGTATTTCGAGATTCCGATTGCCGCGGTCCTGTGCAACGACCTCGGTGAATTCCTGCCAATGGTCCTCCACATTCACTCCGTCCACTCGAATGAGTTTGTCGCCCACTTCGATTTTGCCTTCGGCCGGAGTCCCCTCTTGCACTCTCCCGATAACGGTTGTGATGGAACCTTGCGCGTCCGTTTCTTTCGGAAAGCCGATGAAAAACGCAAGCAGGACGAACAGGATAAACGCCAAAACGAAGTTCATAAACGGCCCGGAGAAAATCGCCAAAAACCGAGCGCCTAAGCTTTTTGACTCGAAACTGCGGTTGTAAGGAGCGATTTGCAGCTTTTTCTTCGAGGTAATGTAATGGGCTTTTCGGGAAACGTCGTGTTCGTTGATCATCAAGGGTTCGTGGTTCTTGCCTTTCAAATCAAAAGTTTCGACGGTGATTCTTTCGGCGTCTTGATACTTATCGTTCTCGACGTCCAATATGATTTGGTCGATTTTTCCGGATTTGTTTTTTGTGAACCGGATTTCCTGGCCTTTTTTCAGAATCTCCGAATCCACTTCTTCGCCGGCCATCATCACAAAGCCGCCGATGGGAATGGCGCGAACGCTATAAAGGGTTTCGCCTTTGCGTTTGCTGTAAACGATTGGCCCCATGCCGATGGCGAACTCATGACAAAGAATGCCGGCTCTTTTGGCCATGATGAAATGACCGAGTTCGTGAATCAGTATCACTAAGCCTAATACCAGGATGAATCCGATAATGTTGATGATAAACATGCTCTCACCTACTAACTATATTGCGTATGTACTCACGGACACGTTGGTCGTGCTCTACAATCTTATCAAGCGTCAGATGGTTGTCGTTTTGGAAATGGTCCAACGCCCGTTTTATCAAAGTTTCAATCTCCAAAAACGAGATTTTGTCTTCCAAGAAAAGCCGTACGGCCACTTCGTTGGCCGCGTTCAAAGTCACCACGTGCAAACCGCCCTGTTTCGCAACGGCAAGCCCAAGGTCGAATAGAGAATAGCGTTCGCCATCGATCGCTTCGAAATGCAACGTCCCAACGCTTGTCAAATCAAACAGCGTCGGGAAAGACATTCTTTTGGCTCCCTGCAAGGCCGCAAGAATGGGAATGCGCATGTCGGAAGGCCCCATGTGGGCCAATACGTTGCCGTCTTTGAATTGTACAAGTCCGTGCACGACGCTTTCTTTATGCAACACGGCTTCAATGTTTTCATAGGGCATGTCGAAAAGATAATGCGCTTCGATAATTTCGAAAACCTTGTTCATCATGGTCGCGGAATCGATGGTGATCTTCGCCCCCATCACCCAATTCGGATGTTTCAAGGCGTCTTCTTTTGTGACATTTTCAAGCGCTTTTTTGTCCAAATCTCGAAAACTGCCTCCGCTTGCGGTAATGACAAGTTTTTCGACGTCTTCGACGTCGCTTCCGCGCAAGCATTCACGAAGCGCCGCGTGTTCGCTGTCAATGGGAATCAAGGAGGATTCCGACGCTTTCAAAGCTTCGCGAATGAGCGATCCGCCAACGACCAGTGTCTCTTTGTTGGCTAGAAGAACATCTTTGTTACGCTCAATCGCCCGCAAGGTGGGCGCCAAACCGACGCTGCCTACGAGGGCGTTAAGCACTACGGCTTCATCTTCACTTGCCGCAATGGTTTCAAGCCCGCCCTTTTCAAGGGCGTAAAATTTGATGTCGGGATACGCTCTTTTGATGGTTTCTTCGTGTTCTTCCGCCATTGAAACCATCTCGACGTCATGACGCGAAAGAATTTCAAGGACGGTTTTGACACTGCTTTTCGCGGTCACGGCTTGAAGAGAAAACTGTTCAGGAAATTCTTCAACGATTTCCAGAACTTGCGTGCCGATGCTGCCGCTTGCGCCTAAAAGTTGTATTCTTTTCATGGTCACAACACCTCGGTGGCCAACAAAATGACACTAAACACAAAAGAAGCGAGCAAAGTCGAATCCAAACGGTCCATGAAGACGCCGTGGCCCGGCAAGAGGTTCGAAAAATCCTTGATTCCGTGTTTTCTTTTCAAAAATGACGCAAGCAAGTCGCCGAGCTGCCCCGTGATGGAGATGATAACGCCGACAAGGACGACCCATGCGATGGGGCGGCCTTCCAATATGGCGGTCTGCACCGCGAAAAGACTGGCGAAAGGTACAGCAATCAAAGTTCCACCAACTGCGCCTTCAACCGTCTTCTTTGGCGATATGGAAGGTGAAAGCTTGTGCTTCCCGATAGCGAGTCCGACAAAATACGCAAACGAATCGGTGAGCATCACGGTAAGCAAAACATACACCAACACCGCAACGCCTCTGGATTGGAGGTGTGAAAGCGCCGCGATGGGCAACCCTATATAAAGGACGACCACAAACGATGAAAGAAGCGTCCTCCAAGGAAGTTTGGCCAACCATTTCCATAACGTCAAAACGACGGGGATACTTCCAATGATAACCAAGAATGCTCCGCCACCCAAGAGTTGGTGATAAAATGCAAGTGTGGCGGCATAAATTGCAAGCGTCGCCAAGTACACGAGCAAAGAAGACCAATGGTCCAAAACATGCGTCCTTTTGAACATGTTTAAAAGCTCGAAAGCGCAAAGAATGAGCACCAAAGCGCCAACAAACGAAAAATATAGGGCGGGCAGCCAAAGCAACGGCAAAAAAATCGCCGCAAGCACGATGCCGGTCACAACTCTTTGGCGCATTGTCTCCCCCCTTCTTTTTCAGACCGCCGAACTTCCGGTCTCTATTTTGATAACGACGCAACGCCTTGTGAAAACGGCGGATTGAAAACGCCGGCCAATGCGTTTTGGTGAAATAAAATTCCGCGTAGGAATTCTGCCAGAGCAAAAAGTTGCTGAGACGTTGTTCGCCGCTTGTTCGTATCAAAAAATCCACAGGCGGCAATCCGGCCGTGTAAAGATGCGCATCGATGGTGTCTTCATCGATGTCCGAAGCGGAGAGTTCTCCCTCGCCGACCTTCTCGGCTATGCGTTTGGCGGCTTGGGTCAGTTCATAACGACTGCCGTAATCGAAACACACATTCAAAACCATGCCGTCCCGATCTTTTGTTTTTTCTTCGATTTCTTGCATATATTCTCGGTTTTCCTTGCGGATTCGATCGCGGCGGCCGCTGAATACGACACGGATATGATCGTGCTTCACTTCGTCTTTGTATTCTTCTTTAAACAAATCCGGCAACGCCATCAAATAATCGATTTCGGCTTTCGGGCGCTTCCAATTCTCGGTGCTAAACGCGTACACGCTTAACACTTCGACGCCGAGTTCATGCGCTTCAAACGCGATGGTCTTTACGTTGAGCGCGCCACGCTTGTGGCCGTAGGTGCGGGGTTTTTTCCTGCGTTTCGCCCAACGACCGTTGCCGTCTAAAATAATCGCCACATGGCGGGGGAGGGGTTTTTGCATGATTTTGTCTCTACGTCTCATAATGTCCTCCAAAATAGTCTTCTTTGAAAGTTATTATACTACAAACCCAGCCGTTTTTCCATGAATCGGCAGATAGTAAAGGACCACCGCCGAATGCGGTGGCCTTTTTTTACACTTGGGTCAGGTCTCGTTCTTTGTCTTCTAAGGCCTTATCGACCTTGCCGACGTATTCGTCCGTCTTTTTCTGGACGTCTTCTTGAAACGCGATGGAGTCGTCTTCGGTGATGTCGCTGGATTTTTCCATCTTCTTGATTTTGTCGTTCGCCTCGCGGCGGGCGTTGCGAATCTTCACGCGCGCTTCCTCGGCGGATTTGCGAACTTGCTTGACAAGTTCTTTGCGTCGTTCTTCGTTAAGTTTGGGCATGACGATTCGAATCTGTTCGCCTTCATTGTTGGGCGTTACGCCCAAATTTGCGCCCAAAATCGCCTTTTCCACTTCTTTGACAACGTTCTTGTCGTAAGGTTTGATTAGAAGCTGGTTCGCCTCCGGAGTGGAAATGTTGGCCACTTGATTGAGCGGAGTGAGCGCGCCATAGTAGTCCACGCGAACGCCGTCGAGTATGGTCGGGTTCGCACGTCCCGTGCGCACACGGGCCATTTCGTAATACAGTGAGTCTACAGCTTTTTCCATTTTCTCTTCCATTTCCAACATTACATCGTCAATCATGGTTTCCCTCCTATCGGATAACCGTTCCTATATTTTCACCGAGCGCGGCTCGCTTTATGTTGCCTTTGATGTTCATATCAAAGACGACAATTTCGATTTCATTGTCTTTACAAAGCGCGGCTGCGGTCGAATCCATAACTTCGAGACGGTGCTCCAACACTTCGTGATGCGTCAATACTCCGTACTTTTTGGCGTCTTTATGGGTCTTCGGGTCAAGGTTGTAGACGCCGTCGGTGCCGTTTTTCGCCATCAGTATGGTTTTCGCGCCAATTTCCGCGGCCCTTAAAGCGCTTGTGGTGTCGGTGCTGAAATACGGGTTACCGGTGCCGCCGCCAAAGATGACGATCATGCCTTTTTCGAGGTTGCTGATGGCTTTGCGGCGAATGTAGGGTTCCGCAACTTGCGGAATGTTCAAGCTGGTCATGGTGCGGGTTTCAACACCAAGGGACTCCAGCCCGTTTTGAAGAGCCAGAGCGTTCATGATGGTTGCAATCATCCCCATATAATCGGCGCTGCTTCTCTCCATGCCCATCTCGCTTGCGGTCTTTCCGCGCCAGATGTTTCCGCCGCCGACAATAATTCCGATTTCAAAACGGCCTACGTCATAGGCGTTTTTGATTTCTTGGGCTATTTCTTTCACCCGCAAAGGATCAATGCTTTTTCCTTGTGGGCCGGAGAGCGCTTCGCCGCTCAATTTGATGATCAATCTTTTTTTCTCACTCATTGCCTTCTCCCCTATCTAGAAAAGCAGGACACAAAAAAGTGTCCCCGCTTTTACTACTTCATTTGTGATTGGACTTCGCTTGCGAAGTCTTTTTCGTTTTTTTCAACGCCTTCGCCAACTTCAAAGCGTTTGAACGTGACGATTTGTGCGTCCGATTGCTTGACATAATCGCCGACGCTTTGGTCTTGGTCCTTGACGAACGGTTGGTGCACGAGGCAAATTTCCTTGAGGTATTTTTTCAAGCGTCCGGTCACCATTTTGTCTACGATGTGTTCAGGTTTGCCTTCGTTTAAAGCTTCTTTGCGAAGAAGCTCTTTTTCATGTTCGATGACATCGTCGCTGATGTCGTCTTCTTGCAGGTAGCGGGGATTGATCGCCGCTACGTGCATGGCGACGTCTTTCGCGGTTTGCGCGTCGCCGCCTTCAAGAAGAGCGAGCGCGGCGATTTTGCCGCCCATATGGACATAAGAACCAACGATTTGCGTATCGGTTTTTTCCACAACCTCTACCCGCCTAAGAGTGATTTTCTCGCCAATTTTGGCTGCGGTTGCCACAATGTATTCGTCTAGTGTCCGTCCATCGACGTCGACCTTCAAAGCTTCTTCGGTGGTTTTGACGTCGTTGGCAAGCAGGGTTTGTCCGATTTTTTCCAACAAACCGGTGAATTGTTCGTTTTTGGCCGCAAAGTCCGTTTCCGAGTTCAATTCGTAAATGACCGCCTTTTGTTCGTTTTTCACAACGTTGGCAAGGCCTTCGGCGGCGATGCGGTCCGCTTTTTTCTCCGCTTTGGAAATCCCTTTTTCACGAAGATAATCGATCGCTTTATCTAAATCCCCGTCGGTCTCTTGCAACGCTTTCTTGCAATCGAGCATGCCCGCGCCGGTCTTTTCGCGCAAGGCTTTTACTTCTGATGCTTTAATTGCCATGTTCAACCCTCCATATAGTTATCATTATAATTTTAACATAATCACGAGGACAAATAAAACCACAACGTCCTCTTTTCAAAAAAATAGAGAGCGGAAAAGCTCTCTATTATTTCTTTAAAGCCTCAATAAGTTCAGCTTTTCGCAGTTTGGAATATCCGCTCAATCCTTTTTCCTTGGCGAGCTGTTTGAGTTCGGGAACGGTAAGCGATTCTAGGTCCTCTGCTTTTGCGGGCTTTTCTTGTTTTTCTTCGGTTTTTGGTTTTTCTTTTTTCGGCGCTTCTTTCTTGGGAGCGGCTTTGGGCGCCTCTTCTTTCTTCACGGCCGGCTTGTCTTTTTTGGGTTCGGCTTTTTTCTTCGGCTCAGGCTTTTCTTCGCGCTTTTCGGATTTGGCTTTATCGGGTGAAGTCTTAACCGTTTTCTTGGCGGCTTCTTTTTGCGCGGGGGTAGCTTTTTCCTTCTGTTCGCTTTCGGCGGCTTCCTTGGCCTCTTCTTTGCTTGCGCCTCCGGCGCCTTCCATCAACGCTTCCGCCATTTTGCCGACAATGAGTTTGATGGACCGAATCGCGTCGTCGTTGGCAGGGATGATGTGGTCCACTTCGTCGGGGTCGCAGTTGGTGTCGACCATCGCGAAGACGGGAATGCCTAGTTTCCGCGCTTCACGGACAGCGTTTTGTTCTTTGCGGGTGTCGACCACAAAGACGGCGTCCGGAAGGGTGCGCATTTCTTCGATTCCGCCCAAAAACATCTCTAGGCGGGCCAATTCTTTTTTCAGTTCGATGACTTCTTTTTTGTTGGGAAGACGCTCGAAGGTTCCGTCGGTCTCCCACTTGCGGATGGTGTGCAAACGGCGAATGCTTTTGCGGATGGTTTTAAAGTTCGTCAAAGTACCGCCGAGCCAGCGCTTTGTGACATAAAAATGGCCGGCACGGGTAGCTTCCGCTTTCACCGAGTCGATGGCCTGTTTTTTTGTGCCGACAAAGAGGACTTTGCCGCCGTCTTTGCCGATTTCCAAAAAGCGCTTGTAAGCGTCTTCGATATAGGATACGGTTTTTTGCAGGTCAATGATGTGGATGCCGTTGCGTTTGGTGTAGATGTATTGAGACATCTTGGGGTTCCAACGGCGGGTCTGGTGACCGAAATGCACCCCGGATTCAAGTAGTTGCTTCATTGTGATAACTGCCATAAGAAAATTTCCTCCTAATTTTTGATTGGCCTCCATGAACATCTTGGCGCATTCCCACCGCCTTTGCGGCTCTCGGGGACACGCTCCGTTCATGTGTGTATTTTACGGCACTGAATACTATATCAAAAAAACACCCGCTGCGCAAGTGTTTTTCCTGCAATTTTAGTGTTTCTTTTGCACAATTCGCCAATGTTGGTCGGTTTTGTTGAGTTCTCGCGATACAATCCTGTAAAGTGGTTTGAAAAGCCAGAGTATGGTGATGAAACTGCTTACCCCCATAATAATCTCAAAAAGCAAGTCCGCCATGAGATACGGCCAGAATTGATAGATGCCCGTTTGAATCATCACGAACGGGATAAACGTCCAACCATACAAAAAGCCGTGCACGAATCCGAAAGCGGCAAGTTTGAGTTCGTTGTTCGTCCGCCTTAAAACGGTATGGTAGGCAATGGGCACAAGCGACCAGCCGATGAACATGGGAACCATGTAAAAAGGATAGAAAGCGCCCATAAACAAGCTGTCCAAAATTACGTGCACAAAAATAACGGTCATCGTCTCCCGAAAGGTCAATACGCTTGAAAAAAGCACCAGCAGCAACACCGTGAGCTGCACATTCGGCAGCATCGTCAACAACTGCTCTTGCACAAACAATATGGTTGCGGCCATGGCGATGAAAATCATGCGCTTCAACGTTCGGACTATGTATCGTTCCCTCATTCCACTCGCCTCACAGACAAAGTGTACACCGCGCCGTCTTCAACGTATTGGTCAACGCCGTAAAACGACTGCGCCCCATTCTTTTCTATATAGATGAAATTGTTTTGAAAATCGGTTTGCACGTTTTCAATCCCAAGAAGAATCTTTCCCGAACCGGACTGGAAAGACGCCGTCTCGCAGTCAATGTCATAGTGCTCATCAAGCACGTCGAAAAGCGTCGTCTCGCCGTAAAAATCGTGCGTGTTTGAGACCACCTGCTCATCGTTTTCATTGTAAACTTCAACGGTTATGGTTCCTTCTTCGTCAAAAAGCACCGAAGGGAGGAACCAGATTCCCGCGGCCGCAAGCGCAACCGCGAGAACGCTGAGAAATATCCTCATGAAATCACCTTTAATCGATCACAAACGGATGCAAAGCGTCGTCGCCGTGATACCATTTTTGCATCATGCAAAGGGCCAGGAAGGCCTGAGGCGTTGAAAACATCGTGTCGGTTTCATCGTCGTCCAAAGTATACTTGAAACTACCGTCTTCCATTTGATGGGACAAAAGGTGCTCAAGGAGATTCATGCCGCCATCGACATACTCTTCATCGGTCGGGTCGACGCCTTGAGAGAGAAGCGCCATCAAAGTAAGGGCGAAACTGGCGGAATTGTTGCCATAGAGGTTGTCGTAGACATTTTCCTCAAGAAGGGTTTGGACTTCTGTCTTCGTCTCCTTCAGCGCTTCGCCGTCGTAAACACTCATCGCAAGCAGCATCATGCTCAAGGTGTCGTTGTCCTTTTCTTCAAGATTGCTCTCGTTCATCCGTTCGACAAAGGCGTCTTCAAAATCGCCATAAAGACTTGCGTCTTCGGACAAAACCAACGCCATGTAATAAAGGGATGCGCTATACGCCCAATCTGTATCGGCTTTCTCCCCCAACGCTTCGTAAAGCTCGGAAGAAGCTTCTTCCAACGTTTCCTCCACAAAAACCATGTTGGCAAGAGCGCCGGCTTCTTGTTCGTCGTATTCGAAATCGGGAGCAATATCCAAGTCTCTATTAAGGTGATAAAATCCCAAGACGACTTCCGTCTGCAAATCTTCCAAATACGATGCGGCTTGCTGGTCTAAGAAAAGCTCTAACGCGGCGTCGAGAGCCTTGGCGTTCTCATCGAGCCAAGCGATTTCGAAGCGGAATGTGTCGCCGGATTCAAAAGCGACTTGGTCAACGCCCGAATCGATCAAATCGTCGTTTTTGTAAATGGCGATGTACGTCATGGGGCCGGCCTCCAAAGACTCAACGCCTTCAATCATCGGTCCGAAATCGGTCTCCTCGTAATCCAAAGCGAAACGTTCCTGCAAAATGTCAAACAAGGTGTCGCCCTCTTCATAAACGACTTCTTCTTCGATGGGTTCTTCACCTTCGACGACAATCGTCACCGAAAGGTCCTCGCTTTCACAAGCGGCAATCAGAAACAGTGTTGCGATTAAAACAAACAGTGAGAATGGTTTTTTCACAGTTGGCCTCCTTACTATAGAATGTAATAAAAAAACCATCCTCCCGGATGGCGCAGCAGCGTTATCTTTTTTCAATCGGTGCGGAATGAGGAAAAAGATAAGCGTACCACTCATACCCAGGAGTGCAACTTCAAAGTTCAGGTAGGTCTACCGGCTTAACATCGTCCTACTTTGCACCTTCCCGCTTTTCGCAGTGGTATCATGCATTTCGTCCGTATCACGGTTGCTGGGACAGCTTGGGATTTACACCCAATTCCCTGTTATCCATAAGGCACCTGAACCTTATATCTCAAGTGTAGAGCTTTCCTTCTCAAATGTCAAGAAAATGCTTTGCATTATGAGAGTTCCATAGATTGTTCGCTTTGCCTTTTATTGTGCACACATCAGGATATGTATGCTATAATTGTCATAGATTGCTTAGAAAGTTGGGATGCACCATGCGGGGAAAAGGCCCTCTTTTTATAAAAAGCGCATTGTTTCTACTGTATTTCGCCGTTGGACACCTCCTGATTTTTGGCGTGTTGCTTTTTGCGACGCCTTTTATGATCGGAACCACAGACTTAGAATACGATATCGAAACCATCAGGAGCACAAGCGAAGAGAAAACATACGCTCAATTGCTTGACGATCGCGAGTTTTCCCTGCAAAGCAGAATCGCTTTAATGGACGAGGCGAAAGAAACCTTGTATGTTTCTACCTTTACCGCCAGCGACGGTTTGACCAAAGAAATTGTCTTTGGAGCCATGCTTGAAGCCGCGGACCGCGGCGTCCAAGTCCGCTTCGTCCTAGACGGTTTGGCCCGTATTGAAACCGTCGACGATTACGGTTATTTGGATACGCTCGCCATGCACGAGAACATTGAGGTGCGCTTGTATGAACCTTTGAATCCCCTGTTGCCCCATACCATCCAAAACCGTTTGCACGATAAGATGTTCATTGTCGACGACCACTACGCCACAAGCGGCGGACGCAACATCGCCGACCGGTATTTTCTCGGAGAAGCTTCAAAAATCCGAGCCACCTACGATCGAGACGTCTTGATTTTCGGCGATGGGCCTCATTCGACGGTCATGGAGATGAAAGCTTATTACGAAGAGCTCTTTTACGAATCGTTCGCAAAAGAGTACCGTATTCGCAGCGAAAAAAACCGTGAAGTTTTCGAAGACGGCATGCGAAACGCCTACAAACAATACCACGACGAAAACGACCTGTCGTTCGTGCTGAGCGAAATTGAGAACACGGCCATCGAAGTCGACCGCGCAAGTTTCATTCGCGGCCCGTTTGAACGCGGGAAAAAATATCCCGTCGTTCTTGAAACCATCGCCGAACTCGCCAATCATTATGACGAATGGTTCATCCAATCCCCCTACATCATCTTCTCAGATCCAATGATGAAATACCTTCCCGAATATGAAAACAAAAACATTACCTTTTTGACCAACAACTTGGCCGAAAGTCCGAATGCCTGGGCAAGAGGCGCGTATCTTTTGTTTCGGGAGGATTTGGCCGAACTCGGCACGCTTTATGAATTTCAAAGCCGCGACAGCATCCATGCGAAATCGATGATTTTCGGCGAAGACATCAGCGTCGTAGGCGCGCTGAACGTCGACCCCCGCAGCGCCTTTTTGAGCACCGAGAACATGGTTGTCATCTATTCGGAAGAGTTCCGCGACGCGCTTTATAACACCATGAACGAATACACCGAAAGAAGCCTTCAGGTTACATCCGAAGGCGATTATGTCGACAACCCCGATGTGGAAGCGTTGGAAATTCAATGGAGTCGGCGCATCTCCTTGAGATTGCGCTCAATCGTCGCCCGTTATTTCGCTTACATGTTTTAACCGTTGCGCTCTAAGGGTAAACGGCTTATAATAAAAGTAAGCAAGACGTTTTACGTCGCTTACGGAGTGGAAGATTATGGGTGAGGTCGTTACGATTTGGTTGATTCGTGTAACACTTTGGGTCTTCTTAGGAAGCATGGCGTATGCGCTGCTTTGTGTCACGCGGTTCGCTCTGGCGGATTTTCGCATGGGACTTCGTGATAAAGCGCCCAAACAATGTGCACTGGCGTTAACGTTGACCCTTACGATTGCCTTTTTCCTGTTCATGATGCTCGCCATGACCTTTGTCGCATACGGAGCGATTGTCATGGTCGGAATCATGGCCGTCATTTCGTTATGGTTCATCCACAACCGTTTTTCCCTTTACTAACCGTTTATAAGAAAGGACGATTCTATGCGTGGTTTCGAAAAAGCCCGCGGTTACGAACGTGTGTATTATCCGAAACGCAGTACAGAAAAAAGCGCAGGATACGATTTCGCCGTTTGCGAAGACTTAACGATACAACCCGGAGAAATCGCATTGGCAAAAACCGGAATCAAAGCGTACATGAACAAGGATGAAGTGTTGAAACTTTACCCGCGCAGTTCGTTGCCCCGCAAATTCTTTTTGACCATCCCCAACAATGTCGGCGTCATCGACGCCGATTACTACGGAAACGAAGACAACGACGGCGCGATTTTCATTCAGTTATACAATTTCGGAAACAAACCGCAGACCTTGAAAGCCGGCACGCGCATCGCTCAAGGCATTTTCGTGAAATACCTCACCGTCGAGGAAGATAATGACATGCCGAACAAAACCCGAAGGGGCGGGTTCGGCAGTACGGGCATGAACGCATAAAAAACACCTTCTTAAGGTACAATCAGGAAGGTGTTTTCCATCAAAGCGGTTCGAACGTTGGATACCAACGCTAAGAATCGCTTATTTTTATGCGTCGATTGCGAATGTCAATTCCGCCGTTGCGGCCAGTTCGTCGCCAACGTAAGCTTCGGCCTTGCCTTTGCCGATGACGCCTCTCATGCGAATGATTTCCACATGGAGCGTAAGGGTGTCGCCCGGTACGACTTTCCGTTTGAATCGGCATTTGTCGATGCCGGCAAAGTACGCGGTTTTTCCGGCGAACTTCTCGTCTTTCAATACGGCAATGGCGCCGGCTTGCGCCAAGGCTTCCACAATCAGCACGCCGGGCATTACGTGATTGCCGGGAAAATGTCCTTGGAAAAACGGTTCGGATGCGGTCACGTTTTTCATAGCTTTGACGCGTTTCCCCTCTTCCAATTCCAAAACCCTATCCACCAATAAAAACGGGTAGCGGTGGGGGATGATTTTTTCAATATCGTTAGCGTTCATTTTCGTCCCTCCATTTTTTAAAGACTAGCGTGGCGTTGTGCCCGCCAAAGCCGAACGAATTGCAAAGCGCATGGTCGACCACGGTCCGCACACCTTCGTTTTTGGTGAAATTCAAATCGCATTCCGGGTCGGGGGTCGTGAGATTCAGCGTTTGCGGCACAAAATCGTTTTTCACCGCAAGCACCGTCATGACGCTTTCAACCGCGCCGCTTGCGCCCAAAAGATGCCCCATCATCGATTTGGTCGAATGGACATGTATCTTGTCGGTGTGTGCTTGGAAAAGGTTGCGGATGGCAAAGCTTTCCACTTTGTCGTTGAGCGGAGTCGAGGTGCCGTGTGCGTTTATGTGTTGGACGGATTCAAGGGATACGTCGCCATCTTTTAAAGCTTGTTGCATGCATTTTCTGGCGCCGTTTCCATCGCTATCGGGTGAAGTGATGTGAAACGCGTCGCTTGTGGAGCCATAACCGACAAGTTCGGCGTGGATGTTCGCCCCGCGTTTTTTCGCGTGTTCGTAGGCCTCAAGAATGATTGTACCCGCGCCCTCGCCCATCACAAATCCGTCGCGATGCTTGTCAAACGGCCGTGATGCAATCTTCGGGTCTTCGGATTTGCTAAGCGCCTGCATGACTTTGAAGCCTGACAACCCTAACGGAGTGATGCTCGCCTCACTGCCTCCGGAAATGGCAACGTCCAAATAGCCGTCACGAATGGCGCGAAACGCGTCACCGATGGTGTTGGTCGCGCTTGCACAAGCGGTGACGCTTGCGGTCGCCATGCCTTTGAAACCGTATTTGATGGCGATGTTTCCGGCGGCAAGATTGATAATGGCTTTGGGGATGAAAAAAGGCGAAAGCCGGTTGTATCCTTTGTTTTTCGCTTTGTCTTCCTCTTCGGCGATGGTTTCCAATCCGCCAATACCGCTCGAATAATAGACGCCGCAACGATCCAAATCTAACGATTCGGGATTAAGTTCCGAATCGTCCATGGCTTCATCGGTGGCTTTGAGGGCAAGATGCGTGAACCGGTCCAGACGTCGATACGGTTTGCGTCCGAGATACTCGGAAAAATCGAAGTCTTTCACTTCGCCGGCGATTTTCACATCGATTTCATCGGTCGAAATGCGCCGGATGTAATCGATGCCGTTTTTTCCCTCTTTTGCATTTTGCCAAGTTTCCATGATGTTGTGTCCTAAGGGATTGATGGAGCCCAATCCGGTGATGACCACTCGCCGTTTCATCATATCATGCCTCCGTTGACGCCGATAACTTGACCGCTTATGTAACGCGCACTGTCTGATGCCAAAAACAGCGCAGTGTTGGCGATGTCTTGCGCTTTTCCAAAGGTGCCAAGCGGAATTTGTCGGAGGTAGGCCTCCTTGATGGAATCATCCAGCTTATCGGTCATCGCGGTCTTGATAAACCCGGGAGCGATGGCGTTTGCGGTAATGCCTTTTTTACCGAATTCTTTAGCAAAAGTCTTGGTCATTCCGATGACGCCCGCTTTTGAGGCCACATAGTTTGCCTGTCCGGGATTGCCGATTTGACCGACCACGCTCGATATGTTGATGATGCGTCCGCTTTTTTGTTTCAGCATGGGACGTGTGACGTGTTTGACCATGTTCCATGTCCCTTTGAGATTGACGTCGATGACGGCGTCAAAATCCTCTTCTTTCATGCGGAGCATGAGTTGGTCTTTGGCGATGCCGGAGTTGTTGATTAGGACATCGACGCGTCCGAAAACTTTAAGGGTTTCCTCGACAAGGTTCTTCGACGCTTCAAACGAAGAGACGTCCGCTTGCACGGCGTGACCTTGCCCGCCGGATGCGGCGATTTCCTCCACCACTTCCTTGGCTTCGTTTGCGTTTGACAAGTAATTGACAATCACTTGATGCCCTTCACGGCCAAACGCCAGGGCGATGGCCCTGCCGATGCCGCTTGAAGCGCCGGTAACGATGACGACTTTTTGTTCACTCATGGTTTCCCTCTCCTTTTAACGCAGCTATCGTTTGTTCGAAGCTATCTTTGTTGTCAATATGAAACAAAGTGGCTTCTGGGTGTATTTTTTTGATCAGCGTTGTCAGTACGCCTTTTGGCCCTAACTCGATGAACGTATCGTATCCGTCTTCTTTCATCCGTTCAATCATGGGGTGAAAGAGAACCGGTTCGCTCATTTGACGGACCATAATCTCCTTGAGGTCTTCATGTTCATGGCGTTTTCCTGTGGTGTTCAAATAGAGTTCTTTCACCGGGCGTGCAACCTCTAATGGACGCAAATACATCGAAAGGTATTGCGCAGCACTTTGCATCAACGGTGTGTGAAAGGCTCCGCTTGTATTCAAAGGGCGCATCCTGCGAATCCCGGCTTTCTTACTCGAAGCCTCAAAAGTGGCCATGTCTTTTTTTGTTCCGGCAATGACCGTTTGCTTCGGGTGGTTCACGTTGGCAACGTAGACGCCCTCATAACTTTGGATGGCTCTTTGGACGCTCGGATAATCGGCCGATACGGCGTACATGATTCCGGGGTTCTCTTTGACCGCTTGTTCCATGAAAAAGGCACGATGTTCTACGAGTTGCAACCCGTCGTAAAAACTGTAGACGCCACTATCGTAATAAGCGGCGTATTCTCCTAGGGAAAGTCCGCAAGATCCCGCGCTTTCGATGCCATATTCCGCCATAAGGTCTCGCAGTGCGGCGCTCATCATGAAAATGGCGGGTTGGCTGTAACGGGTGGTGTTAAGCGTTTCTTCTTGTTCAAACATAATGGGGAGAATGTCGTAGTTCAGATGTTTCTCCGCTTCATCAAAACGCTTCCGAACGGTTTCGAAATGGTCGTAGAGCTCTTTTGCCATGCCTACTTGTTGAGCGCCTTGTCCTGAAAACACAAAAGCGATTTTCATGTGTGAAGCTCCTTATACGCACGGGAGTTCATAAACATATCGTCTAAAATGTCTTTGACGCTGCGAACGCTTTTGACCATTCCGGCGACTTGTCCGGCCATGAAAGAACCTTCGTCGGCGTCGCCTTCAAAGACCGCCTTGCTTAAAGAACCGAGTGTCATTCTTTCAAGTTCTTCCAACCCGACGCCTTGGCGCGAAAGTTCAATGTATTTTTTCGCCATCTTGTTTTTCAGCACACGTACAGGGGCTTTGGTCTCCCGGCCGGTGACAACGGTTTCCGTATCTTTGGCCTTGATAATTTTTTGTTTGTAGTTGTCGTGAATCGGGCATTCCTCACTTGCAAGCAAAACGGTTCCAATTTGAACGCCGGATGCGCCCAAGGCGAAAGCCGCATCGACACCACGAAAATCCGCGATGCCGCCGGCGGCGATTACGGGCACGTCTACGGCGTCGGCAACTTGCGGTACAAGCGAAAAGGTGGAAATCTCACCGATATGACCCCCGGCTTCGGTGCCTTCGACGATGACCGCGTCCGCGCCAAAACGAACGACACGCTTCGCCAATGCGACGCTGGGCACGACCGGTATGACCGTTGTGCCGGCTTCCTTCCATTTTTTCATGTATGGTCCTGGGTTGCCGGCGCCTGTTGTCACGACACGGACATCCTCTTCGATGACGAGGTCTGTCAATTCTTCGGCATACGGACTCATAAGCATGATGTTCAAGCCGAACGGCTTATCGGTCAACTTTTTGGTTTTACGGATTTCCTGACGGATTCTTTCGGTATCCCAACCGCCGCTGGCAACGAGTCCGAGCCCCCCGGCGTTGGATACCGCACCGGCCAATTCGTGTGTGGCGATGTTGGCCATGCCTCCTTGAATTAGAGGATATTTCGTGTGCAACAAATCGGTAAGGTCTTTCATGGATGGACCTCCTAGTATTGAATGATGGCGCCGCCCCAGGTGAGGCCCGCGCCGAAAGCCGCACAGGCGAAACGCATGCCTTTTTTCAAGCGGCCTTTTTGTATGGCTTCATCGATGGCAAGCGGAACGCTAGCGGCGGATGTGTTTCCGAATCTGTCAATATTAAGATACATGTTTTCGGAGGGAAATTCAAGCGACTTCGCCGCCTTGTCGATGATGCGTTTGTTGGCTTGATGAGCGATGATTAGGTCTAAATCCTCGATGTTCGTTTCGGTGCTTTCAAGCAATTCGCGGATAACCGAAGGCAACGCCGTCGTCGCAAACCGAAAGACGTCGCGGCCGTTCATTTTTATGAAGGGGCGTTTGTTTTCGATGGTTTGAAAGTCTTTTTTTAATGGATAGCTTTCCATTCGGAGAAGACCTTCTAAGTCTCCTTCGGAATGGAGTATGACCTTCTCCACTCCGGGATGGTCGCTTTTGCCGAGAACCATTGCGCCTGCGGCGTCGGCGAAGAGCACACAAGTATTCCGGTCTTCGAAGTCCGTGAATTTGCTCAAAGTCTCCGCGCCGATGATGAGAGCTTTCCGGTAGCCATCGTTTTTCATCATTTTGTCGGCGATTTCCATGGCGTAGACAAAGCCGGAACATGCGGCGTTTATATCAAAGGCCGGTACATTTCGGCATTTTAGTCTGCGTTGCATCAATTGTGCGACACCCGGAAAAAAATAGTCTCCTGTTACGGTGGCCACAATGATCAAATCGATTTCCGATGGGTTCGTATCGGCCGCATCCAAAGCTTTCAAGGCGGCCTCATAAGCTAAATCGGAAGTGTTTTCATCCACGCTAATATGGCGGCTTTTAATGCCGGTGCGTGTTTGAATCCATTCATCGGAAGTGTCGACCATGTTTTCAAAGGTTTTGTTGTCGACGACATTATTAGGGACATGCGAACCTGTCCCCAGTATTTTCGTGGCGTTCATTTGACCACTCCCTTGAGGTTATCATAATTGAAGCGTTGGAAGAAACCGATGTTTCGATACTTGGCGTATCGACCGGTTTTGATCTCGTATGGACTTTGTTGGTCATAATAAGCTAGTGCCTGAATCAGTGTCGATTGTATGGCGCGATACACTTTGGGCGGTTCCCGGTGTGCGCCGCCGACAGGTTCTGGGATAATGGCGTCGATGATGTCGAGTTCTTTTAAATCGTAGCTAGTGAGTTTCATGGATTCGGCGGCTTCTTCGGCCAGCGAAGAATCCTTCCATAAAATGCTTGCGTAACCTTCGGGGCTTAGGATTGAATAGATGCTGTTTTCAAGCATGAAGACTTGATTGCCCATACCTATGGCCAATGCACCCCCACTTCCGCCTTCTCCGATGATGACGGCTAAGATGGGAACGCCGAATTGGCTCATTTCGTAGAGGTTTTTTGCGATGGCTTCGCTTTGCCCTCGTGCTTCGGCGCCGATGCCGGGAAATGCGCCTGGGGTGTCGATGAGCGTCACAATCGGACGATTGAATTTCTGCGCTTGTCGCATGAGACGAAGCGCTTTGCGATACCCTTCGGGATGCGGCATGGCGAAATTGCATTGAATGTTTTCCTCGGTCGTTTTGCCTTTTTGTTCGCCGATGACGGTGACAACATGGCCACCGATTTTGCCAATGCCGCCAATGATGGCTTTGTCGTCTCCGTAATTCCGGTCTCCATGCAGTTCGATGAAATCGTTGAAAACGTTGTCGATGACATCTTTGGCGGTTGGACGCTTTTTGTGCCGCGCTAGCAGCACTCTGTCCCAAGCCGTCAAGTTTCGCATAGCGCGGCGTTTATAATCTTCAATCTTTATGCGAATGTCCTGGATGGAGTCTTCGTCGTCGAGGCGGGAGAGTTCTTTTTCCAAGGCTTCCAGTTTTTTCTCTTTATCCAGAATGTTCATGCTCGCCCCCCTTTGGCGTGCATCGACAAAAGCTTCGACAGTGTGGTTTTCATCTCATGACGGTGCACCACTTTGTCGACCATGCCTTTATCCTGTAGAAATTCGGCCGTTTGAAACCCTTCGGGCAAAGATTGTTTGATCGTTTGTTTGATGACACGGGGCCCGGCAAAACCGATTAAGGCTTTCGGCTCGGCCAATATGATATCGCCCAATGAAGCAAAAGACGCGCTGACCCCCCCTGTTGTTGGGTGGGTCAAAACGCTGATGTATAAAAGACCCTGCTGGTGCAGTTTTTGGATGGCGCCACTGGTCTTCGCCATTTGCATGAGCGAGAAGATCCCTTCTTGCATCCGTGCGCCTCCAGAGGCTATGAAAAGAACCAACGGCAATCGTTTGACCATGGCGTATTCAACGCTTTTGACAACTTTTTCACCAACAACGCTTCCCATGCTTCCCATCATGAAATAGCTGTCCAACACACCGAATACACATGGTTGTGTTTCAATTTCAGCGTAACCATAGACATAGGCTTCGTCTAGATTGGTTTTCTTCTTGTATTCACTTATTTTTTGTTCATAATGGTCTTGAAATAAAGGATTCAAAGTAATGTAGCCAAGCCCCTTCTCCACAAAACTGCCTTCATCGACGGTGATGGCGATGCGATCAACGGCGCGTACGCGAAAGTGGTTGCCGCAACTTGGGCAGACAAAGCGGTTTTGAATGAGTTCTTTGACAACGACGGGAGTTTTGCAGCCGTTGCATTTTTCGTACAAGCCCTTGGGTACATCGGGCGTCTTCTCAGGAATGGGCTTTTCGCGGTACGTCTTGAGTTTGCTTTTAAAACGCTTCTTACGCTCGAACGCTTCTTTGAGACGTTCACGTTTCATAGTGCAACAACCTTTTCAGGTTTGTTTGTATGAACGACGTATCGATGTTCCCCTTTTCAAACGTTTCCTGCAACATAATCATGTGCAAAAACATTTGGTTGGTGCCCACGCCTTCAACGATTAGTTCTTCCAAAGCCGCGCGCATTTTTTGAATGGCCGCTTTGCGAGTGTTCCCATGCACGATGAGTTTGCCGACCATGGAATCGTAATACGGCGGAATTTCATAATCGGTATACAAAAAAGAATCGAATCGAACGCCTAGTCCTTGCGGGATGTGCAAGACCTCAACTTTCCCCGGACTAGGACGAAAATCGTGCTTGGGGTCTTCCGCGTTTAACCGGACTTCGATGGCGTGTCCTCGAAAACGGACATCGTTTTGGGCCAAGGAAAGTTTTTCCCCGGAAGCGATGCGGATTTGTTCTTTGACGATGTCGATATCGGTGATCATTTCACTCACCGGATGTTCCACTTGAATACGGGTGTTCATCTCGATAAAAAAGAATTCGTCGTCCTTTGCAATGAACTCAACGGTTCCCGCATTTTCATAACCTACATGTTCAGCCGCCTTGATGGCGGCTTCATACATGGCGCGTCTCGTTTTCACAGGCAGCATGCTTGGCGCTTCCTCAACCACCTTTTGGTTGCGTCTTTGGATGCTGCAGTCGCGTTCGCCCAAATGGATGATGTTTCCGTACTTGTCGGCAAGGATTTGCACTTCGACATGTTGGGGATTCTCAATCAGTTTCTCAATATAGACGCCATCGTCACCGAATGCTGCTTTCGCTTCTTGTTTGGCCGCGTAAAAAGCTTTTTCAAAGTCGTCTTGGTTGCGTACGATGCGCATGCCCCTTCCACCGCCTCCGGCGCTCGCTTTGATCAAAACGGGCAATCCGATTTTTCGGACAATCTCTTTGCCTTCGGAAAGCGTCACTTCATCGTCGCTTCCGGGGACCAAAGGAACGCCCGCTTCTTTCATCAGCTTTTTGGCCTCAGCCTTATCGCCCATTTTCTCGATGACGGACGCCGTAGGAGCGATAAAGGTAACGCCACAATCTTCGCACAGCTTGGCGAATTTGCTGTTTTCACTCAAGAATCCGTATCCCGGATGGATCGCTTCCGCCCCTGTGTTGATGGCGGCGCTTAAAATATTTTCCATGTTCAAATAAGACGATTTGGAAGAGACTTCGCCAATGCAGACGGATTCATCGGCCAGTTGAACATGCAACGCGTCCGCATCGCCCTTGCTATAAACGGCCACGGTTTCAATGCCTAGCTGTTTGCAAGTACGGATGATGCGAACGGCAATTTCTCCGCGATTGGCCACCAAGATTTTTTGGACCATTACTCAAGCTCCATGACGACTTGGTCATACATGACCATGTCTCCGTTTTTGGCATGGATTTTCACAACTTTTCCATCGCGGGGCGCCGTGATTTCGTTCATAACCTTCATGGCTTCGATGATGCAAAGCGTATCGCCTTTTTTTACCGTTTGGCCTTCTCTTGTGAACGCGGGCTGATCCGGGGCTGGCGCTTCATAATATGTTCCGACCAACGGAGCTTTCACAGGTTCATAATTCGTGCTTGGCTGTTCGGATTGCGGTTTGCTCTCCTTATGCGGTGTTTCGGCGACTGATTGCGAAGAATGCGAAACAACCGGATTGGCGCCCGGTGTTTCTTTTTGCAATTCTATCGTAACGTCTTCTTTTTTTAACTTCATGCTAGATAGTTTTGAGTCTTCAAAGAGTTTTACGATGGTCTTCAGTTCACGATTGTTCATAGACATCGCTCCATATATTTGATATTCAAAATGATTAATGCGTAAAAAAACAAGTAAAGACAAAAAGGTCTTTACTGAAGTTTTTTGATGTACGCAACAACATCTCCGACGGTTTTGAGCTTTTGCACCTCGTCGTCGCTCACGGCAATGTCAAAAGATTCTTCCAACGCCATAACAAGTTCGACGACATCAAGAGAATCCGCACCGAGATCGTTGAGAATGCTTGCGTCTTCTGTTACTCGTTCTTTTTCAACGTCTAATTCTTCAGCAATGATTTCCTGTACTTTTTCAAACATGGTACACCTCCTTTAACGTGCATTATAGAACGAATTGAAGATGGTGTCAATGTGTTTTGATATTCAAAGTTTCATTTCTGCCGGTTTTTGTCAAATTATCATATGTGCACTAACTGATATGTGAATACATGCATATGTTTTGAACTTCAAACTTGTAGCCCGTTAAACAAAAAAACGCCTTATGATAGGCGTTATGAAATATGTATACGGAAACATGTGTTACGGTATTATCCGTTTTTCATTTTCGTTCGCATACGTATTGAATACACTCTTTCTATTTAAAATATTTACAATTTGTCGTTAGGGAACGAAATTGTATGGCTTGGCAAGGCACCCACTTAGAATCAATGCGGCATTGAAAATGTTCGTCGATATCCTCAATTCTTACCGGCTTGTTTTGATAAATACCGTGAAGATGTTTGCTGGAAAGCGTATCTTTGAATCTTGAAAACAGTTCCGCAAACGACACGCTTCGATTTCTCTCGATACGTTCGCTCAACAGTTCGCGAACTTCTGCTACGCCGATCGACTTTCCGAGGAGACGCTTTAAAGAAGTTGTCCCCTCAATGTTGGGTGCGTCGTTCACATTGAGACCTATGCCTATTAATAAAGCGGGCGATCCGTCCCGGATTTGTTCGATCAAGATTCCGGCGATTTTTTGGTCGTTCACAAGGATGTCGTTTGGCAACTTGATGAAGGAATCGACACCGAACGATTCAAGCGTGTCGATAATGGCCAAGGAACTCTGAAGCAAAGCGTTGAACCCATCGTCAAGGTGTTCTTTGTATAGATATGTGCCCAAAAAGTTTTTTCCCTGGTCACTAGTCCAAGTCCGTCCGCGACGGCCTCTGCCGGAGCTTTGGTAGTCGGCAAGGACAAGTGCCGCTTCCGGTAGCTCCTTCAAATGTTTTTTAACGTAATTGTTGGTCGAATCAAGTGTTTTAAAATGCAAGACTTTCATGAAACCACCTCAAATAAAGTGTAGTTTCCTTCAAGGAGAATGTCAATAAAAAACGCCCTCGAAGGAGGGCGTTTCAGCGTTCGTTTACTTGAGAGCTTGTTCCATGAACCATAGTTCTTTGTCGTATGCGCCGACTTGGTCTTCAAGCATGCCAACGGTGACAAAATCGTTCTCATCGTCCGCAAGGTTGCGGATTTCGGTGGCGAGTTTGCGGAGGTTTTCCACTTCCGCTTTCAAGATTTTGTACACTTCGGGGATTGAATAATCTTTGTTTTCAATCTCCGAAACATTGGTGACCTCAAGATAGTCCGCCATACGGGCAAGTGGGAATTCTCCCATCATTTTGAGGCGTTCGGCTACCTCGTCGTAGTATTCAAAGAGCATATCGTAGAGTTTTTCAACGTAGACATGGACGGGTTCAAAGCGCTCGCCGACTACGTTCCAGTGAAGGTTGTGAAATTTCACATTCAATACGGCCAAATCCGCAACGTATTGATTCATGAGTTTCTTTTGTTTTTCCATTGTGTTTCCTCCTTATTTGTTTATCTTTCAATTCTCATTATAGCATACCCCGTGCGAAACTCAACTGTTTTGCACGGGAAAACGGCTTTATCGTTTGGACGCTTCGGCTTCTTTGATGTTCTTTTTGAGTTCGCGTTCGGCTTTCAAGAAATCTTGGGTCCGACGACGGTTTTCTTCTAAACGTTCTTTTCTTACAGCGTTTAGATGTTCCATCGCGCTTCCCTTGTTCAAGCCCACATGAGCTTCTTGCGCCAAGACATGCACAACATTGTCGCGATGTTCGAGAGCGCCGTTGATGACAACGGTGAACATGACTTCTTTGCCCTTGACCAATTTCAAATAACCCACATCGATGACGGAGATTACTGGCGCATGGTCGTCTAAAATGGCGAACTCGCCTAATGTTTTAGAGGAAACGACAACGTAATCGACGTGCTCGTTGTATAGTTCCCCTTCCGGAGTGACTACGATCAAATGCATATCATCACCTACTTGACTTTTTCAGCCTTTTCTAAGACTTCGTCGATGTTGCCGACAAGACGGAAAGCTTCTTCGGGGATGTCGTCGTACTTGCCGTCGAGAATGCCTTTGAACCCGCGAATGGTTTCTTCAACGGGAACGTAGGAACCGGGTTGGCCGGTGAACTGTTCGGCAACATGGAAGTTTTGCGAGAGGAACAGCCGCAAGCGACGCGCACGATGGACAACGAGTTTGTCCTCGTCGCTCAATTCGTCCATACCGAGAATGGCGATGATGTCAAGGAGCTCGTTATACCGTTGAATGGTACGTTGCACTTCCCTAGCGACCTCATAATGCTCTTTGCCCACGATGTCGGGTTCAAGAGCGCGGGATGTCGAACCTAGCGGGTCGACGGCTGGGTAGATTCCTTCTTCGCTAATCTTCCTGGACAGATTGGTGGTCGCATCCAAATGGGTAAAGGTGGTGGCCGGCGCTGGGTCGGTGTAGTCGTCGGCGGGAACGAAGATCGCTTGGATGGATGTAATCGAACCTTCTTTCGTCGAGGTGATTCGTTCTTGAAGCTGGCCCATTTCCGTTGCGAGTGTGGGTTGGTACCCTACAGCAGAGGGCATTCTGCCTAACAATGCGGAAACTTCGCCGCCCGCTTGTGTGAAGCGGTAAATATTGTCGATGAACAGCAAAACGTCTTGGTGTTTCTCATCGCGGAAATGTTCGGCCATCGTCAATCCGGTCAGTCCGACGCGCATTCTCGCGCCGGGTGGTTCGTTCATCTGTCCAAAGACGAGCGCCGTCTTTGAGATGACGCCGGATTCGCTCATTTCATGATACAAGTCGTTCCCTTCGCGGGTGCGTTCGCCGACTCCGGCGAACACGCTGATGCCACCGTGTTCTTGCGCGATGTTGTTGATGAGTTCTTGAATCAAAACGGTTTTTCCGACACCTGCGCCTCCGAAAAGGCCGATTTTTCCACCTTTTACATAAGGCGCCAACAAATCGACAACTTTGATGCCGGTTTCAAGAATTTCCGTTTCACTGCTTATATCTTCAAGTTTTGGCGCTTCCCGATGAATCGGCATGCGCTTCATGCGCTTATCGACAGTGCCTTGTTCGTCGATGGGCTCGCCAAGGACGTTAAAAATGCGTCCAAGCGTCTTATCGCCGACAGGAACACTGATCGGTTGTCCTAAGTCGACCACTTCCATCCCACGGCGAAGGCCGTCGGTAGAATCCATGGCGATCGAGCGTACGACGTTGTCGCCAAGATGCAAAGAAACTTCCAAAACCAAAGTGTTTTCGTCGTCTTCACGGGTCACTTGCATGGCGTGGTTGATTTCGGGAAGGGATTCTTCGAAAGCGACGTCGACCACGGGGCCCATAACTTGTACTATCTTTCCTTTGTTCATGTTCTTCCTCCTTTATTTGACCGCTTCGGCGCCGCCGATGATGTCGGTGAGTTCGATGGTGATGGCGTTTTGACGCGCACGGTTGTAGTAAAGCTTGAGGTCTTTGATCAGTTCCTCGGCGTTTTCCGTGGCGTTTTTCATCGCGGTCATCCGTGAAGCGTGTTCGCTGGCCTTCGATTCGAGAATCATGCCGTATAACACGTGCACGACATACATCGGCAACAGCTGATTCAATACGTTCGAAGCCGAAGGCTCGTAGTAGTAAATAAAACGGTATGTATCTTCATCTTCCTCTTCGTTCTCTAAGAAAGGATCTTCTTCAAGGGGAATAAGCGTTCTGTGTTTGACTTCTTGCGTCAAGGTGTTCATAAAATGGTTGTAAAAGACGACAACTTTGTCGAATTTTCCCGAAAGGTAGCCTTTGATGAACCGGTCGGCGATGGGTTGGAAATCGATGAACTGGACGTCGTCGCGCATGGGGATGATGTTCTCATGCAACAATGTGTGCCCTTTTCGCTTGGCAAAATCAAAGGCTTTGAATCCCAAAGCAACGACTTCATAATCTTCGTTGTTTCCGTGGTGGTCGAGGATGTGCTGTTCAAACGCTTTGAAAATCTTGTTGTTGAACGGTCCTGCTAGACCTCGATCGCTCGCCACAAGAATGTAGACAGTCTTATAGACATCGCGCGCTTCAAAAATGGGGTGTGTCAGTTCGCGGTCGCTTTCGAGCACACGAGAAAGCACCATGGAAAGTTTTTCCGTCAGGGGACGGAACGATTTGATGGCTCGCTCAGCCTTTTTCAGCTTGGCGGCGCTCACCATTTCCATGGCTTTTGTGATTTGCGAGGTTTTTTCCGTCGCGTTCATGCGTTTTTTGATTTTGCGCATCGATTTCATGACGCCTCACCGCTTTCAGGCAAAGGTTTTTTTCAGTTTTTCAATGACGCTGTCCATATCTTCCTTGTCGGGAAGCGATTTTTCACTACGGATGGTTTCCAAGCATTTCTTCCCGGTCTCGTCACGGTCGAAAAATTCATGGAGCTCGTTTTCGAACCGTCTAATGTCGCCCAGTTTGATGTCGTCTAAAAATCCGCTGGTCAGCGCATAGATGCTGACGACTTGCTTTTCAACGGGAAGGACTTCGTGAAGGCCTTGTTTCAGCACTTCCACGGTTCGTTTCCCGCGTTCGAGCTTTTTGCGGGTGGCTTCATCGAGGTCCGAACCGAACTGCGTGAACGCTTCAAGTTCACGGTAGCTCGCAAGGTCCAGGCGCAAAGTTCCCGAAACTTTTTTGTTGGCCTTTATTTGTGCGCTTCCGCCAACGCGGGACACGCTCAATCCGGCGTTGATGGCCGGTCGTACGCCGGTATAAAAAAGGTCGCTTTGCAAGAAAATTTGGCCGTCTGTGATACTGATGACGTTGGTAGGGATGTAAGCGGAAATATCCCCGGCCTGCGTTTCAATGATGGGCAAAGCCGTAATCGAACCGCCACCCAAATCGTCGTTGAGTTTTGCGGCCCGTTCCAACAGGCGCGAATGCAAATAGAACACGTCTCCGGGGAAGGCTTCTCGTCCAGGTGGTCGCCGCAACAGCAAGCTAAGTTCACGGTATGCGGTCGCGTGTTTGGTCAAATCGTCGTAAACGATCAACACGCTTTTTCCTTCAAACATGAACTTCTCACCGATGGTGACGCCTGCGTATGGCGCAAGATAAAGCAATGGCGCCGGCTGAGAAGCGCTCGCGTTGACGATGATGGTATGGTCCATCGCGCCATGCCGTTTAAGCGTTTCTTGGACTTGAGCGACCGTCGATTCTTTTTGGCCGATGGCGACGTAAATGCAGACGACGTCCTCGTCTTTTTGATTGATGATTGTATCTAGCGCAATCGAGGTCTTGCCGGTCTTGCGGTCGCCGATGATGAGTTCTCGCTGACCACGTCCGATCGGGACAAGCGCATCAAGCACTTTAATGCCCGTTTGCAAAGGCTCTTCAACGCTTTTTCGGCTCATGACGCCGGTGGCTTTTTGTTCAAGCGGACGATATTCTTCGGTATCGATGTGGCCTTTGCCGTCGATGGGAAGGCCTAGGGGGTTTATGGTCCGCCCGATCAATTCTTCTCCAACCGGGGTTTCGAGGATGCGTCCGGTCGTCTTGACGGTGTCGCCTTCTTTGATGGCCGTCGATTCGTCCAAAATGATGGCTCCGACGTGGTGCTTTTCCAAATTAAGCGCCATGCCGTAGACATCGTTTGGGAACTCCAAAAGCTCACCGCTCATGGCTTCATCGAGGCCGTGCACCAAAGCGATGCCGTCGCCGACGCTGATGACGGTGCCAACGTTTTCGGTTTTAATCTCTTTGCTGTATTTTTCAATTTGTTCTTTAATGAGTGTCGAAATTTCTCCGGGGTCGATTTTGCTCATGGTCTCACCTGCCTATTTTGTCAAACGACTTTTAAGTTGATTCAGTACATGGTTGATGGTGTCGTCTACAACTTTTCCATCAAACTCGAAACGCAGTCCGCCGACAATGTCTTTGTCAACGTGGTTTTCAAGGGTCACTTGACGGTTGTATCTATTTTCGTATTCTTGTTTCAAGGTTTTGATGCGTTGATCGTCTAGGGGTTTTTTGCTGTAGACTTTGACATGCAGAATTTTGTGCATGTTCGCCTTCAGTTGACGATAACGCTTGAAAATATTTTCCAATTCATCGAAGCGGCTATTGTCGATGGTTACGAACAAGAAATCGCGAAACAGTTCCGGCAACGACGAAGCTTTGACGATATCCTTTTTGTCCGCCTTTTTCATCCGCGGATGCAAAAAGAACGTGCGTTCTTCTTCGCCCAACGCGTCGAGGAACGAAGAAAACGCGTCTTCGACTTCGTCAATTTGCTTTTTTTCCCTAGCCAAGGCAAAAAGAGCGACGGCGTATTGTTCGCTTACAGCGCTCATTGTTTGCGGACCTCTTTGATGGCTTCATCGATCAGTTTGTCATACGTCTCTTCGCTGATTTGCTTATGGATGGCCTTGCGGGTCAAAAGGGTCGCGATTTCAATGATTTCGTTTCGCATTTTGTTACGGGCAAGTTCCCTTTCTTTTTCTAGGTCCTTGCGCGCGTCTTTCTTGATACGGCTCGCTTCGTCTTTCGCTTCGGCGATCATGTTTCGCCGTATGTCTTCACTGCGGGATTTCGCTTCTTCAACGATTTCTTTCGAAGAGTCCCTGGCTTCTTTAAGCTCTTGTTCCGCCTCTTCTTTCATGGTTTGGGCGTTTTCGTTTTTTTCGCTCGCCTCAGTGAGTTCGTTGTTGATGGACTCACGGCGAGCGTCCAAAAACGCCGTCACCTTGTCCCAGAAGAAAAACTTTACGACGATAATCAAAAGCGCTGTCGAAGCGATTTGAATCAACAATTCGACGGGCTCGACGCCCAACGCGATGTCGACTAGCCGTTGGATTCCACGTGCGACAGCTTCCATGATGTTGCCTCCAATCTAAATCTTATTGTCCAATGAGTACAAAGGCAATGATCAACGCGTAAAGCCCCGTGGTTTCCGCCATCGCTTGACCGACAAGCATGGTGGTGGTGATTTTGCCTTGCGCTTCGGGCTGACGCCCAACCGCTTCAACCGCTTTTCCTGCGGCGAAGCCTTGTCCAATTGCGGCACCGAACCCGGCAATCATGGCGATTCCGGCTCCCAAAGCCGCCAAACCTGAAACAAAACTTTCGTTGAAGACGATTTCCGATAGTAAAATCATAAGGTCTCCTCCTAATCTCTATTCTTGTAATCGGTTGTTTTATTGCTTAACTGTCGGATACTCCGCTGGCATCGACAGCCATAGCCAAGAAGATTGTCAGTAGCATAAAATACACAAACGCTTGAATCACACCGAAACCGATGTTGAAAATCGGATGCACGATAATGGTGGTGGCGAACAACGCACCGACATTGTTCAAAAGATTGAACACAATGGTCGCAATGACGCTCCCGCTCAAGAGGTTCCCGAACAAACGAAGGCCCATGGCGAAAGGTGTTGAAATCTCACTGATGATGTTGACGGGAAGCAGCAAGGGCGAAGGTTCCATTAAGTCTTTGAGCCTTTGCCAAGGCTTGCGGACGATGAGTCCCGAAATCTGGATGACGAGGAAAGCGATGATGCTAAACGCCACGGCGACGTTGATGTTCGCAAGGGGTGTTTCAAGGCCGAAAAGACTTGCCGTGTTCGCCGCAATCAAAAAGAGCAAAATCGCAATCAATATCGGCGAGAAACGCCGCCACTGATTGCCATGAAATTGTTCAATCAAACCGTTGAGGGTGTCGACAAGAAAGACGAAAAGAAAGAGCGGCCCTTTGATCGGTTTTTCAGGGTCGAGTTTTTCCACCTTTTTTCCTAAAACCGCTAAAACCACCATCAACACAATCGTCACCACGATGGAAGCTTTTATGCTCGGACTCATTTGCTGGTAAAAATCAATCATCGTTTTCTCCTCCTTCTTTTTTGCTTAGAAGGAACGTCAACAACAACGTCACTTTGAACGAAGTGAATCCGATGAAAGTGAAAATCAGATCCAATCCGTCGCTTAAATAAGCGATGAGAAGTATCAACGCATAAAAGAGATAACGGAACACTGCGTTGAAGGTGGCCGTTTTCTTAATCGCTTCGGGATTGTTGGCCGCTGTGCGCATCGATGTTTTGTAGTTGTGGCTCATCAACATCACGGTGACGGCGGATCCTAAAAAGAAGCTCAGAGTGCTTGTCCAGTCAAAGACAAGAAAAAAGACCAGCGCAAGCGCCATGACATATACCCAAACATATAGGAAGGTTTTAACGTACATTCTTTCCGTCATCGTGTTCCGCTCCCAAACGCATAACGCGCACTATAAGATTTCGCACCGCCGCCAAAGCGCCGATGACCATGAAGATTACGACAAAAATCGTGTCTAAATCAAACAACCGGTCTAAACCGAGGCCGATAAAATATCCGATGGCGATGGCGATGATGGCTTCATAGACGAAATTCGTCGCAATGGCCAACAACCGGAGAATAAACTTTTTGTCGGTCATACAATCCCTCTTTGACAAGGCATAAAAAAACGCTTATTGTTCGATTTTTTCAACCCGGCGTTTGTGACGGTCTTCGGCGGAAAATTCTGTTTCAAGCCAAACATCGACGATGGCTTTGGCCAAATCTTCGCCGAGGATACGCCCGCCCATGGTCAAAACGTTGCTGTCGTTGTGAAGACGAGTCGCTTTTGCGCTGAACATATCGTGAACCAAAGCGGCGCGAACGCCTTTTGTCTTATTGGCCTGAATGCTCATGCCGATGCCGGTGCCGCAAATCAATATGCCGCGGTCGGCCTGTTTCGATGCGACCGCTTCAGCGACTTTTTTCGCCGAATCGTTGTAATCGCAGCTTTCCGCATTGTATGTGCCGAAATCCTGCACATCGATGTCTTTATGCTCAAGATGTTTTCGTACTTTTTCTTTGAGTCCGTAGCCTGCATGATCGGCGCCAAGAACTACTTTCATACAATTCACATCCTTACATCGTATTTTCTACCTTACTCATTATATCAAACCGTACCCAAAAAACAATAAAAAGACAATTTTTGAAAACCTTTTTATCGCTTGAGCCTAACGTTGCCTTGGCGTAATGTTACGCCTTGTTTCGTGTCGAACACCGTCGAGGCAACCCCACTAAGGTCGCCGCCAGAAACGATGTGGTCGACTCGGTCTTTAAAAGCCAAAGCGTCGCGATATGTAAGAACCGAAGGTTCGCTTGAACGGTTGAGCGAAGTGACGGCCATGGGCCCGAATCGTTTCAAGATGGCAAGCGCCTTGTTGTGGTCGGGGATGCGCAAACCCACCGTACTTTTGCCGCGGGTCACAAAATCCGGAACTTGTTCGCTTTTTTCCACCACAAGCGTCAACGCGCCGGGCCAATGCTTTTTGGCAAGATGTTCAAAATCTTCAAAATTGGCGCTGAGCGATTGAGCGCTTTCTATATCCGGACAAAGCACCGCTAAGGGCTTGTCTTGTTCCCGTCCTTTCAATTTGAAAATCCTTTCCACACCATGGCGACTGTTCAACAAACACCCTATGCCATAAACCGTATCGGTGGGAAAAACAATCACTTCGTCTTGCAAATTCTTTTTCAACAATTCTTCCAGTTCGATTGGCATCACTATTCCTCCAGTTTCCATTGCATTTGGCGTGCGAGCGTTCTTTTAACCGGAGAGAAGCTTCTTCTGTGCTCGCCAATGACGCCAAGGTTTTCAATCGCCTGCAAATGAGTTTTCGTCGGGTATCCTTTATGACGTTCAAATCCATAGCCCGGGTGTTTTTGGCCGAGTTCGACCATATAGCGATCCCGGTGGACTTTGGCCAGAATGCTCGCCGCGGCGATGCTGGCGCTTTTTTGATCGCCTTTGATTAAAGAGCGCGACGGTACGGACAGGGAAAGTTCCATCGCATCGCTAAGCACGAAATCAAAGGCTTCCAGCTTCTTCAGGGCCATCTCCATCGCTTTCCGACTGGCTTTATAGACGTTCAAAGAATCGACTTCTTTGGCGGAAAGACTCACCACCGCACAATCCGCAACCGCTAGAATCTCGTCGTAAAGTTCGTTTCGACGTTTCTCGCTCAGCCGTTTCGAATCGTTAAGGCCTTCTATGGGGCAAGGATCCGGCAATACGACCGCGGCGGCGACCAAAGGGCCGGCAAGGGGCCCTCTGCCGACTTCGTCGCATCCGGCGATTCGTGTATACCCTTCTTCTTTCAACGCTTCTTCATAAGAGAACATCATAAATCCTCCACACGGTCTAAGATGACGCTTCCAAAACGCTGGTTGCGAAAATCGTGAAGAAATCGGTCCATCACTTTCTCATAATCGACTTCGCCACCTTTTTTCAAACAACCCATACGATGGCCGATTTTATCAAACAAGCCCAACACGTCAAATTCGCCAATCTCCATGTCGTAGCGTTGTTCAAAGGCTTCCCGATAATGTTTTGCAAGCAGTTTGAATCCATAAATGACCACTTCGTCACGAGGGACCATGTGATCTTTGAGCGCGCCAAGCAGTCCGAGTTTGAGGCCCACGGTTTCATCGTTTAAATTCGGCCACAACAAGCCCGGAGTGTCGATGAGTTCCAAATTCTCGTGAATCCTTATGACCTGAAGGTCTTTGGTGATGTTCGGGCGGTCGCCGACGTTGGCAATCCGTTTGGAAACGAGTTGGTTGATCAACGTGCTTTTGCCCACGTTTGGTATGCCGACGATAAGGGCGCGAATCGGCCGTTTGATGCGTCCCTTGTCCTTTTCCTTGGCGAACTTGTCCGCAAGGACCCGTTCGGCCAAAGGGACGATGCCCTTGATGTGCCGCTGCGAGTGGGCGTTCATTTTCAAAGAGGGAATGTTTTGACTCTCGAAATGGGCGACAAAGCGGTCCAATTCCTTCTCTTCGGCCAAATCGGCCTTGTTGAACAAAACGATGCGGGGTTTGCCTTGAAGAAGGTCGCCAAGTTCTCGATTTTGGGAGGAAATAGGTGCACGTGCGTCAAGCAATTCGAATACGATGTCGGCCCAACGCAATTTCTCTTTCAATTTGCGTTTCGTTTTGGCCATATGGCCCGGATAGTAACTGAATCTGGCCATTTAATCCACCCTCCCTATGCTTTCTACGGGAGAAAGGCGAACACGGACTCGCCCGTAAAAGTCCACCGGTTGGAAACTGCCCGTTTTGCGTGAGTCGTCGGAATTCTTGCGATTGTCCCCCATGAGAAAATAGTCGTTCTCTTCTAACGTAAATGTGCAGGGGTCGTTGTTGCGGCAAGTCGTTTCAACATCGTTTAAGTAGGGCTCGTCAAGTTCGACGCCGTCAATGAAGACCAACCCGTCCTCTATGCTCAATGTCTCGCCCGGAAGGCCAATGACGCGCTTGATTATGAATTCGTCGATCTCCTCATGATTTTTAGTGCTGACGACCACCAAATCGTAGCGGTCGTAGTCCAAAAAGGCGTGGCGGAGCACGACGTTGTCGCCGTCTTTAAGGGTGGGTTCCATGCTCTCGCCTTTGATGGAGGCGAAAGAGAAAAAAAACGCGTTCGCAATCATATAGACGGAAACGACGAAAATGACAAACTCCACCAAATCAAAACGATTCACCATTTTCTTGATGCCCGAAGGAGGAAAGCGATCCAAAGAAGATTTTATGCGTATCATGCGTACGACAAGATAAACGATGTAAAGCGCCGTGAAACCCAGAATGTAATAAACCAAAGCGAAATCGAACACGCCGAAATCGGTACGCTGGAAAAAATCCGAAAGCGTATTGTAAAAAGTGTTGAACGCCAAGTTTTTATCGTGCAAAAAAGGCAACGTCAAAATAATCAGAAAGCCGAGGAGCACAACATATATCTTGCGCCTCAGCTTTGCCAAATATCTACTGTTGAGCCAGCGGCGTTGCCGATTTTCTTTATCGGGAGCGAAAAACTCCTCCAAATTTGTTTCTTCTCGCATAAATATCACCTTACAGGTTTTTCAGAATGCTTTCCAGTTCGTCGGCGCTGACCAACACTTCCCGGGCCTTTGAACCTAAGTTCCCGGAAACGATATTGGCCGCTTCAAGCGATTCGACGATGCTTTGAGCACGGTTGAATCCGATGCTGAAAGTTTTAGAGATTTTGTTGATGGAAGCTTCTTGCCGGTCGACGACGAAACGGGCGACGTCGGGAAGGAGTTCGTCTTGTTCGAAAGATTTCGTCGCGTTTCGCACAAGCGCGTCTTCGGTAAAGACGTATTCGGCGGTCGCCTGGTTGCGGATGAAGTCGGTGACCGTCTCGATATCCTCATCGGAGATGAACGCGCCCTGCAAACGAATTTTGCTTTGGCCGGAGGCCATATAGAGCATATCGCCGTTTCCAAGCAGCGTCTCCGCACCCGGAGCGTCGATGATGGTTTGCGAATCGACATGGCTTGAAACCGCGAATGCGATGCGAGTGGGAATGTTCGATTTGATGGTGCCTTTGACAACGTCCGTCGAAGGTCTTTGCGTGGCAACAATCAAGTGGATGCCGCATGCCCGGGCTTTCTGGGTAATTCGCATGATGGCTTCTTCAACGTGCTGCGAGGCAATCATCATAAGGTCGGCCAATTCGTCGACCACGATGACGATATAAGGCATGCTTTCGCTTTCGTCCTCCACTTTTTTGTTGTAGCCGTCGATGTCGCGGACGCGGAGCTCATTGAATGCGTTGAAACGGCGTTCCATTTCTTCGACCACCCATTTCAACGCGGCTGTGGCCGCTTTTGCGTCGGTGATGACGGGGGTGATGAGATGGGGAATGTCGTTGTAGGCGGATAGTTCGACCATTTTGGGGTCGATGAGCATCAATTTCAAGTCGCTCGGTTTGTATTTCAACAAAAGGCTCATGAGAATCGTGTTGATGCAAACACTTTTCCCGCTTCCGGTTTGGCCGGCGATCAATCCGTGCGGCATGGACTTGATGGGGGCGTAAATAGGATTTCCGTCGATGTCAAGGCCCAAGGCGACGGTAAGCGGCATAGCCGCGTTTTTGAACATCGAGCGATTGACGACGTTCAAAAAATGCACCGTGGCGGGTTCTTCGTTTGGAACTTCTATGCCGACAATCTTCTTCCCGGGAATCGGAGCTTCGATTCGAATTTGTTTGGCGCCAAGTTTCATTTTGATGTTGTCGGAAATGTTGGTGATTTTGTTCAACTTTACGCCTTTTTCCACCGCAATTTCAAAACGGGTGACGGTGGGGCCTTGGATGTGTTTGTAAACGCGGGCGCCGATGTTGAACTCCTCGAACGTCTCGTTTAGGACATTCGTCTGTTTTTCAATGGATTCGGTCAAATCCGGCGGGTCCTCAAGCGACTCATTCAAGAGCTCGATGGGAGGAATCTGGTAATTTTCAAAGGTTTTTCTTCCGGTTTTTATCGTTTGCGTGGTGCGGTCTTCGGATTCATCGTAACTCGGGTCTAAGCGGGTGTCCCTTGTGGGTTCCGATTCTTCATGGGAGGGTTTTTCTTGAACGGGTTCGCTAGAGCTCGGTGTTTCATGAGAAGGCTCGGACTGTGTTTGTTCGCGGGGGGCTTCTTGTTTGGGTTTTGGCGAAGGTTCTGCGTCGCTTTTTTGAGATTCTCCAAAAAAATCGCTCATGCGCTTTTGGCTGGCGGCGGGGGTTTCCGTAATTTCTTCTGTCGATGGTTCGGGCCGTTCTTGAGGTTTGGGGGATTGCTCCGTCTTGGCCTTGTCGTCGTTTTCAATGATATTGGCGCGCATGTTCGCGTGTTTGCGGGCGGCTTCGCGCTTCTCAGGGTCCATCGCTTCTTCGAGGTTCTTGCCGCGGACCAAATCGAATTCGGGATACGCTGTACCGTATTTTCGAATGCGCTCTTCCTTGCTTAAACGGGGTTTTGTGCGAAAAGGGTCGAGTTTGTCCATGTTGCGCTTAGGACTCGTTTTGATGGGGATGACGACCTCGTCTTTGACATTCTCGCCAAAAATCGGGGAGACAAACCGGTTTTTCCGGTACTTGTGTTCCTCTTCTTTGGGCTTTTCCAGAATCTCATAAACTTGGAAAGGTTTTTCATCCGGCGTCCTTTCGTAAGGCGGGACTAGTTTTTTTCTACGTTTGAAAAACATCGTGTATCCCCTCTCTTTAACGCGTTTTTCAAGAAATTGCGAACATCCATGAAGGTTTTGTGATTGCCATCGTTGTATGAGGCGATCAAGGTTCCGTCCTTGAAGACGAATAGACTGGGTACGCCACGTACGTCAAACATCTTAGTCAAATTCGAATGGTTTTTCTTCGTTTCGTAAAAATTGATATGCGGAAACAGAGCTTCCAACGGGGCCACGTAACGATCAAAAGCGTCGCAGGAAGGACATATTTCGCTTTTGAACACCAATACGTCAAACCCGGATTTTATGGTTTGCTCAAACTCATGTTTCGTCCGAATCTTCTTCATCGTCAACACCCTCTTCGAGCGTTCGAAGTTCTTTGTCGACAATGTCGAAATCGATGTCTTTGTCGAACAGTTTTTTCGAATACACTTTGCTGGTTTCCTCACCGACGACGCCAATGACGGTATACGCGATGCGGCGCGTCATGAAATCCACGCTGGTTCCGATGACGAGCTTGCGGACCCAATAGGCGGGATTCATCACATTGATGGCGCCTAGGGTCATGCGGAACGCTTTGTTCAATTTCTTGTTGCGCACCGCCTTGAGCAGTTTTGTATCCTCAATATTTTTCTTGCGCTGATAAAGGTGCACCATGCCGCTGATGCGGACGTTTCGAGTGTTTTTCAGTACGGGTTGTTCTAGGATGCCATCTATACGGTTGGTGATGTAATTGTTGAGCATAAGCATTTCGTCGACACTTAGTTCAAGCATCGGATATTTTGATCGCGGATAATAATACGAGGATATTTCGTCAACCAGTTCGTAAGAGAGGTCAAACAGCACTTTCCCGAATCCTTTGTTGGTTTTTTTGTACATCCGTTTAAAGCTGTTTTGCTTGTCGGTAATCAGGGCTTTGAGCTGTTCTTGGTCTACGGATTCAACCGCTTCTTCGTCGTCTTTAAGAGAAACCGCTTTGCCGCGGACAATAAAATACACATAGAGCAACGAAAAAATCGTGAACCCGAAAGCCACGCCGAATAGGAAATTTATGATGCCGCCAAAAGACAGCTCGGGCATTTGAATCACCTCTTTAACATTATAGCACACAACCCTCTTTCTTGTCGCATGCTATTGTTGTAATCCTTAAGGGGATTAATCGTTTAGGTGGTGGTGTTGCAACTTCACAGAAGTTTGTGGGTAAAGCATGTATGTAGTATAACATAGCGATGCCACTGTTATGAACAAGACAATGTTCACGCTTGGCGAAACACTTTGAACAAGAAAAGGGCAATTGTTTGGCGAAACGTTCTTTCTATGGTTTAATGTAAGTGTCGTGCACAGTTTGTAGCGGTTATGAGTCAAAACCGTTTCGGGTCTTCTCAATCTTGAGAACAACACCCGGCTTGAATAGGCTTTGTCGCAAAATCGCACTGGCTAAGGAGAGGGTTGCAATGCGAAGGTATCTTCACACAACCATCAAAATGACGTTTGCGCTTGTGATTACGACCATCATCGCACAAGCTTTGAATATGGAGTATGCCATCACCGCCGGCATTCTCGCCGTATTGTTCATACAGCCAACAAGGCAGGATTCCTACATGAATGCCCTCAAGCAAATTGCCGGGGGATTGTTGGCCATCGGCCTCTCAACCGTTTTCTTCGTTGTTTTAGGGTACCACATATGGGTCTTTTTCTTGTTGGCTTTTTTCTTCATCGCTTCCTCATTCGCTCTCAGAATATCCGTAGGCATCGTCCCTTCTCTTGTGCTTGTCTCACACTTGTTGATCGAAGGAGCGTTCACTTGGTCCATGCTCGTGAACGCAATTTTGCTGATTGGCGTCTCGGCAATTGTCGCCATGGTCTTAAACGCGACGTATCCCCTCAACACTTACAAGTATTTGAGCGGCTATATCAACCGTATCGATGAACTTCTCAAACGTGATGTTGTCCTTGCTTCGGAAGCGCTATCCGCATTAGAACGTAAAGAACAATATCTTAAGCGTCATACCGAAAACCGCGAACAACTTGTACGCGTCTTGCGCGAAGCGGAACTGACCGACAAAGACTTGCTCTTCGATAAAAATCATCGGCACATGGCGTATCTTAGAATGCGACACGCTCAAATGAAGCGTGTCGAGCGACTTTTTGATTTGATGCAAAAACTCGAGAAACATCATCCCTATGCGGACATCCTCGCCAACTACATCCAAGAGCTGGCGGAAGATATTGGGAAAACCGACAAGGCCACACCACAGCTTGAAAAACTTCATGCTTTGAGAGAAAGCTTCCGGAAAAAGCCTTTACCGGAAAATCGAGAAGCGTTTGAAACCAGGGCGATTTTGTTTCAGACGATGTTTGAAATCGAAAGTTTTTTGCAGGAAAAAATACGCTTCCATCAAAATCACCCCACGCTTCAATAGACAAACAACGCCACAATCGCATCTTATTTTCTTTCATGAAAAGCGTTCAAACCTTCGGAAAATGCCCATATAAAGGGCCATCAAAGGCAAATGAAAACCACTTCATAAAAGTGGTTTTCTTATTCCGGCTTAAGTTTGCTTAACGTTTCCATATCTACGGGCTTATCGTAATCAATTTCCTCAAACGCAAAGCCGTTCATCCGATAAAAGTCCCGCAACACCATTTGAGTCCCCTCAAGACCGAAGAGTTTTTCTTCGGTTATATTTTTCATTAGACGGGAAGTTTCATTTTGAATTGCAAAGTCCATCTCTTTGTGGTCGAGACGGAGGCGACCAACGTCGTCCACAATACGTTTATTCCCATAAACCATATCTTTGAACAAACGATATTTATGACCCAGCGCCGTTTCATGAACTCCGTGCCTCATCATGGTATCAAAAAGGCATGACACATAAACCGGCATTTGGGGAATAAAGACACTAGCTTTGGTGACTACGGCTTTGGAAGAAGAAATCAGGGCTTCTCCCCCTAAAGAAATTTGCAATTTTTCATGCATTTTTTGCGCCTTATCTTCCAAGTCTTCCTTGGCTTTGCCGATTGTGCCGGAACGATAGATATGGGATGTTGACTCTCCTCCGACATAAGTATACGATATCGTCTTGACGCCTTCGGACAATACCCCTTCGGCTTCAAGAGTGTCCATCCAATCTTGCCAGTCCGACCCTCCCATGACATATACGGTGTTTTGAATTTCAGCGTCGTCAGCGGGTTCAACGGTGAGGTCTTTAAGTTGTCGTTTGGCAATGTCGATGGTCTTGCCCATCGCCTTATTGCCAATCGGTTTGATGGATGAGCGTACAAGTTCACCGGTTTTTGGATTGGGCCGCGCCCCCGCGGCGATCGAATACACGACCAAATCAACCTTGCCGAAATTTTCCCTGATGGAATCGGCCACTTGTTTTTTCATTGTCTGTGAAAACGCATCGCCAACAAAATCTTTGTGGACGTTCCCCGTTTCTTTCGCATGTTTTTGGAAAAAGATGTTGTTCCACCATCCCGCCGTACCTGTGCGTTTGCCTTTCGGCGGACTCTCATAGGAAACGTTGAGCGTATTGGCAAAGGCTCCATA
>PWFC01000070.1 GCA_003554025.1 Mollicutes bacterium
GCACCACTTCTTCCCTTCGAAAGTATCATGATGTATTTATTTTATCATATTCTCAATTTTTTGAGAAATTTAAGGCACCCATTCCCAAACCTTGAGGTTTTCATGTATAATAGTAAGAGTAAGGGGGAAGAGTTATGGCCGAGAAAAAACGAATACTCGACAAAGAACTTCGTCACAAGCTGACCAAAGAACAATGCCATGAAATCATGGATTATTTGATGGTGCAGTTTGCCGATTCCAAAGACATTCATTTCAACTACTACTTCGACACCCCGGACAACGATCTCGCCGAACGCGACATCACTCTCCGGGTGCGCACCATTCGAAAAGAAAACCACACTTCGTACCATTTGACCTTGAAAATCCCAACCATAGACGACAATACCTATCTCGAATACAACCAACGCCTCTCCGAAAAAGAGATGCGCCGTTTGGTCTACAACAACAAACTGCCAGAAGGTGAGATTCAAGAACTCACCTCCATCCATGGCGGCGATGTACGAAACGTCAACATGATTCGCGTCAATCGAATCACCGCCCCCTATTTGGATTTTGAAGTTTATTTCGACAAAATATCACACCGGGGCCGCACCCACTATGAAATGGGCACCCGCATCGATTCGTCCAAAGAAACCATAAACGAAGATCAAGCCCAGCAGTTCAAAGACCTGCTCAAAAGTTTCGGCATCGAATTCAAACAAGTCGGAAGACGCTCCAAGCGTTATCGGTAACGACAAAAATTTCTTGGCGCATCGCAAAAGCGATGCGCTTTTTTAACGTTGACACAAGTTTTGTAGAATGTTAGTATATTGATGATTTTCTATATTGATATTTATCAATGAAGGAGAACTTGTATGGATGAATGGAAAGCCCAGGAGAAACTGTTTAGAATTCTCGCCGACAAAACCCGCATCAAAATTTTGCATCGCATAAAAGCCGGAGAACGCTGCGGTTGTGATTTGATTTATTGTCTGGACATCTCGCAGCCTACGCTGTCACACCATCTGAAAGTTTTGCACGAACAAGGCATCATCACCGGCGAAAAAGACAAAAACAAAGTGGTTTATAGTCTCAACCAAGATAAGCTTGACGAAGTTTGGGAAAATTTCGTTTCGCTATTGGATAAAGACATCGACTGTTAGGAGTTGTTTCTTCATGAGTTTTTTTGAAAAATATCTTTCGGTTTTCGTCCTAATCTCCATGATTATAGGCGTGTTGATCGGACAATACTTTGAGGCCGTCCCGGCCTTTTTGGAACGTATGACCTTGACGGAAGCGAACATTTCACTGCCTATTGCAGTGCTAATATGGTTCATGATTTTTCCTAGTATGTTGAAAGTGGATTTCACGTCCATCAAAAACGTGGGAAAAAGCCCAAAAGGCCTTTACCTCACTTGGATAGTGAACTGGCTCATCAAACCCTTTACCATGTTTTTGATATCCGGCTTTTTCTTTTTGGTCATCTATCAAAACATCATGGATGAAGCCATCGCGGCAAAATACATGGCCGGGGCGGTCATCCTTGGCGCCGCGCCCTGCACGGCGATGGTGTTTGTCTGGTCGCAACTGACAAAAGGAAACGCGGCCTATACGCTCGTGCAGGTCGCAACGAACAACTTGATTCTGTTGGCCTTGTTCGTACCGATTGTTGGCTTTCTGCTTTATTTGATTCCCGACGTTGCGGGCACCATGCCGTCCATTCCTTGGGCCACGCTGTTTTTCTCCGTCGTCGTTTTTGTGGCGGTTCCGCTTGTGGCGGCTTCGTTGACACGTTCTTGGTTCATTCGCCGTAAAGGGCTTGAATATCTAAACAACAAGGTCATCCCAAAATTCGCTAAAATCACGGTAATAGGCCTTATTTTAACGCTTGTGCTTATTTTCAGCCTACAAAGCGACCTCATCCTCAACAACCCCTTACACATTGTCCTCATTTCCATTCCGCTCGTCATTCAAACGTTTTTCATCTTTACCATTGCCTATTTGGCCGCAAAACGCCTAAAACTCACGCACGATATCGCATCGCCTGCGGCGATGATCGGCGCTTCAAACTTCTTTGAACTCGCCGTAGCGGTCGCCATTGCAATCTCTCCCGTTGTCGCGCTGGCGACGACGGTCGGCCTATTGGTCGAAGTCCCCGTTATGCTCATGCTTGTCAAAATCGCCAACAAGACCCGCCACGCATTCCAAAAAGCGTCCGCTTAAAAAACGCCTTATCCCGCAAAGCCGGGATAAGGCGATTTTTTTACGTTTCTTTGTTTAACCATTCTCTCGATTCGCCCGCTTGCTCCAAAGAGCGTTTTAGGAAAATCGGACCGATGATTTCAAAGACAAGAATGCTTGCAAGGATGATGGCTTGAACGATTTGCGCTTCTTCCGTCGGCAGTTTCGCGCTCATCGCGACCAACATACCAATCGTCACACCGCCTTGCGAAAGCAGACAAAGACCGGTGTAGCGACGCACTTTCATCGGACAACGCGTCAACGTCGAACCGATAAAAGACCCGAACACTTTGCCAACGATGCGCAACAATATGAACAAAAGCGCAATCCAACCGGCCTGAACTAGCGTCGCCGGAGCGAGTTTCAGCCCGGCGATCGTAAAGAACAATATAATCAACGGCACTTCGAAATTGTCCAAAGCCCGTGTTTGCAAATCGAAAGTCTCTTTGCCGATAAAATTGGTGAAGGTAAGACCCATCGTAAGCGGCAA
>PWFC01000054.1 GCA_003554025.1 Mollicutes bacterium
GGAAATTTATAAACCTTTCAGGATGTTTATTCATTATGGCAAAGGTGCTCGGACTCCCGGAAAGTGAAAAGGAAATCCTCGAATACAAATACTGTCCATCTCAAGTTGATGAGTTCAAGGATATTGAGCTTGTCCACAAAAACTTGAAGGAGGAACTTGAAGAGAAAAAGGAAGATTTCTTTGACGAACTGCCTGAAAAAGTAAGCGATGAAGAGGATGAATTGGAGAGAATCAGAAACAAAAAGAAGGAAAGGACAGAGGAATATGATGACAAAATAAAGGAAATTCAACAAAGAGTTGAGAAGAATAAAAGAAATAATAAATGGTTTTCAGTACTTTCAAACTATTTTAAGATTTTCTTTCAGAAGTATATCTCAAAGCCCTGGAATCTCAGAAAGATAAAGAAATCTAAAGCTAGACAGGAAAACAATCTGAAACGATGGAAAGAAAATCCTGATAAAATTTTTGAGGAGCAAGAGAAGGAACTGATTGATCGTATTGGAGACCTTGAACTGGTCAAGGATAATTCCCTTTATTCTGGTGCTGTGGGTGAAGTCAGGGTTTTAGAAAAGCTGGAAGAACTCGACGATGATTATGTAGTTCTATGCGGCCTCAATATTGAACTGGATGACTATATTAGCTACAATGGAAATCATGACTTGAAGTCTGCACAGATGGATCTAGTAGTAGTTTCAAGAAAGGGCGTTTTTGTGATTGAAGTAAAGAACTGGAGCGATGAACAGGTCAAGAACAACGAAGGACTAAGTCCCTACGAACAGGTGGACCGTGCGGGTAGGGTTCTATATGTCTTCCTAGAATCCAAATTTGGAAAAAACCCAATTGCCTCCTTCTTCACAGGAAAGGAAATTGATGTAAGCGGGAAAGGTCTGACCGATGTATTGGTTTCTGTACAGGACAACATGTCTTATGATTCCAATTACAAACATGTCCTTGTAAAAAGTGTTTCAAAACTCAATGATTTTATAACCAATAGGGAGGATGTGTTCAAAGATTCCGAGGCCGAGGAAATAGTTAACACATTAAGGCCTTACGTCACAACAAAATAACAAGACATCTTTCAAGCCAGTCAAAAGCTTATAAATTTCTCTGACTGGATGAACCGATTTTATTAAATTTGAACGTGAAAGTTATCTTAGTTCTCAGATGATTCAGAAAGAAAGGATAAAACAACTTAAAGAAGTTGGAAGCAGAGACGGAGAATTCGTACTTTACTGGATGCAAGCTTCACAGAGATCCGTAAACAATCATGCTCTTGAATACACGGCCAAGAGGGCGAAAGACCTCGAACAACCTCTTGTTGTTTTCTTTGTTCTGACCAACAGCTTTCCAGAAGCCAACCGAAGACACTACGTCTTCATGCTCCAGGGTCTGAAAGAAGTCCGGGCAAATCTAAATGATCGTGGAGTCCAGTTCATCACCAGACAGGGTGATCCAGTCAATCTGGTCCCAGAGGTTACCAAAGATGCTTCAGAACTTGTCACGGACAGAGGCTATCTCGATGTTCAGAAGGAATGGAGAAAGAAGGTCAAAGAAAAAATAAACTGCCCCATGACACAGGTGGAAACTGATATAGTAGTCCCGGTCGAAGTCGCTTCCGACAAGGAGGAGTACGCGGCAAGAACGATAAGACCTAAGATCCAGTCAAAGATTGACAAGTATCTCAACCTGCCTGACGAAGTTAAGTTGAAGGAAAGTTCTCTGGACCTTGAATTCAATTCCATCGATCTAGAGAATCCGAAAGACATAGTTGGAGACTTAGATGTCAACCAAGATATCAAAGAGGTGGAGGAATTCAAAGGCGGCCGTTCCGAGGCCCTGGACAGAATAGATAGGTTCTTGGAGGGTAAGATAGAAAGGTATCCAGAGGAGAGCAACGACCCCAACAAGGACGTTCTCTCCGGCCTCAGCCCTTATCTCCACTTCGGCCAGATCTCGCCTGTATATGTGGCGAAAAGAGTCAAAGAAAGGGGTGGCAAAGGATCGGAAGAGTTTCTGGAAGAGTTGATCGTGAGAAGGGAACTGGCGATAAACTTCATCCACTATTCCAAAGACTACCGATCCCTGGATTGTCTGCCCGATTGGGCCAGAGAGACTCTGGAGAAACACAGAGACGATGAAAGAGAGTATGTCTATTCGGAAGAGGAGTTTGAAAACGCGGAAACCCATGATCCCTACTGGAACGCCGCCCAGAGGCAGATGGTCGAGACAGGTAAGATGCACGGTTATATGAGGATGTACTGGGGAAAGAAGATCCTCGAGTGGACAGATACTCCGGAAGAAGGATTTCGGATAGCTCTCAAACTCAACAACAAGTACGAACTGGACGGAAGGGATCCGAACGGATTCACTGGCGTGGCCTGGTGTTTCGGCAAGCACGACCAGGGTTGGAAGGAAAGACCTGTCTACGGAAAGGTCCGTTACATGAATGCAAACGGACTCAATAGAAAGTTCGATGCCGACAGATACACAGAGAAATGGTCCTAGAGAACAGCCAATAATGCTCCTGCCACTCAGGATTATGCTTATAAATTTCTCGTGACTATTTTACCAATTCCAAGTTCTAAAAAATATTTTATTTTAGAGCCCCTTTATAAATAAGAAGCATTTTTTGGACTCCTATACCCCAATAAAGCCTAAAAAATATTTTTTAGATGTTTAGAAGAACATATAGGTCTTATAATCAAA